>JAZRQQ010000054.1:0-26055 GCA_045649935.1 Acutalibacteraceae bacterium | reverse complement strand
ATCAGCAGTACCCTGCTCGTATGCACAGTAGTCCTCAGCACTGATATCTACCTTAGCGGCCATCTCTTCCTGAGAATATCCTGCAATTTCGCGCATCTCCTTAATTCGAAAAGCAACCTCTTTAAGCTCGTTATGCATTTTATTAAGTTCCATACGCCGTCCTCCTTTTATAATTTCAAAAAAAATAAAAACCCGTCTCAAAGAAAACTTTGAGACGAGTAAAACACTAAATAATACCCGCGGTACCACTCAAATTGCGATAACAACCGCCACCTTCAAGCTCTGACAAGCTCTATGCACTGACGTAGCATTCACGTGAAGAACTACTCGTATATCTTTCGCCCTTCCAGCTCAGAAGTGATGGGATTTGAAATTTAACATTACTGACTTTACAGCACCGTCAGCTCTCTGAAAATGCTCGGTTTCATCCGTCTTCGTCATAGCCTTTTATTTGATTTGTAGAAATTTTATCACTTTAAAAGAACCTTGTCAATAGAATTAATAAATTTTTTCGTTTAAAGTATAATTTTTTCATCTAAATCAAAGAGCTTTAAAGCGTTTTCATATAAAATCTTCCGCTGTTCATCATCAGCAAGCTCCATAGCCCTGAATTTTTCCAGCTCAGTTTCATAAGACCACATCGGAAAATCCGTAGCAAAAAGCACCTTGTCAGCACCGTATAGTCTTACGATTTCCCTTGCTTTATCAGGTGATAACCAATCAAATGACGACGAGCAGTCAACATAAAAGTTATCATATTTATGAAGCTTTTCTGCAGCCTCATCCCATACAGACCAACCGCCGAAATGAGCACCGATAACTGTTAAATCGGGATACTTTTCAAGAACCGGTATAAGTCTGTCAGGATTTGAAAAATCGTACCTGTGATCTCCTGTGTGAAGAAGAACGGGAAGCCTGCCTCTGCACAGCTCATAGATTCTGTCACATTTTTCGTCATCAATACGGAATTTCTGAAAGTCCGGATGAAGCTTTACGCCTTTAAGTCCGAGTCTGATAATGTGCTCAATATCTTCTTCAACTGTGTCAGAATCAGGATGAAGAGAACCGAGTCCCGTCATAATTCCCCCGCTGCTTCTGACAGTTTCAGCTATGTATTTATTTATAGCCTGAACCTGCTTGGGAACAGTTGCAACAGAAAAAACGATATAATGTCTTACTCCGTTTTTACTGCCGTTTTCTATAAGAGTTGAATATCTCCCGTCATAGCTCATATGAAGATCGTAAAAATCACGGATGCTTTCAACTGCCTTGTCAGCTATCTTATCGGGATAAACATGACAGTGGGAGTCGATAATAGGATAGTTCATTATTACACTTCCAGTTCTTATGCGGTTTCAACGGAGTTGGCTTTCTGAAGGCCATATTTTTCAACAGCAGCCTCTCTCATCTTATACTTAAGAATCTTACCTGCAACATTCATGGGGAAGCCATCGACGAAATCAACATATTTCGGAACCTTATGCTTTGCCATATGGTCTCTGATATATTGCTTCATTTCATCTTCGGTCATTGTCTCACCTTCTTTAAGAATAATCCAGGCTGCAATTTCTTCACCGTACTGTTCATCAGGTACACCGATTACCTGAACGTCCTTGACCTTTTCGTGAGTATAGATAAATTCTTCAATTTCTTTAGGATAGATATTTTCACCGCCACGGATAATCATATCCTTAAGTCGACCCGTAATCTTATAGTTGCCGTCCTCAGTCTTACATGCAAGGTCACCGGTGTGAAGCCAGCCGTCCTTATCGATTGCACTTGCTGTTGCTTTAGGCATCTTATAATAGCCCTTCATTATGTTATAGCCTCGTGCAACAAATTCACCGGTTTCACCTACAGGTAAATCTTCACCTGTTTCGGGGTCAACGATTTTACATTCAATTTCGGGAAGAGCGCGTCCGACAGTGCCTACACGGACCTCAAGTGAATCATCTGTTGAACTCATTGTACAGCCGGGTGAAGCCTCAGTCTGACCGTAAACGATTGTAATCTCGTCCATATGCATCTTCTCAACAACGTCCTTCATAACAGAAATCGGACAAGGTGAGCCTGCCATAATACCCGTTCTCATATATGAGAAGTCAGTCTTAATGAAATCAGGATGCTCAAGAAGAGCAATAAACATTGTGGGAACTCCGTGGAAGCAGGTAATCTTTTCCTGATTGATGCAGGCAAGAGACGGCTTCGGAGTAAAATAAGGAATAGGTGAAAGTGTTACACCGTGAGTCATAGATGCTGTCATAGCAAGAACCATACCGAAGCAATGGAACATAGGCACCTGAATCATCATTCTGTCAGCAGTGGAAAGATCCATTCTGTCACCGATACACTTACCGTTATTTACAACATTATAGTGTGTAAGCATAACACCCTTGGGGAAGCCCGTTGTACCGGATGTATACTGCATATTACATACATCGTCAGGGTTAACGGTAGCTGCAATTCTGTAAACCTCTTCAAGAGACACATTTTCACTTCTTGCAATTGCATCCTCCCAGGTAAGACAACCCTTTTTCCTGAAGCCTACAGTAATAATATTTCTCAGGAACGGAAGTCTCTTGCTGTGTAAAGGCTGACCCGGTTTAAGATCGTTGATTTCGGGACAGAGTTCACCGATAATATCTGCATAATGAGAATCACGGTAGCCTTCAACAAGAATAAGTGTATGTGTATCTGACTGCTTGAGGAGATATTCTGCCTCATGAATCTTATAAGCAGTATTCATTGTAACAAGAACTGCACCGATTTTTGTAGCTGCCCAGAATGCAATATACCACTGAGGAATATTTGTTGCCCATACAGCAACATGTGAGCCGGGCTTAACACCTAAAGCAAGGAAAGCTCTGCAGCATTCATCAACATCGTCTCTGAACTGTGCATAGGTTCTTGTGTAGTCAAGGGTAGTATATTTGAAGGCATACTGATCAGGGAACTCCTCAACCATTGCATCAAGCACCTGAGAAAAAGTCTTTCTGATAAGAGCTTCCTTTTTCCAGATGAAATGGCCTGTATTGCGTTTATTGGAATAGAGATGGCTCTTTTTTCTTGAAGGAGACTGGAACTGCTGCATATACTGGAAGAAGTGGGCATAGATTACATCAATTTCCTGTAAATCTTCCATCCAGTCGGGATTCCATTCAAGAGAAATAAATCCGTCATAGTTTACAGATGAAAGAGCATTGATCATAACATCTGTGGGCATTTCACCTTCACCCATAAGACAGTATTCACGCACACCGTCAACTACAACCGAGTCCTTGATATGAACGTGCTTTATATATGCACCTAAATTGGTAATTGTTTTTTCGGGATCCTCCCCTTCTTCACAGAAGGTATGATACATATCCCAGAGTGCGCCTACTGAATCGCAGGCAAATTCGATAAGGATATCACGCAGAGCTGCAGTATTTCTGAACATACCGGTTGTTTCGATAAGAATTGTTACATTTTTCTCGCAAGCAAAATCAGTTAATTCAGAAAGACAGGAAAGAACATTTTCCTTTGCGTTTTCACTTTCACCTGATGCATAAACTCTTACAAAAGGTGAACGGATTGACGATGCAAATTCAATATATTCTTTTATGTGTTTTCTGTTTTCCTCAATATCAGTACCTGAAACATCAACACTGATATCAACACAGGGTACAGAAATACCTTTATCGTTTAAGGAACGCATTGTTGCTGCAGAATTGTATTTATGGAAAGGACCGTCTTTACCGTAAAATTCAGAACCGATTATATTGTGAAGCTCAATACCTTTAAAACCGTTTTCTTCAGCAAGAGCAACAAAATCCTGCCATGTATATCCGTTCCAACCGTTTATTGAAAAAGAAAGCTTATTCATAAATTATGCCTCCTCATAAACAATTTTGTTAAGAGCATTGAGATATGCTCTGATACTTGCACCGATAATATCGGTGGAAATTCCCTTACCGGAATAAAGTCTTCCGTTTGAACGAAGCTTAACAAGAGCTGAGCCCATTGCTTCACGTCCTTCGGTAACAGACTGAATCTGGAAATCATCAAGCTCGTAATGATGTCCTACAATCTGCTCAATAGCAAGGAATGAAGCATCAATAGGACCGTCACCTCTGCTGAGACCTACAACCTTTTCACCATTCCTGAGAAGTGAAATATTAGCTGTTGCAGAGATAACATTACCGCTGTTGATAACATAACTGTCTATTACGTATGTAGCGGGAACCTGAAGTGCAGCAGAAGCAACAATTGCATCAAGCTCTTTGGCACCGACGTTCTTCTTGCCGCTGATTCTTTTGAATTCTTCAAATACCTTTGAAATATCTTCCTGAGAAAGATCGTATCCGAGCATCTTTACAGCCTTTGAAACCTCAGTAATATCATCATGCTCATTAAGCACAAAATCTTCGGCATAAAAGCCTGCTACGCTGTCATAAAGCGATGTCTTTGTATTCTTGGAATCAATAATCCATGCAATCTGTTTTGAAATTCTCTGAAGCTCAGTAACCCTGACACCTGTTTCACAGTTGAGTTCATCTCCGTGAATTCTGAGTACACTGCAGAGAGATTCAAGGGAAGCAGCATCAAAGGAATCAATAACTGATGCCTTTACCTCACTTACACCGGACTTGATTGCAGTAACAGAGCAAGCACATGCCATACCGAGGGTATCAATACATCTGATACCGAAAGCAACGTTATCACTGTCAGCAACACTTGCCTTTACGTCATCAACAAATACACCGATTTCATCAGCAAGCATTGTTCCTGCTGCGTCGCTGAGTGTTACAGTAGTTGCGCCGGCAGAAATAGCAGCGCCGATTGCTTTTGATAAAAATTCGGGCTCACTTCTTGTTGCGTCTTCTGCAACAAATTCAACATCACTGCAGTACTCTTTTGCTTTCTTTACAAGCTTTTCGATCAGTTCAATAACCATCGGAGGCTTCTTTCCGCAAACGAATTCCATCTGTACGGTTGATGTGGGAACAACAACCTGAATTCTTGCCTTGTTTGCCTGCTTAAGAGCATCTGCAACTCTTTCAACATCTTCCTCAGCAAGATTGACAGGAACTGTAATAATGCTGTTTTTAACGCATGAAGCAATAGATTTTATAAGAAGTACATCTGATTTTTCCTTCTTGATTGCAGGTAATTCAATTACTGTAACATTAATTTTATCAAGTAGCTTTGCAATTTCAATTTTTTCTCTGAATGACAGAGAACTGTCATTAGCCTTTGCAGCTTCCTTCAATGTTACATCTGCGATTGTCAATCTTTCCATAAGTAAGACTCCTTCAAATAATTTTATCACATTCAACAAAAAAACCCTTGAAATTACATCGTAACTTCAAGGGCGAATAAATCCGCGGTACCACCTTGTTTACTGTCGAAACAGTCACTCTTCAAAACTCAGACAAGTTTTTAGCCATGATAACGGGGCATCCGTGACCGCCTACACAACTTATAAAGCCTTCAACAGTCCTGCTCAGAAACGAGACTGAATTATCTGCATCTGCTGATTCCCACCAACCATCAGCTCTCTGTAAGCCTGACATAATAACTCATAATTTCTTCAACGCATTTGTGATATTGGAAGAGATTATATCATCATATATAACCTTTGTCAATAGTTTTCAGCAAAATCTGCATCAAACAAAATAAAAAACGGCTGCTTCACCGTCACCGGGCAACGAAGTACAGCCGTTATTTTATTATTTTGTACCGAATATTCTGTCACCGGCATCACCAAGACCGGGAACAATATATCCTTTTTCATTGAGCTTTTCATCAAGTGATGCACAGTATACGTGAACATCGGGGTGAGCCTTTGTAAAAGCTTCAATGCCTTCGGGCGCAGCAATTACACACATAAACTTGATTGAGCGCGGATTTCTCTGCTTGATAAGAGTAACAGCATCAATACCTGAACCGCCGGTTGCAAGCATCGGGTCAACAACAATTACGTCTCTGTCACCGATATCCTTAGGCAGTTTGCAATAATACTCAACAGGAGTAAGTGTTTCTTCGTCACGGTAAAGACCGATATGACCGATTCTTGCAGAAGGAACAAGAGTGCTGATACCTTCTACCATACCGAGACCTGCTCTGAGGATAGGAACAATAGCAAGCTTTTTACCGCTGATGTGCTTTGCAGTCATCTTGCAGATAGGAGTCTGAACCTCAACATCTTCAAGAGGTAAATCTCTTGTTGCTTCATAACCCATAAGCATTGCAATTTCAGATACAAGTGCTCTGAAATCCTTTGAGCTTGTCTCAACACTTCTGAGAATAGAAAGCTTGTGCTGAATTAAGGGATGATCAAAAACTGTAACATTACTGTACATAACAAAATCCTCTCTTTTTCACTTATTTTCACTAATATTATACACCTAATAACCAATAAATCAAGTATCTGAAGAAATTATTATATCGTTATCTGAAAAATTTATCAGAAGATATTGTATTTTCTTCGCACTTGACTATTGTTAATCTTTATGTTAAAATATGCACGCTTTATCTGACAAATATACTGAATGATTTATTTGAATTTAATATATGCGGGTATGGTGGAATTGGCAGTTTTGTACCGAACGCCGCCGGTGGCGGATTAAGTGAGTGTACAAAAGGCGCAGCGGTCAAAATTCTTCGGCACTCCAAGCCGATAAAGAATTTTGGGCACCGCAAGTGTTATGCATGCGTGTCTGCCTTTTATAAATATAATTCTTTTACAGTTAAAGTACAATTTAACAATACATATGCGGGTATGGTGGAATTGGCAGACACGCAAGATTTAGGTTCTTGTGCCAACAGGCATGCAGGTTCGACCCCTGTTACCCGCACCAAAGTGAGTATTCATTGCGAAAGCAGATACTCACTTTATTTTTTTATATTTAATCCTGCATATATAAAAACTGCAACAGTCTGACAGAAAAGAATTCTGTAGTTGTTGCAGTTATTTTTATCAGGTTTTATAAAAGCTTCGCTGACACATTGAAACAATTATGTCATATACTGAATACATCGTCGAAAATCTTTCTTCCCTCTTCTCCGAATAGATTTTCAAGTTCATTATCAGCATACATAATAAACTGCATTTTCTTTTCGGGGCTGAGAAGTCTGAATCTCATCAGCATCATCATTTCATCCTTCGGAAGCTTTCTGAATTCCGAGTTAAGTTCATTTAAATCCATATTTTTCACTTATCACTTATAATAAATCCCGCCGTGCCGGAAATGATGTGTATAACCTGCTTAAAAGCAGGATGGTGATAGCGAGTCAGGTTCACGCTCCCTTCGTCCGCATAAAGCGGGAGGTCTGCAATCCGCTGACAAAGCGTCTCTCCGTTAAATAACTTGTTGGGTTATAACGATCATAATTATCGAACAAAGCAGGATATTATTATTCTATTCAATTTTTCAGAATTTATTCGGCAGAATCTTCAGCCTCATATTTTTCTATGAGTCTGTCTTCTATAATGTTACCGATTTCGTTGAATTCCTTTTCGTCTTCAATCTGAACAAGGTATGTTTCACCGTCTTCCTCAATAACCTTGAGAATAAGCACCTCTCCGTCATCGTCGAGAATCTCAGTCTCATCCTCATATACGGGAAGCAGAGCAACATATCTGTTGCCTTCTTCGGTTTCAACACGATCAATCTCTTCAAATAAATGCTCAACACCGTCATCATCAACAACGGTTACTATATTTTCTTCATAGATTTCAAGTTCTTCGCTCATTATAATACCTCCGACTCAAATAATTTATATCATTATTTTAATATTTTCTGTAGCGATTGTCAATATCAACTAAACATAAATGCGCTTTAAATTTCACGGGAAATAAACCCTTTTCCTGTCAGATGCCAGATTTCGTTAAACCCACATTCTTTGCAGTAAGCTTCAGCCTTATCAAAAGCAAAATCTATAGCATCGGTACAGTGTGCATCACTTGAAACGGTGACACGTCCTCCCCTTTCCTTTATCCTTTCCATAATAAATTTTGCAGGATAAGGAGCTTCGTTACCGCAACGATACATAGCACCGGTATTTACTTCAAAAACCACTTCCGGCTTTGCATCCATAATTCTGTCAATGCTCTTCAATGCACTTTTCTGATACTCTTCATCATTTACATCAAAAAGACAGTTGTTTTTATTGAACTTGGTTATAAGGTCAAAATGTCCGACAACGTCTGTTTTTTCGCCTATAACCAGATCGGCAACATTTTCAAAATATTCTTCTGCAAGCTTATTCCAGTTTCCGCCATATTCCGTATCAGCACACAGTTTGAGCTCCTGAGCAGTAAGGTCAATGGCATAGATTTTTCCGTTTTTATGAATCTGATGAACGGAACTGATTGTGTAATCAAAAGCATAATCTTTTTTCAGTTCAAAATCAGCATCAAGCTCAATACCGCACAATACTTCAATTCTGTCTTTATATTTTTCTTTAAGAGCAGTAATTTCGTTATAATACTTTTCCAGCTTCTCATGTGTCATTGCCCACTCATTTTCAAAATTCATAGGAATATGACCCGAAAATCCCAAAGCATTGAAGCCCGACGAAACAGCGGCAAGAATCATTTCCTCAGCCGTATTTTTTCCGTCACAGTAAGAAGTATGTGTATGACAATTAGATTTCATAATATTCATTTTATCACCTTCAATTAACAATCCCTGCAAAATGCAGGGATTGAAGCATTATGACTTATTAGGAGTTCTCTTCCACTTTTTAAGCTGTTTCTTATGATTCTTCTTTTCTCTACGGCTCATAGTGTAATCAAACTTTCTACCGCTGACTCTGTCATAAAGAGCAGTAGCAAGCTTTGCTTCCTTGCCGTCATTTGTCTGTGCAGCAGAAAGAATAATAAGACCGTTATCATCAGGAAGAGTTACAACACTACCCTTAGAGGTATCAATTTCGTACATGAAGAAATAAAGCTGTGAAGCAACGTTGTCACCCGAAGAAGAATGAGTATGTGTACATTCCCAGGCAAGCTTATCAGTCTTGATATTTGCAACCTCAGCAAGATTATAAAGATCCCACTTACCGATTCTTTCATTTACAGACTGAACCTTAACGGGAATTTCTTCACCGTCAACCTTAAATGTATAAACCTTATCACCGTAAAGGCTGGCACCTACGAAGTATAATTTTTTACCGTATACGTTGATTTCCTGTCCCTGACATACAAGAGCGTTGTTACCTTCTCCCCAGATGTCACCGGTTTCAAATTTAATACCGGCACATTCAATTGTCTTCGGGAAAAGCTCACCGGGAATTGATACGTTGATTGTAGGAATAGCTGCACAATCACGGTTATGATTGAATGTTACAACATCAATATTATAAGGAAGCTCAACGGGAGTAACAGCTGTCTTGTCTGCAATCTTGCTGTTGACAAGAGTAAGAGCAAAGGTCTTGACCTCGTAGGGCTCAATGTCAAATACAAGCTTTCCGTTTTCAACCTTAGCAGAACCGATTTCTTCTTCCATACCGTTCATTTCTCTTGCTGCAGCAATACCATTACCGAGAGTAAATTCAACATCACGGGCGCTCTTGTTTGCACCTTCGTTAAATCTTACAATGATTTCATCGCCTGCCTCAGCCTTTTTGACAGCGCGAACAATTACGCTTTCATCACTGATTGAGCCGAATGAATATTCACTGCCGAGTGAACCTCTGTGATTATCGGTCACGAATACTGTAAGAGGCTGATTGAAGAAACGTGCATAAAGCTGTGTGCCGTTATCAAAACCGCCTGCGTGTGAGTAGATAGCATATCCGTATCTGTTAAGACCGAAGTCAAGCATACCCTGAACACTGTCCATACGGTAGTAATTCTTAGGTGAATGAAGAACAGTAAGTCTGAGGCTCTTTTCATCCTTCATAATCCAGCCGTATTTTGAATCACTGAATACAGAAACACCGTATACACCGGATTTATCAGTAAGGTCAACCCATCTCTGAGCGGGAACCTCATAAAGTCTCTTGTTTGCCTTTTCTCTCTCAATTACACCGAGGCCAAGGTCAAAAGCTGCCTTCTTATTCTCAGCACGGAAATAGAAGCCGTTGTGAAGAGTACGTCTGAATTCTCTCCATTCAATTTCGTTACGAACGCTTACCCAGGGGCAGCCTGCAGAAACAGAAACATAATATGTAAATGTTGATTTACCGGCTTTCTGAACTACTTTAAGAGTGACTCTTACGGGGCCCTTTTCTTCAACGGTACATTTTCCGCCGTCTGCAAAATCCCAGGGATACTTTTTGATTTCTTTATATCTTAATTCCCATGCGGCATATTCGCCTGCGCCCTTATATTTGTTAAGTTCAAATCTGATGGGCTTTTTGAGAAGCTCTGTATCTCCGAGAGTTTTATCAATAACAGAGCTGATATCACCGTTGGAATTAACAGAAACAATATACTTGAAGTTCTCGATTGAGTGACCTGATACACGAAGACCAGTATTCACCTGACAAGGCACATCACTGTACTGAATATCAATAACCTTAAAGCCGAGTGCAGGTACATAAGCAGCAACAGTAACACTCATCTTACCGTTGTTAATAAAGTTTACCTGTGCAGGAACTTCTCTGCCGTTTTCTTCAAAAGCTCTTATATATTTCTTGTTTTCATCTGCAGGAATAACAAGATCAACATCACCGAGTCTGCCATGCTCAACGGTATTGTTGAGAACTACAGCTACACCCTTGGTCCATGATGTATCAAGGTTTCTGATAATTTCAGCACCGGCACCTTCATAAGCATTTGAAAGCTGATTTGAGCTTAAAATATAATCATTCCATGAACGCTGATATACTCTTTCAACAGATGTACCGGTAATATCGTCATGGAAGGTATGAGCAATTGTTCTCTTCCATCCCTTATCAATTTCTGTACGGGGATATTCGGCTCCTGTAAGAGCTTCAGCAGCTACAGCAGTTCTTTCAGCCATATCTGCAATTTCTTCGTTACGGCGGTTGCATCTCTTGCTGAATGCTCTTGAAATATATGAGCCTACACCGTGGTCGGTCATAAGAAGCTCGTTGCTCCATGTAGGAAGCTTTGCAGTCTCTTCTTCTGAAAGAGAAGAAATATCATCAAAAAATTCAGTAGGTGAAGAAGCAAGAACCTTGATTTCACAGCTGTCATTTTCCCCTATTTCATGGCAGACAGTCTTTACAGACTCTTCCTTCGGCGCACCTCCGACGTCACCGACACCGTGATATCCTATAGTAACGGGAAGATCGTATTTCTTGATATTATCATCAAGCTTACCTGTCATAGAATGGTTAGTTCTTACCTTTTTAAAGGTTGTGCAATATGACTTGGCATTAAGAGCAGCAAGGGCATATTTTCCGTTGACACCGTACCAGCGGCCGATATCAAAAGGAATACCGTAAGCACTGCCCCATGAAAGCTTCTGAGTAGAGAAGCCCTTGATACCTGCGTGCTCAATAATAGAAGGTAAGGCCCATCCGAAGCCGAAACAGTCGGGAAGATAAATATCGTTGCTCTTCTTACCGAACTTCTTTTCAAAATACTTATTACCGTAAAGAATATTTCTGAAAAGGCTTTCAGGTGAAGGAACATTGACATCACCGTTTTCATAGCTGCTGCCGGTAACGTTCCATCTGCCTTCTTCAACATACTTTCTGAGCTGTTCAAACTTTTCGGGGTAGTATTCTTCCATAAGCTCATATCTGTATGAGCCCTCAAAGTTGAATCGGTAATCGGGATACTGCTCAAAATATCTGAAGTTATCATCGAGTGTAGCGGGAATGCAGACATTGATAACATGTTCAAAATCCCAGTTCCATACAGTATCAAGATGAGCAGTAGCAATGGTATAAATTTTCTTATCCTTGTTCATAATGCACCTCTTTATTCAGAGTTATTTTTTATGCGTCACTGACGCTGAATTCCTGATTTATTTTCTTGCTGCTACAAAAATGTAACCGTTGATTGCGGTAAATACTATACCGAGAATCAAACTGATATTTCCGAGTGTTTCAAAGACTGTACCATTCAGAGGAGATACAAAGCCCATATCAGCCTGAACAAAAAGCAAGGCAGCTGAAATACCCGTAATCACAAGCAGTATAACTGCTGAAACAATAAAAATCACAAGCTGTACAACAGAATTTTTCACAAGTGCCTTATCGGTAAGACCGCCTAAGAGATATGTAACAAAAGCAGCCAAAGCACAAAACGGCGCAAGAGCAAGCACAAAAAGTGCTGTTCTTCCGGAGTAGTTTATACTTGATGCAAAATCGGATACAGGAATGAATTTATATATGAATATACTTACAACAGTCAGCACAAAAGCAGCCATTGCAGTAATAAGATAAGTTTTACCGCAATTTCTTTTTATGTTTTCATTTCTTTCGTTCATCTTTTATTCCTCCTGATAATCACAGTATAATCGATTTTATTTTATCATAATTATTATATATTTTCAATAATATAATGAATTTTATTATTAACAAATTATAAAAGATAACAGTAATAAAAATAAAAATCTCCTGCACGTGAAAGATACAGGAGATTTCATAAAGTTAAATATTATATTATCCTAAAACGGGAGTATCAACAAACTCTACCTCAGGCTCACCTTTTATTCCGTCAGATTCAAATACAACGATTTCATTTTTTCCTTTTCTGAGAAGAGAAGCAGGAATATAAAGGGTTTTCTGAGGACCGATTTCCCAATATCTTCCTATATTATATCCGTTGATTGTAACAAAGCCCTTAGTAAAATTATCAAGACTTATAAAGGTATCGTAAGCTTCATCAATTTCAAAGGTACCTTTATAGAATACAGATTTTTCTTCAATATCTGCATCTGAATAAACAACCTTTTCAAGATTATTCATAGGAAGCGTATAAACATCCCAGTTGAAATGAATTTTATCACCGAACAGACAGCGTCCTGCAATACCCTTTTTACGCATCATTTTGCTTCCGAAGTTAGCTCTGCCCATATTCTCACAAAGAACGGTAAGCACGTCCCCTGCTTTGGCAGTAATGCGTATTTCAAGAGAGTCATTTATGTAAACAATACCTGCAAGGTCTTTGTTAATGTAAATCTGCGCTCTGTCACCGAGGCTTTCAAAGGAAAGCTTCACATCGTTATAATCTCTCGAAAGTACAGTACGGTATGCGATATATCCATAGCCCTGACCGTATTTTTCCATACAGAGAGGAACATCAGAGTGAACAGGTGAAGAAAGATTTCCGAGATTATCAAAGATGCCTGCTTTTTCAGTAAGCTTTACCTTACCGTATGCTTTCTTTATTCTGTTTGCGGGCACCTCAGGAAGAGGCTCATCAACGTATTTTTTAATTACATCACGTACTGCATAATATTTAGGTGTTACGTCACCACATTCTGAAAGAATAGCATCATAATCATAGCTTGTTACATCGGGAGCAAAACGTTCATAGTGGTTGGCACCGCTCATAAATCCGAAATTCGTTCCGCCGATAAACATATACATATTAAGACTGCCTCGTCTGAGCATATCGTCAACAACCTTTGCGTAGTCCTCAGCTGAGGTCGTGTGATGCTTTTCATCACCCCATGCATCAAACCAACCGTTCCACATTTCCATACACATTTTCGGCTGATCAGGGAAGAGCTCGTCATGTGCCTTGAAATTCTCTTCAACACGGCTGCCGAAATTAAGCGTAGCCATACAGCCTTCAATATGACCGTCAAGAAGATTATCCATGCTTGTGCCGTCAGAGGTAAAGAGAGGCACATCAATACCCTTTGAAATATAGCTCTGATAAAGATATTTAAGATATTCCTTATCGTCACCATAATAGCCGTATTCATTCTCACACTGAAGCATTATAACCGGACCGCCATTAGTTGTAAGAAGAGGCCTTACCTCCTCAAAAAGATGATCAAGATAACGGTCAAAATATTTTATATATGTTTTATTTGAACAACGGATTTCAATTTCGTCATCAGCCTGAATCCACCAGGCAAGTCCGCCGAATTCCCATTCTGCACAGATATAAGGACCGGGTCTTACTATTACCATAAGACCTTCCTTTGCGGCAGCTTTAATAAATTCAGCAATATCAAGATTACCTTCGAAATCAAAAACTCCCGGCTGCTTTTCGTGAAGATTCCACGCACAGTAGGTTTCAACACAGTTACAACCCATTGCACGCATTTTTTTGAAAATATCACCCCATGTATCAGGCATATTTCTGAAATAATGAACTGCACCGGAAATAAGCTTTACGGGTTTTCCGTCTTTGATAAATTCGTTGCCTACTATTTTGAATGTCATATCAGCACCACCTGTCTTTTCTTTTAAGAATTATAACATTATTAATTTATGATATCAAGTTCAAACGGTATTTTAAGCATTAATTTTTTTAAGCATGGCACGGTAAGAAATTACAAAAGCAACCATAAGAATAAACAGAAAATACGGATAAAGCCCGGCTGAAATATACTCAGCAGAAATTCCGAAAAGTGAAGGCATAATCATTATACCTACATATGTGGAGGCAAGCTGTATACCGATAACCGACTGTGAAACATCTCTGCCGAAAAAACTCGGAACAAGGTAGGAAAGATTAGGAAAGGTCGGTCCCATACCGAAGCCGAAAAGGAAAAGACCTAAGGCTGTTAAGGCAGACGAAAAAGGCAGTGCCATCACAGCAGATGAAAAAAGCAAAAGAGCTGTACAGATTGTCAGTATTTTTTTGCTGCTTAATTTTTTACCGGCTATACCCGAAGCAAATCTTCCGGCTGTCATACCTATATAAAAAAGTGTAGTCATTTTTGCTGCTTGGTCAGGTGTGAAGCCCTTATATTCAGCAAAAAACGTACTGCTCCACACACCAGCAGTGTACTCTGCGGCACAGATAATAAAAAACACTAAGCAGCTCAGCACCACAGCAGGTCTTTTTATCAGCTGCGCAAGAGTAAGTATTTCAGAAGAGGTGTCTTCGTTAAGTGCATTTGCCTTTTCTTTCTTTTTCCAATATGGAACAACAGCAAAGATAATGAGTGCAATAAAAGTCTGCAATAAACCGACAATCAGATATGCTTTTCTCCAATTGTTATCCGTTCCCAAGGTCATAGAAATGATATATGGACTTGCTGTAACGCCGAGACCGTAAAAGCAGTGAAGATAGCTCATCTGTGAAGCACTGCAGTACAAAGCTACAAAGCTGTTGAGTGCAGAGTCAATTGTTCCTGCTCCGACACCGAGCGGAACAGATAAAAGGAAAAAATACAGTATATTCTCTGAACAAGACATACCGATAAGAGCTATCGCAGTAAGCAAGGTGCTTACTGCCGCAACAACACCCGTAGAGAATTTTTTAGTAAGTCTTGCACTCATAAGGCAGGAAACCACCGTAAAACCGCTTACGGTCAATGACAGAAACCCTGCAAGTGAAACAGGAAGATTCAGATCATTGTATATTGCCGGCCACGCTGTACCCAGAACCGAGTCCGGTAATCCTACGGCAACATAGGAAATCGCTATAACTGCAAATAAAATCATATTCTCCCCTCCCGTTTCCTTCTTATGTATAAATTATAATCTATTGATTATATAAAAGTCAACAAAAATAAGGCCGTCGGTATACCGACAGCCTTAAATCTGTTTAATTAATATTCAGCTTCGCCTTCAAAAACAAGAACTGCATTACCTGTAAGGAAGATGCCATCGTCGTTATAGGTTACTGCAAGGTCACCGCCCTTAAGCTTCACGGTAATTTCTTCACCCTTTTTGCAGAAGCCGTTTTCAACTGCTGCTACAACAGCTGCACAAGCACCGGTACCGCAGGCAAAGGTTTCACCGTTACCTCTTTCAAAAGCACGCATCTTAAGAGTATGTGAATTTACAACTCTTACAAATTCAGTATTGACTCTTTCAGGGAATATATCAGCCTTTTCAAATGAAGGTCCGATATCCTTGAGGTCAAGTCCGTCAATATTCTTCTTGAATACAACACAATGAGGATTACCGATATTGAGACAGGTAATATTGTAGCTGCCGTTACCGATTGTAATCGGATAGTCGATGATTTCCTCTTCATCAAGAGTACAAGGAATAGCTGCACTGTTGAAGATGGGCTTACCCATATAAACCTGAACAGCTGTAACTCTCTTGTTAGAGATATAAAGCTTAAGCTCCTTGACACCGCTTCCGGTTTCAACTGTAATTTCTTCCTTATCAACAATGCCGTTGTCATAGAGGAATTTACCTACGCAGCGGATCGCGTTACCTGCCATCTTGCCTTCACTGCCGTCACGGTTGAATACACGCATTTTAGCATCGGCAACATCAGAGTTTTCGATAAGGATAAAGCCGTACCCGCCGATACCGTAGTGTCTTTCACAGAAGTTGATACAAAGTGATTCAGGGCAGGTAATTTCACCGTTTCTGTTATCAATAAAGATATAGTCGTTACCTGTACCGTGCATCTTGGCGAATCTGAACTTATTTCTCTGAGTACGCATACTGTTGATATCAATAAGCTCTGTGTTGTGCTGATTATAGCTGCTTGCCATAATATCAAGCATTGCGTTTGCTGTATCGAGTGATGTGAAGCAAGCAATACCAAGCTGAAGAGCCTTTCTGTGAAGAGCAATGTAATTATCCATTGTTGCGTCAAAGAGTGCACCTGTATATACGATAAAGTCAATCTTTCCACTTTCAAGAAGAGTAAAGCAGTAATCATTTTCTCTTATACCCTTGACATAGGTTACATTGATACCGAGATTTACAATTGCTCTTGCAGTATCCTTGGTAGCATAAATGTTTACACCTAAATCCTGAAGCTTCTTGGCAATTGAAACGATTTCGTCGAGATCATGCTCATCAACACTGAGTAATACACCGAGCTCTCCGTCTTCCTTTTTGGAGTTAACCTTGATGCCTGATGATGTAAGACCCTTGAAGAGAGCTTCATTAAGAGTTTTACCGATACCGAGAACTTCACCGGTTGATTTCATTTCCGGTCCGAGATAGCTGTTGACATCATTGAGCTTTTCAAAGGAGAATACGGGAGCCTTTACAGCAAAGTAAGGAGGCGCCTCGTAAAGTCCTGTGCCGTAGCCTAATTCCTTAAGGGGTGTGCCTACCATAACCTTTGTTGCAAGATCAACCATAGGAACATTTGTAACCTTACTGATATAAGGAATTGTTCTTGATGCTCTGGGGTTAACTTCAATAACATAGAGCTGATTTTCATAGATAAGGTACTGGATATTAACAAGACCCTTAGTACCGAGAGCGAGAGCAAGCTTCTCAGAACAGTCAACTACTGTCTGTGTCATCTTGTCAGTAAGTGAGAAGGGAGGATAAACGGCAATTGAGTCACCTGAGTGAACACCTGCACGTTCAATGTGCTGCATAATACCGGGAATAAGTACATCTGTACCGTCGGAGATTACGTCAACCTCAATTTCCGTACCACTCATATATTTATCCACAAGAACAGGATTTTCAATACCTGTGCTGAGGATTTTCTTCATATATCTTTCAACCTCAACGTCATTATGTACGATAGTCATATTCTGACCGCCGATAACATAAGAAGGTCTTAAAAGAACGGGATATGTAAGTCTGTTAGCTGCTTCAAGAGCCTCTTCAAGAGTCATAACACCGCAGCCCTTGGGTCTCATAAAGCCGTACTTTTCAAGAAGAGCATCAAATTTTTCTCTGTCTTCAGCAGTATCAATACCCTCCTGAGATGTACCGAGAATCTTAATTCCGTTGTCATCAAGGAATTTTGTAAGCTTAATAGCGGTCTGTCCGCCGAAAGCAACAACAACACCTACAGGCTTTTCAACCTTGATGATATTCATTACATCCTCTTCACAGAGAGGCTCAAAATAAAGTCTGTCTGCTGTATCGTAGTCAGTAGAAACAGTTTCCGGATTGTTGTTTACAATAACAACATCATAGCCGAGCTCTTTAAGAGTCCATACACAGTGAACAGATGAGTAGTCGAACTCAATACCCTGACCGATTCTGATAGGACCTGAGCCGAGAACCATTACTACGTCCTTACCTGAACGCTGATATCTTCTTGATTCGCAAGCTTTATCATAAGATGAGTAGAAATAAGGAGTTGTTGCGCTGAATTCAGCAGCGCAGGTATCAACCATCTTATAGCTTGCTTCTCTGTGGAAGTTTTTATCAAAGGTGCAGAACTTAGCAAGAGTCTTATCAGTATATCCGAGCTTCTTTGCTTTGATGTACTGCTCTTCGGTGATTTCTTTACCACTGATTTCATTTTCAAAATTTGCAAGGTTGCGGAGCTTTGAAATAAACCACTTGTCAACTCTTGTTATATCGTGAATCTGATCGTCAGAAATACCAGCCTTTATTGCTTCGAAAATAGTGAAAATTCTTCTGTCATCGGCAATATCAAGACTTTCATGAAGAGGAAGATCACTGATAGGTGCTGCATTAAGTGAGTCAAGAGAAATCTCAGCACCTCTTATTGCCTTCATAATTGCTTCTTCAAAGCTCTGACCGATAGACATAACCTCACCGGTAGCCTTCATCTGTGTGCCGAGCTTTCTTGAAGAGCCGAGGAATTTATCGAAGGGCCACTTGGGGAACTTACATACAACGTAGTCGAGTGAAGGCTCGAAGCAGGCACAGGTTTTACCTGTGATATCGTTGACAATTTCGTCAAGGTTATAACCGAGAGCAAGCTTGGTTGTCATCTTTGCAATAGGATAACCCGAAGCCTTACTTGCAAGAGCAGAAGAACGGGAAACACGTGGGTTAACCTCAATAACTGCATATTCGAAAGAGTCGGGATTAAGTGCAAACTGACAGTTACAGCCACCGACAATCTTAAGAGCAGATACAATATCAAGAGAAGCCTGACGGAGCATATTATACTCTTTTGTTGAAAGAGAAAGTGCGGGAGCTACAACGATACTGTCACCTGTATGAACACCGACAGGGTCAAAGTTTTCCATTGAGCAGATAGCAATTGCATTACCTGCGCTGTCTCTCATAGTTTCAAATTCGATTTCTTTCCAGCCCTTGATATACTTTTCAACAAGAATCTGTGTAATGGGAGAAGCATCAAGACCTGTCTTTGCAATAATACGAAGCTCTTCTTCACTGTAAGCAACACCGCCGCCGGCACCGCCGAGAGTGAAAGCAGGACGTACAATTACGGGATAACCGATTCTCTTTGCAATTTCAAGAGAGGTTTCGATATCATTTGAAATATCAGACGGAATACAAGGCTGATTGATTGATTCCATTGTATCTCTGAAGAGCTGTCTGTCTTCAGCCTTATCAATAGCTTCAACATCAGTACCGATAAGCTTTACGCCGTTTTCTTCAAGGAAGCCTTCCTTTGAAAGCTGCATTGCAAGAGTAAGACCTACCTGACCACCGAGACCTGCAAGGAGTGAATCAGGCTTTTCAAGCTTAATAATTCTTTTTACTGTTTCAGTTGTAAGAGGCTCAAGATAAATTTCGTCAGCAAGAGCCTTATCTGTCATAATAGTAGCAGGATTGGAGTTAACAAGAACAACATTTACGCCTGCCTGCTTAAGGACACGGCAAGCCTGAGCGCCCGCATAGTCAAACTCAGCAGCCTGACCGATAACAATGGGACCGGAACCTATAACAAGAACTTTTTTAATATCTTTATTAAGTGGCATTGCTTACTCCTCCATCATTTTTAAGAATTTATCAATTATTGCTTCAGCAGGCTCAAACTGTACTGAGAAGGCCTTGATTTCAGAATACTCAATACCCTCAACAGTTCCGTCGTTACCGTTCATATGAGAGATAACGCCTGCCTTAATACTATCCTTCACAACAACATAGTTATGATTCTGAGTAGTAATAAGTGTTCTAGGAGTTCCTACAACCTTACAGGGCTGATTTGAACCGTGATGTCCGTAAGCAAGCTTTTCTGTTTCAGCACCCATAGCAAGAGCCATTATCTGATGACCGAGGCCGATACCGAATACGGGAAGCTTACCCATAAGAGCTTTAACTTCAGCAATTATATCTGCATTTTCTTCAGGACATCCGGGACCCTCAGAAATAATCACGCCGTCAATATCGGAAGAAAGAACATCAGCTGCTTTGAAGTTATACGGAAGAAGAACTACCTTGTAGCCTTTATCCATAAGTTCAAGCTCAAGATGCTTTGTTGAGCCGAGGTCAATAACAGCAACATTTTTCTTTATTTCTGTCTTGGGTACAAATTCAGACTTTTCCTTGCTGCCTGTATTTTCAACAGCACCAACAATTCTGTAATTTCTGATTTCTTCAAAATCAGAAGGAATTTCATCACAGATTTTTGCGTTCACGATTCCACCGTCTCTGATGATGTTTGTGATCTCTCTTGTATCAACACCGTATATACCGGGGATATTGTTATTTTTAAGGAATGTATCAAGGTCATATTCACATCTGAAATTCGAAGGAGCTTCACACCACTCTCTTACTACATAACCCTTAAGCTTAGGTTCGCCGATGAAATCAGATTCGATAATTCCGTAGTTACCTACCATGGGGAATGTCTGCATAACAATCTGACCGAAATAGCAGGGGTCGGTAAGAGTTTCAATATAGCCGACCATATTTGTTGAAAATACAAGCTCACCGATATTTTCAGCATCAGCGCCGAAGGCATAACCTTCAAAAACCGTACCGTCCTGTAAAACCAAATAACGTTTTTTCATAATCCGGACCCTTTCACAGCCTTGCTGCGAATTCCTTTCTTTCTTTAATTTCGTATATTATTAGTCAAGCATACACTTGACGAGAACTGCTTTTTGTGCATGAAGTCTGTTTTCAGCTTCATCAAAAATCTCACTAGCGTGTTCCTCGAGTACCTTTTCGGTAATCTCCTCTTCTCTGTGTGCAGGGAGACAGTGAAGAACCATCACACCGTCATTTGAAACATCAACTACGCTGTCATTAATCTGATAATTCTTAAAGATTTTCTTTCTTTTTTCAGCTTCCTCTTCCTGACCCATTGATGCCCATACGTCGGTATAAAGAACATCAGAGTCTTTTGCAGCTTCAAGAACATCATCTGTACAAAGGAAATCACCATTTTCAACAGCCCACTTCATTATCTCAGCATCAGGCTGATAATCCTTCGGGCAGGCAATAGCAACCTTCATACCGGTTTTGATACCGCCAACTATAAGGCTGTTAGCCATATTGTTTCCGTCGCCTATATAACAGAGCTTTTTACCTTCAAGAGTACCTTTATATTCACGGATTGTCTGAAGGTCAGCAAGCACCTGACAAGGATGACAGAAATCAGTAAGACCGTTAATAATGGGAATTGAGCCTTTACTCGCAAGCGCTTCAACCTCTTCCTGGTCGAAAGTTCTTATCATAATGCCGTCAAGAAAACGTGACAGAACTCTTGCTGTATCCTGAACGGGCTCACCTCTGCCTATCTGAAGATCCTTTGAAGAAAGGAACAGAGCTGTACCGCCTAAATCATACATACCTACCTCAAAAGAAACTCTCGTTCTTGTTGATGATTTTTCAAAAATCATACCGAGTGTTTTACCTTCGAGAAGGTGATGTCTGATTCCCGCTTTTTTCTCAGCCTTAAGCTTATCAGCAAGGTCAAGAGTGTCTAAAATTTCTTCCTTGGACCAATCCAGCAATTTAAGTAAATGTTTCAAGTGTACCACTCCTTTTATATATAGAGAAACATTATTCATCAAAAATAAATATTATCAATTAATTATACTATAAAACATACAATAAATCAACAAAAATTCTTATAAAAAAATAACGGGCAACAAAAAATGTTACCCGTTAATAAAAACAACAATATTATCAATATCACAAATACAAAAAGGAGAAATAATACCCTTGGAGTAAGCAATCATTCCGAGCATATATTTCACCTTCCTTCTTTTAATTCGGTATAGTTTATCATAAGATATCTCAAAATGCAAGTGTTTTTATAAAAAAATATTTAAATGCAGATAAAAACAAGCCATAAAAAAGAAAGCCATACCAAAGCACGACTTTCTTTCTGGTGCCGGTGGCGGGGGTCGAACCCGCACGGTATCGCTACCAACGGATTTTGAGTCCGCCTCGTCTGCCAATTCCAACACACCGGCTCACATTGTGAGATTAATTATATATAAAACCCTTGAAGGTGTCAAGGGTTTTACAATTAAAAAACATCTCTTTTATTTCTTGCCTACGGGACAAACACTCATACATACACCGCAGACTGCACCTCTTCCGATATGCTTGAAAGCGGTCTTCATATATGTACTGCATTTCTCCGGGTCAAACATATCTTCTCTTGTTGTGTTCAGATCCCATACCTTACCGAGAATTGCGCCCGACGGACAAGCCTCAACGCAAAGATTACATTCAATACACGGAGATACATAATCTGTTTTTTCCGTTTCAAAGGGACAGTCGGTAACTATTGTACCAAGTCTTACATTTGCACCGTATTCACGGTGAAGAAACATTGAGCTTTTTCCCACTGTACCGAGCCCCGAAAGAGTTGCTGCTTTTTTATGAGAATATCTGCCTTTATAGTTCCAGCCATCTTTATTTATACTCTGTGAGGCTGCAACGGTGATATATCTGTAGCCTTTTCTTTGCAGAAAAAGCCCCGCCTTAAGCAGAAGTGAATCGATAAAAGAGTTCACTGATCTGTAGTGGTTAAAATAGGTATGTGTAGGCTCATCGTCAATTTCGTCAACGATAGTTTCAGAAAGACGGACAACTATGCTGACGCCGTATCTGCACTCACCGAAATCGCCGTCAGGGATTTCACAAAAGCCTACATCTGTTGCGCCCTGTGATAAAAGATATTCCTTTAACTCTTCCTGTATTCCCATAATTTTAACCTCTGTAATAAAACATATTTATGCTGGTCTGAATTTTATCCGGATCACTGTTTTCAAAGGAAATTTTTCCCTCTTCGGTTCTTTCGTTAAGGAGACCCTTTTCTTCAAGAAGACGTCTGCAATGCTTTGCTGCACCGGGACCGCCGTCAAAAACCTGAACATTATCACCTAAGATTTTCATTATACTCTTTCTTGCGAAAGGAAAATGAGTGCAGCCTAAAACAACAGCATCAACCTTATTATCCTTATAAGGACCGAGAATTTTTTCAAGATACTCTATTTCAGCAGGAGAATCAAGATTTCCGCTTTCGATATATCTTACAAGATCAGGTGCGGGCAGCTTTATAAAAGATGCTTTGTCCTTAAGGCTGTCCATAAGGATATCGAATTTTTCTTCCTTAAGAGTCAGCGGTGTTGCAAGGACAAGCACTCTCGGGTTTTCTTTGGAAAGAGCTGCCGGCTTTATAGCAGGCTCAAGACCGATAAAAATATAATCCGGATATTTTTCTCTCAGATATGCCGCAGCTGCGCTTGTAGCCGTATTGCAGGCAATCACAACAGCCTTAGCTCCTCTTTCCATAAGCTTTTCAGCTGCAGAAACAGTAAGCTCCCTGATTTCTTCCTTTGTTCTGACACCGTAAGGAGCATTTGCAGAATCACCGAAATATATAAAATCCTCATTCGGCATAAGCTTATAAAGCTTTCTGAGAACCGTAATACCACCAATGCCTGAATCTATAACTGCTACCGGACTGCTACTGTTATATGTCATATAGGCACTTTCTTTCTCAAAAATCCACAGGAAATTTAATTACCTGTGGATTAATTAATTTTTATGCTCTGTGCCACTTTACACCCTGAGGTGTATCTTCAAGAACGATACCCTGAGCCTTGAGTTCATCTCTGATTCTGTCAGCTTCAGCCCAGTTCTTATTCTTTCTTGCTTCATTTCTCTGTGCAATAAGTGATTCGATTTCATCATCAAGACTCTTATCTTCAGTATTACGGTTATAAAGAAGACCGAGAACATTCATAAGCTCATCAAAAATCTTAATAGCATATTCAACGATTTCCTTTGACTGAACACCTTCGTTAATGTTGGTATTGATATCTCTTACGAGCTCAAAAACAGCACCGAGAGCTTCACCGGTATTAAGGTCGTCTTCCATAGCCTCAATAAATTTATCCTTCTTGCCGTCGATAAGTGCTTTGATTTCAGCATCCTTCTCCCCTGCCTCAGCCTTTGCATTCTTAAGAGCAAAGTCGAGGTTATCTCTGCAGGTATAGAGTCTTTCAAGGGATGCCTTACACTGAGCAATAGCATCAAAGCTGTAGTTGATGGGGCTTCTGTACTGGCAGGAAATCATAAGATAACGGATGGGCTCGTAGCCATACTGCTCGGCAACATCACGTACAGTAAAGAAATTACCGAGTGATTTGGACATCTTTATCTTATCAACAGTGATAAAGCCGTTATGCATCCAATATCTTGAGAAGGGCTTACCGTTGCAGCATTCACTCTGTGCAATTTCATTTTCATGATGTGGGAAAACAAGGTCCTGACCGCCGCAGTGAATATCGATTGTTTCACCGAGATAGCGTCTTACCATAGCTGAACATTCGATATGCCAGCCGGGTCTGCCGTGTCCCCAGGGTGACTCCCAATAGGGCTCACCGGGCTTTGCGCTCTTCCAGAGAGCAAAATCCATAGGCTCCTTCTTTACTTCACCGACATTGATTCTTGCACCGGCTTCAAGTTCCTCAAGTGGCTGATGTGAAAGCTTACCGTATTCATCAAACTTTTTAGTGCTGAAATAAACATCTCCGTTCACCTCATAAGCATAGCCTTTTTCAATAAGAGATGAAACGATATCGATAATCTCACCGATATTTTCTGTAGCTTTAGGATGTGTTGTTGCTTCACGGATATTCATACCCTTGGCATCAACCCAGAATTCTTCAATATACTTTTCTGAGATGTCCTTGAAGGTAACACCCTCTTCATTTGCACGGCGGATGATTTTATCGTCAATATCAGTAAAGTTCTGAACAAAATTCACCTTATTGCCTCTGTATTCAAGATATCTGCGCATTACGTCAAATACGCAGAGAGGTCTTGCGTTACCGATATGGATAAAATTATATACGGTAGGACCGCAGGCATAAATTTTAAATTCGCCTTCCTTAAGAGGAATCAGTTCCTCTTTTTCTCTTGTGAGAGTATTAAAAATTCTCATTTTTCTTCCTCCATTAATTTAATTTGTTTTTCTAATTTTTCTATTTTATGTTTTAATACACAAATTTCCTGTGAAATAGGGTCGGGAGTGTGAATATGGTCAAGCTTATCAACCTTGATTCCGTTCCTTTTCACAACTCTTGCCGGTGAACCGACAGCTGTCGCATTATCGGGAATTTCAGATAAGACCACCGAGCCTGCAGCTACGTTGGAGTTATCACCTATTCTGAAGGGTCCGAGCACCTTAGCTCCTGCACCTACAAGAACATTGTTACCTAAAGTAGGATGTCTCTTGCCGTGATCTTTACCTGTACCGCCGAGAGTCACACCCTGATATATAGTACAATCATCACCGATAATAGTTGTTTCACCGATAACAACGCCTGTTCCGTGGTCAATAAAAAAGCGTTTACCTATCTGCGCACCGGGATGAATTTCTATATTGGTCTGCTTCGCACAGTGCTGAGAAATTGCACGTGCAAGAAAATACATCTTACGGTTATAACACCAATGGGCTCTTCTGTAGGCTCTTACCGCCTTATAACCGGGATAAAGAAGCATTATTTCTATATTACTTCTTGCAGCCGGGTCTCTGTCTTTTACACACTGTAAATCTTCTTTGAGTCGTTCAAACATAATATCACCTTGCCTAAAATCGCCTGAAATAAAATAACCTCTGTGCCATGAAAGACACAGAGGCGTAAAACACGCGGTTCCACTCTGAATTTATAACTCTCAACCGTTAACGCCGGTTTACGCCTGAAGATACTTGTTGCCTTTCCCCACAGGTGCTGACGGGTGCATTTCATTACAGATTCAACGGGACACTTTCACCTTACTGCCCCTCTCTGAGAAGAACTGCTGTAATTACTTCTCCCTTTTAGCGCATTTATTTTATCTAACATATTATACACAGAAGAGAGATTTTTGTCAATTGTTTTA
>JAZRQQ010000053.1:0-3970 GCA_045649935.1 Acutalibacteraceae bacterium | reverse complement strand
TCGCCTCTTACGCTGTTGGGTGCTTCGTCAATTGCTGTGCCCATAAAGCCGTGCTTTTCAGCATCTCTTGTACGGTAGTGGGGGTTGTTTTCGCCGATACCGCCGGTGAATACAACAGCATCAACGCCGCCCATAGCAGCAGCAAAGCCGCCGATATACTTAACGAGCTGATGGCAGAGCATTGATTCAACAAGCTGAGCTCTTTCACAGCCGTTTCTTGAACGTCCTTCGATTGTTCTGTTATCACTTGTAGCTGTGCCGGGGATTTCGTTCCAGTTTTCGTCATATTCAGCTGTAAGACCGAGCATACCTGACTTCTTGTTGAGGATGTTGTCAACCTCTTTTGCAGTGAGGTTTTCTCTTTCACAGAGAACAGCAATGATAGCAGGATCAATAGAGCCTGAACGTGTACCCATCATAATACCCTCAAGAGGAGTAAGACCCATAGTTGTATCAAAGCATTTGCCGCCCTTGATAGCAGAGATAGATGAGCCGTTACCGAGATGGCAGGTGATAACCTTAAGCTCGTCAGCGTTATATTTGCCGGGATACTTCTTCATAAGGAAATCAGTTGTACGGGCAGAAACATATCTGTGGCTTGTGCCGTGGAAGCCGTATCTTCTGATGCCGTGCTGGAGATAGTACTTATAGGGAAGAGCATACATATATGCGTAGTCGGGAATTGTCTGATGGAAAGCGGTATCAAAAACTGCAACCTGAGGAATACCCTTCATAATTTCTTCGCATACTTCAATACCCATAAGGTTAGCGGGGTTGTGAAGAGGTCCGAGGGGGATACATTTTCTGATAGCTGCCTTAACGTCTTCTGTAACAACAACGCTGCCGCTGAATTCTTCACCGCCGTGAAGAACACGGTGACCTACAGCAGAGATATCAGCCATTGATTCAAGAACACCTGTTTCACTGTCGGTAAGTGTTTCAAGAAGAATGGTGATAGCGTCATGATGGTCCTTAGCGTCAACTGCTTTCTTGTCAAGAACCTTTACTTCTTCGCCGTTCTTATCAATCTTGTGAGTGAAGGTACATGCTGTACCGATCTGCTCAAAAATACCCTTGGCAAGAACCTTTGCTTCAGGCATTTCAAAAACCTGATACTTTAATGATGAAGAACCTGCATTGATGATTAACTCTTTAAAACTCATTTTTTGCACCTCTTAAAAATAATTTACTTGGAATTAAGCAGTCATAGCATATACTCAGACTGCCTTAACTTATTCATTATAACACAGTATTTCAGATTTTTCTACTGTTTGACAGCTTTTATTTTGTTTTACCGGCGGCTTTTTAGCCCTCTTATATGTTTACAAAAGAGAAATATTGTGCAATTTATATATTTTTTAGCAGCAATTATCGTGTGTTCTGACTTTCAGCAGTATAAAACATACAAAATATCCTATATTTATTTGGTGAGTTTGAATATTGAAATAACAGACTTATAGTGGTAGAATATGCCTTGTGATAAAGAGTTCTTAAGCAATTCGTTGCTTTTAAATCGAGAAAATATAAAATGAAGAAACAAGGACGTCCGACGGGGCGTCCTTGTTGATTTTACGGGACTTGAAAAGCTCTGTTTTTCCTTATAAACTATTGATTTTTTATTAAATACGAGTATAATGTACTCTGAAGATAGAGGCGCATAAAATATCAGTAGCTTTTCAGAGATTTTCAGAAATCTGTGAAGAAGAGTGAAAGGGTTTTATGCCGAAGCAGATGTCTGTCTGAAGAGGCATATGCTGGGTGGCGGAAGAACATTCCGTCAACTGTCGCACCGGCGGAGAGCTATCATCAGAAGCAGAAATGTTTTTGAGGTCTTCGCAGGGAGATCTCTTTTTTTATTTAAAAACACGGAGGTATTAAAAATGCAGAAATCCAAGAAAAGCATTGCGAGAATTATACTTGCTTTTATGTTAGTTTTCGCTATGGCAATTCCTGTGTCAATGACAGCATTGGCAACAGACACAACAGAAACAGTTGCAGCTGATGAATCTGCAGTGCTTCTTATGGCTGCTGACGGTGAAGAAACCGCAGAGGATACAGCTGAAGATGCAGAAGCACTTTCAGAGGAAAAGGCTGAAGCTGAAACAGAGGAAGGCACCGCAGACGCAGTAATTGAGACTATCGGTGCAACTGAAGAGGAGACCAACAAGTTTGTAAATACTGTCTGGGCTCTTATTCCGCCGGTTATTGCTATCGGTCTTGCACTTATCACCAAGGAAGTTTACTCATCACTTCTTATCGGTATTATTATGGGTGCTCTTCTTTCATCATCCTTTAACATCACTCAGGCTATCGACAACGCAATCAATGCAGGCTTCATTGATGCTGTAAGCGGTACAGCAGGTATTTTTGTATTCCTTGTACTCTTAGGCATTGTTGTTGCTCTTGTAAACAAATGCGGTGGCTCATATGCTTTCGGTAAGTGGGCAGAAAAGCACGTTAAGACAAAGACAGGTGCTCTTCTTGCTACATTTGCTCTCGGCTGTCTTATCTTTATTGACGACTATTTCAACTGCCTTACTGTAGGTTCAGTTATGCGTCCCGTTACTGACGCAAAGAAGATTTCAAGAGCAAAGCTTGCTTATATCATCGACGCAACTGCAGCTCCTATCTGTATGATAGCTCCCATTTCTTCATGGGCAGCAGCAGTTTCTGACTTTGCAAGCGGTACAGGTCTTAACGGCTATGAGCTCTTTATCAAGGCTATTCCCTTTAACTTCTACTCACTTCTTACAATTGCTTTTGTTGTTATGAGTACACTTATGAAGGCTGATTTCGGTCCGATGAAGCTTCACGAAAAGAATGCTGAGAACGGTGACCTCTTCACAACAGGTGACAGAGT
Organism: Acutalibacteraceae bacterium; assembly: GCA_045649935.1. Classification (GTDB taxonomy): domain Bacteria; phylum Bacillota; class Clostridia; order Oscillospirales; family Acutalibacteraceae; genus UBA6857. The sequence continues at coordinate 1,110 of JAZRQQ010000053.1, read as the reverse complement.
TGTAGCAGAAGCAGATGCAACAGATGCAAAGGGCAAGCTTATTGACCTTATTCTTCCCATTATCGTACTTATTATTGCTTGCGTTGCAGGTCTTCTCTATGTAGGTGGCTTCTTCTCAGGCGAAACACTTCAGGATGCTTTTGCTAACACAGACGCTACCGTAGGTCTTCCCTTAGGTGCATTTGTAGCAACAGTTCTCATCGTTATCTATCTTGTTGCAAGAAGAGTTATCGGCTTCAAGGAAGCTATGGAATGCGTACCCAAGGGCTTTATCTCAATGGTTCCCGCTATTCTTATTCTTACCTTCGCAACAGCACTTAAGAATATGACCGGTCTTCTCGGTGCAGACGTTTACGTTCACGACCTTATGGAAGGCGCAGCTGAAGGTCTTCAGGGTCTTCTTCCCGCAATCATCTTCATCGTTGCATGTCTTCTTTCTTTTGCAACCGGTACATCATGGGGTACATTCGGTATCCTTATCCCCATCGTTGCTGCTATCTTTGAGCCTACAGATGAGCTTCTTTATATCGGTATGTCAGCTTGTCTTGCAGGTGCAGTATGCGGTGACCACTGCTCACCCATCTCCGACACAACAATTATGGCATCAGCAGGCGCACAGTGTAATCACATCAACCATGTTAACACACAGCTTCCCTATGCAATCTTTGTTGCTGCAATCTCATTCGTCGGCTTTATAATTGCAGGCTATGTACAGAATGTTCTTATCGTTCTTCCTCTTATGCTTGTAATTGTTGCTCTTTCACTTCTTATTATCAAGAAGGCTACAATAAAGAAAGCGTAAATATAAAAAGGCTGCTTCGGCAGCCTTTTTTGTTGTCAGAATGGAGATATAGCTGTTATCGTCAAATAGTGAAGGACGTCCGGGAGGGCGTCCTTTTTTGCAGAGTGTGCTTTTTCTGAAACGGTATTTCAGAGAGAGGTTCCGGTTGCGTGGAGGGGAAGCGGTGCTTTTAATTTTACAGAGCGGTAGGAGGGGCGGCGGCGAGCCGCCCCTGTGCCTGCGGAGCAGAGCACAGGTCAAATGTGTGGCTGTGCCACACATTTGAAAAATGCTCCGACTCCGTCGGGCATTTTTGCGGCTCGCCGCCG
>JAZRQQ010000052.1:0-1547 GCA_045649935.1 Acutalibacteraceae bacterium | reverse complement strand
TTTATCTTGCCCGTACGGGTAATACGATGAATGAGATCAGGAAATATGTCAGCAGGTTTTATAAAATTGATTTCACTCTTAATCAAATCAGACCGACCTACGGCTTTTACGAAACCTGTCAGGATTCCGTTCCTCAGGCATTTGAAGCCTTCTTTGAATCGGTAAGCTTTGAGGATGCAATCAGAAACGCAATCTCTATCGGCGGTGACAGTGACACCATAGCCGCAATAACGGGCTCGGTGGCAGAAGCCTTTTACGGCATCAATGACAAATTAAAGGAAACTGCAGTGTCCTATCTTGATGAAAGACTAAAGAAAATATACAACGATTTCAATAACAAAACGGAGGTAAAGTAAAATGAAAAACAACAGAAACAACATCACAGAATTAGTATTTATCCTTGACAGAAGCGGCTCTATGGCAGGTCTTGAGAGCGACACAATCGGTGGCTTCAACGCTATGATTGAAAAGCAGAAGAAGGAAGAGGGCGAGTGCTATATATCAACCGTTCTCTTCGACAATGTCAGCGAAGTCCTTCACGACAGAGTAAAGCTTTCAGTCATAAAGCCTATGACCGACAAGGAGTACACCGTCAGAGGGTGCACGGCTCTTATTGATGCTATCGGTGGAGCTATTCACCACATCGGCAACATTCACAAGTACGCCCGTCCTGAGGATGTGCCCGAGCACACAATGTTCATCATCACCACCGACGGTATGGAAAACGCAAGTCAGCGTTACTCAAGCGATGAGGTCAAGAAAATGATTGAGCGTCAGAAAGAAAAATATGGCTGGGAGTTTCTTTTCATCGGTGCTAATATTGATGCAGTTGAAACCGCAAAACGTTACGGTATAAACGAAGACAGAGCAGTTAACTACAACGCTGATGCCAAGGGTACGGGAATACTTTATGAGTCAGTTGCCTGTGCGGTTAGCAATGTGAGAAAGTGCGCATCACTTGATAATAGTTGGAGAGAAAATCTCGATGAAGATTATAAGAAGAGAGGAAAGAAATAAAAAATTTAATGAACATATAATCCTTCCCCAAGACACTTACCCGACGGCAGGTGTCTTATTTTTTATTTGAAGCAAGGATGTAATAATTCAATAATACTCAGAAAAAATTCTCAAACACGTCAGTGTTATGCGGCAGGCTACAAAGCAATAAAATCAAATTTTGCTTACATGAATACTGCGTCACATTTTTCTCACTCAAAAAATTTTTTCAACTTTTTTCAAATCATTGGAACATTTTACCCCTGCTTATGTCGTTGTATATATGGGAGGCAAAAAGTTTTTTCAAATGCCCAAATCAAATATTATTGGCCGTGAAAATTTTTTAAAACCATTCGACAAATTTCCCGTTGTCAAATTTTTCAAAATAATATATCATACCACCGTCACGATGTTTTTGTTGAGCTTGGCGAAACAACAACTACTTTAATTATGCTTTGCTCAAACAGCCACACACATCGATTTATATTTAGCTTTATTTAAAAGCTGTTACATAGTGACCCAACAGAATATGAGCGCGGTGAGTCTTTCTC
>JAZRQQ010000051.1:0-39304 GCA_045649935.1 Acutalibacteraceae bacterium | reverse complement strand
TCGGCGGTACTACGTACAGTATGGCAGAGAAAATCGTAAATGACCTTTGTGCTGTAAGTGACTTCGTAAACAGAGGTGTAAAGCTCGGCCATCCTTCGGGTGGAGATTATGCCGTAAATAGATTTACAAATATGAGTTCCTGCCTTCTTGAGGTGGGCTTCATTGACAACACAAAGGACAACACCATTTTTGATACGATGTTCGCAGAATTTGCTCTGAGTATTGCAAAATCAGTTATGGAAAACGCAGGGCTTGTCTTTGTTCCTCCTGTTATTATAGGGGATGTGGACGGTGACGGTAAGGTGACTGCCTCTGATGCACGTCTTATTCTCCGTGCTGCTGTAGGCCTCGAAGAAATTTCAACTGAAACGGGCGACCTTGACGGTGACGGAAAAATCACATCTGCAGATTCAAGGGAAGCCCTCAGAATCGCAACGGGAATGGAGGTGGAATGAATGATTGAAAATGTAAGTATAAAAGAAAGGCTCAAGTCATGGGCTGTGTGGCTTTCCGTTCTTGGAGCAGTTGGGGTTATACTTAATGCCACTGGTGTTTTTGAAAAAATCGGTCTTGATTCAACCGCGTGGGATGTAATTGTTAACGCTATCGGTTCTATTTTGATTGGTTTCGGTATCCTCAATAATCCCACAAACAAAAGCGGATTTTAAGGTGGTGAGAAAATGAACCTTACCCATGAGGATAAAGATTACCTTCACGAAACTTTTATATCCCGTAGAGAGTGTAGTGAATGTACTGCAAAAATTCGTGACGAGCTTGCAGAAGGCTCAACTGCTTTTGCTACAATAAGACAGGACCTGCAGTACATAAAGGACTGTATTGATAAAAAAAGTAAATTCAATTCGACTACAATCTCAAGCATCATTCAGGCAGTATGCACGCTTCTTGTTGCACTCATTGCCGCAAAACTCGGAATTCAGTAAAAATATCGCCCTCAGAGAAGCAATTCTCCGAGGGCGTTTTATTATTATATCATTATATATATGGTATCACTCGAAACAATTAGGCGGTGCGGATGGTTGCGAGTGATGATTTTTAGGTATAAAGAATGGAGCGGGGGATATTAATAGTGAAAATGCAGGGTGAATGAGGACGTAGGGCGTGAGAATGTTATGTGAGAGAGGATTGTGCGGAGGATTTCGTTTTTAGCTTCTTCCGTGATTTCAGGATTTCTGAGGGTTGGGAGAAGCTCAAGGAGCTTCTGACGGAAGGCTTCACGGTCTGCATCCGCAGAGGCGGGAAGGGAAGAGGCTTCTTCTTTTGCGGATTTTAGCTCCTCAATTTCTTTATCGAGGGCGGTTTTAAGAGGCTTTAACTGTTCAAGGGTATAAGTGCCGTCCATATATGCGGCGGTAAGACGGGAAAGCTTCTTTTCAGCAGCTTTTATAAGAGCATCGAAGTCGGTAGGGGCTTCCTGTGGCTTGTCGGCTCTGGGGGAAAGCTCGAAGAGATTTGTGAGAGCTGCTTGCTCTATAGCTTCAAGAACTGCAGCATTCGCTTTTCCGAGACTTATATTGTGTGATGTGGTGCATTTTCCTTTTGTATATTGGTGGCATTGAAGCCCCGGGGATTTTGTGTGAGTGAGGCAGAGAGTTGCTCCGCAGGAGCTGCAGCGGACAATACCTTTTAACATATATTCTGCAGAGTGTTCTTTCTTTTGACGTGGGCGGTGCAACATTTTTTCGTGTTCAAGTCTTTTTTGTGCTTCTTCATAAAGCTCTTCTGAAATAATCGGAGTGTGTTTACCCTGTACTATCATAAATTTATCCTCATCATAAATTCTTTTACTTGCCTGTTTTCCGTCTTCAGACCAGCGCAGCTGTCCCTTGTAAACGGGATTATTCAGTATATACTCAATTCCTCTGTTGTCGAAGGTGTTGCCTCTGATAGTTCTTGCGCCGAGAGCGGAAATCTCGTATGCAATTGTTCGCATACCTTTACCTGAGATATAATCATTGAAGATCTTCTGAACAAAGGTAGCTGTGTCCGGGTCGGGCAGATATTCACCGTTTATCATTTTATAACCGAATGGGGCGTTTGTTACCGGCTCTCCTCGGGAGGCTCTTTCCTTCATTCCTCTTTTTACCTCGGGTGCAAGACGGATAATGTAGTATTCATCCATCCATTCAATGATTCTTTCAATTAGAGTGGAAAAAGCATCATCACCTATAGGCTCTGATATGGAAATGACGGAAATTCCGTTCTTTTTAAGCATTTTCTTAAAGACAATACTTTCTTCCTGGTTACGTGCAAAACGGCTGAATTTCCATACAAGAATAGCAGAGAAAGGCGGATTCTTCTCTTTTGCAAAGCCTATCATATTATTGAACTGTGTGCGTTTCTTTGTCGACGTTCCCGAAATACCGTCATCATAGAAAATGAATTCTTCCGGGACAAAGTAACCGTTACGGGTTGCATAGTCTTTAATGAGCTTCAGCTGAGAAGCAGGGGAGTATTCATCCTGCCGTGCATCTGATACACGGATATATGCTGCTGCTGTTTTCATCTGCCTTTCTCCTTTCTGTTATTGTTTATGTTATTTTCGGGCATAATAAAACATCCTTTCGGTGAAAATGTTGACAATTACCGAAGGATGCAATATAATATATACATCCTTTCGGCGGTGTTTTCTTTGTTGGTTCATCGGAGCTCCGTCGGTAGGTTCTCCTTTGCTCATCGGGGTGGTAGCCGGTGAGCATTTTTTTATTTGTTCAAAATGTTTCTTGTGGCAGTAATTACGGGAAATCGTAATTTAAGAAACATAAAATTGAATAAAATGTGTGTTAGTGTGTGCATTTTGTTCTTTAACGTTATTATTTTGTGTATTAACGTTATTATTGTGGGAAAGTGCAGGTTAGAGATTATTGCATTTTTCTTTCTCTATTCATACGGCCTATAATGTCATTTCTTTCAATGTTGCAGTTTGTAAGTGTAAGATTACCGTATTTATCCATATCGAGTGTTCCGGTTAGTATAACCTTTGTTCCGGGATCAATTTCAAACTGTTTGTTGTCGGAGCCTATCCATCGTGAGTTAATCATATCAAGAGCCTGATTTATAAGATTCTTTTCCTGACTTCTGAAAACTAATTGATGATATTTTATTAAATAGGCTTTAGCTTTGTCTTCGTCAATTTTAGAGTAAATGTAATTGTTGCTGTTTATGTCGTTAGGTATATTATCAAAAAACGGATATGCAATAAAAATAAATCCGAAAAAAGATGTAAGGGCAAAGCCGTCTGTAATGACCTTTCTTCCCTTGTATTTATCGAAATTCTTTTTTATTTCCTGTTCATACATTGCCAATGAATAAAGACTCAGACATTTGTCATTTTCGAAATTGCGAATTGCTATATCTACACATTCTTCAACCCATTCTTTGACTTTTGCAGAAGCATAAAAAGTGCAAATGCCCTGATAGAACGGTTCAGAAAAGGTTAGATTGAATTCTTGTGCTTGTGCTATTTCTTCGAATGATGTAATGTATCTGAACATTTTTGCTTTTTTTGAATCTGTTTTGTGTATTTCAACGCACAAAAGCAGAATTAGCAATGGCGGCAGAATATATCTGCCGTAAAAGATAGTGATTGAAGTTATTTCCGAGTGGCTTTGAAAGGAAACGGCAAATATAACAAGTGATACAAAGATAATTATTTTTAATACTATAGAAAGAATAAAAGTGACAGTGTTTACTTTTTTATGTTTTTTATATTCTGAAAATCTCATTCTTTCACTTCCTTTGTTTATCTTATAATACTTGTGAATGCTACGGCTTTACCGAGGATGCGGACGGTGTTCATTTCTTCATCTGAATATTCGAAGGGCTTTATTGTGGGGTTGGCTGCACGAAGCTCTATTCTGTGAGGATATTTATAAACACGCTTGAGGGTGGCTTCATTGTCGATAAGGACAGCGGCTATCTCTCCGTTCTCTACATCAGGCTGCTGTCTGATGTAAACTATATCTCCGTCGAATATGCGGTCATTAATCATACTGTCGCCCTTGCAGCGGAGCGCAAAGTCTGCAGGTATGTCTTTATCCAATTTAATATAATCGTCAATGTTTTCCTCTGCAAGGATGGGCTCGCCGCAAGCGATATCTCCGAGCAGGGGAATTGTTTTTGTCTGGGGAAGAGGGATTATATTAGAAGCACTCGGAATATCTTTTGATGCAATATATTTGTTGCGAGTGTCAGACTTGCCCAAAAGATAATCCATATCACAATTGAAGAAATCAGCAATAGCTTCAAGCGTTTCGAGGCCAGGCTCTCTTTCTCCTCTTTCATACATATTTATGCTACTTTTGGAAATGCCGATTCTGTCAGCAAGTATCTGTTGAGATATATTTGCATTTTCTCTTAAATATTTTAATCGGGAATTAAATTTTATCATAAAATAACACCTCGTTATTATTATGCACAGAATGTGCAGTTAAGTCAATGGAACAGGTGCACAAGAAATTTCAACAAATATTGTGCACAATTTGTGAAAAAAGTCTTGACAATTGTGCACAGACTGTGTATATTATCACTGTGAGCACAAATAGTGCACAGAAATTTACAGAAAGGAATGACGATAATGAACTATTCTGATACACATGAAAGCACGGGGCAGATTCTCAGACGGCTCAGGGGAGAAAACACGCAACAGCAGATTGCAGATGACGTTGGTGTAACGGTTTCAGCCTGGGCAATGTACGAAAGAGATGAGCGACGTCCTCGTGATGAAGTTAAGGCAAGAATAGCTAAACGCTTCGGAATGACAGTTCAGGCCATTTTTTTTACCTAAAACGAGCACAAATAGTGCACAGTATTAATTTATAAGGAGAACCTACCGATGGAAGAAAAAATTTTACCGAAAAAATATAAGCTGTGTAATCTTTTCAGTAAAAAAGAGCTCGCTGAGATTTGCTTAGCCTTATCTACAGCGAAAGACAAGCATTGTATCAGTTTTGCAAAAAATAACAGATTACAGAAGAAATATGTTGACAGATTGCTTCGCAGAGCAGAAGCATATCTGCAGTTCATAAAAGCAGAAGCCCAAAAACGCGGAAATTATGATTTTCTTTTTGCTAACGACATTGCTATGGTGTTTAAGAAAAACAGATTTATATGCTTTAAGGTTGCTGAAGAAATGTCAACGGACAAAATAATTCTCTCAGAAGAAGAGCATACATTGAATCAGGAGGGGAGTTAAATGCTGAATTCAGATAATAAAGAGATCCTCTATGATACGGACGGGGTGCAGCTTCATCGGGGTAAGACCGAGAAGACAAAGGAATTTACATATAAGTTTATGATTTCCTGTGACGGAGCTCCCGAGGTACCGCTTGAGAGCCTGACTGCCGAGCAGACGGAAACGGCAAGGCAGCGGATGCGCGGAAACCTTGAGAGGAATATGAGTGAATATTATACCTACCACCCGGAAGAATACAGTGCATTGTAGTGCTGTAAAGAATGAAAAGTGAAAAGTGAAGAGTGAAAAGTGAAGAGGTTTTTCACTTTTTACTTAAAAAGTGAAAAAAGGAGAGCCTACCGATGATATATGACGGAGAAATGTCCCTTGTGGGAGCAAGTGACAAGGAACTGCAGATTCTTTGCCGAACAAAGAAAGCAAGAATCAGAAAAAAATATTTTGACAGAATAACAAGAAGGAGAGAGGAAAAATGAGTGAATTAGGTGCATTCTTTGCAAGAAATTTATGTGCGGTTATTATTTTTGACCTTGCTGCGATAGCTGTGGTTGTTTACTGCATTATTAAGGAAGAAAAGCTGAAGACCTTTGAAGCAAGGCTTATCGAATATATAAGCTGCTACATCAGACAGGCGGTTTTCTCTTTGAAGGTGAAGCTCATAAGAATTGCCCGACCTTTGTTTATAAAGGTTTACGGTGCATACCGCAGGAGAAGAATTGCAAGGTGCAGAAGGCTTGCGGAATCTGTAGGCTGTGATATCCGTTTCATTCGCCGGAGGTAATTATGAAATATTATCTCGGTGACCGCTTTCTGTTTGTCGATATGCATCAGAATTATACCCATTGTGTTGTTGAGGGTGACAGAGTTCTTTGCTGTCAGAAGTCGCAGGCAGAAGCAGACAATGTATGCCGAAATATCGTCAGTGAAAGACGTGTAAGACTTAATGTTATGAAAGAGCTGCTTAATCGTGGGCACGCTTATACTGCATCTTCCTGCAACACGTTTGGAATTGATATTAAAAGCTTATATCCCACGGCAGGGCTTCTTGCCGCAGGGGTTCGGCGTATGGAAAAGACTATACGGTCAATTCATGTAAAACCGCTTCGTGTGGAAGCGTAAAGAAAACAGCATTTATTTATTTGTGTAAGAATCATTTTAAGGAAAAAAAGGACGGTATTTTTTATGGAAAACAAGAAAATTAATCAGCTTGAAGGTCTCAAGGAGAAGATTGAGGAAATGAGAGGTGCCTTCTCTAAGCTCTCGGAGGGCGAAGACAACGAAATCGCAGTCGAGGGCTTTACTGTTATTGACGATATGCTTGAGGGCATAGGCGAGACAATTGATGAAATTATCGAAAATACCTGAGTAAGAAAATAAAGGAGAACCGCCGATGAATACCAGATATGAAGAGCTGCTGAGGAAGGTATCTGAACAGCAGCAAGGTAAAGAATTTACAGACATATTTATGGTCGGAGAGCAGATTAAGGATATTTGCAGAAATAACAATCAGGCAACCGAGCTTGTTGTTGCAGACCTTGATGTTCCCGAAATGAGCCTTGAGAGATGTGCAGCCAAAATAAAAGTAGAGGCAGACAGGCTTCATAAAGAGAAGAAGGGAAACTGTATATGTATTCCGCCCGATATGGCAGAAGGTATTATAAAAAAGTTTTACGGCATCCCTGACGGCGCCGCTGAAGAAACTGAGTTTTACACCGAAAAGTCCTCCGATAACATAATCAGACTGGAGGACTTTATATGAGCAAGGAATTTCAGGATGAGCTGCTTAAAAAGCTTCCGACTGAACCGCCCGAGGGGCTTCTCCGGTGGTGGAATGAGACTTATCATTCTGAGCTTGCAAATGCCATTGTTTACCGAGCTGCACATATTATTCATCCTGCAACGGGACTTAAAGAAAAAATGGTTGAATGCAAATGCACGTATTGCGGCGAAACATATTATCTCGATTATGTCCCGGCGGCGGGTTGTTCGTGCTCATATACTCCTGCTCCCTTTGGTTTTATGACGATACAGGGGGAGAACATCATGAGCGGAAACTCTGTGTGCTGTCAGGAATGCGGTGCACCGTGCAGGGCTTTGCATATCGGTAATATAGGAAGCGGAAGAGAGATTTATGAGGAGTATCCGCTGTCGCTCGGCAGAGTGGACAATGTTCCCGTGTGCTTTGTGTGGCGGCTGATAAAGACAGTATATAAGGACGGAACTACGGTCACAAGTGTAAAGCCTTATGAGGCTTATGCTTTTTCCGGAAAGAAATGTTATAAATTCGTGGGATATTTTCGCTATTTCAGCACATCTGTTCAGTTGTCGTATTGGGAATGCCGATACCGGTGTGATGACACGTCCTGTCATTGGCCGAAAAAGAAGATATTTCCTTGGAAGGCGGGATTGTGGGACGGAACCTGCCTTGAAAACTGCAAGGTGAAAAGATTCGTAAGAGATTCTGCTGACGGTAAAATGTTTCTTGTGTCATACTTAAGGACATTTCAGAAGCATCCTAATATTGAAAATCTCGTGACAGCCGGCATGAGCAGATACATAAACAGTCTGATACCGTGCAGCGGAGGCGGATATTATAACACCACAATAATTACAGAAGGAATCAATTTTAAGGAAAGAAAGCCCTCGAAAATGATAGGGCTTACGAGGACGGAGCTTCGGACGGCAGCGGGTGAAAAGTGGACCTTTGATGAAATTGAGACATATAAGCTGGCAAAGGACAGCAAATATCCTCTGAAACTCGATGAATTCAGGGCAGTTTACAAATATTTTACCGGGCGAAGCCTTAACGAGCTTGTTAAAAATAATGTCGATGCGGGTAAGGTATACAGATATCTAATCAGACAAAACAGCAAATATGTCGGAATGGGTGCATCTCTTTATCATCTGAAGGATTATTGGGAGATGATGAGAAGCCTGAAGCTTCCGCTTGAAACGGAAAAGGATTTTTATCCGCAGAATATCGTAAAAGCTCATAACAGGTGTGTTGAGCTTGTTAATGAGAGAAAAGAAGAGGATTTCTTTATAAAAGAGTCTAAGGAGAGAGAAATCTTCTCAGAATTGGCTGAAAAATATGAAAGCTTTTCATTTAATGATGAGGACTTTCTTATATCAATAGCACCGCAGCCGGTGTCGCTTCGGCAGGAGGGCAGAGCCCTTGATCACTGTGTCGGAAACTATGTAAAGCGGCATGCTGAAGGACGGCACCTTATATTTTTTCTTCGTCGTGCATCGGATCCGACTATACCGTTCTATACCGTCACGTTGGATGTGAAGGAGTTGAGAATCTCAATGAACCTCGGCCATCACAATTGCCCGACAACACCTGAGGTAGAAGCCTTCAGTAAAAAGTGGCTCGAATATATAAAAGAAGTTAGGAGAAAACAGGATGAACAAGGAAGTAAGTATAATCGAAGCAGAGAATGTGCGTGATATAGACATTGTTACCAATGAGATAAATTCTCTTCTGTCGCAGGCACAGTGCTTATTGCTTACATTTGCGATTGAAATCGGCAGAAGACTTGTCGAGGCAAAGAGCCTTCTTCCCCATGGTGAGTGGGGAAGCTGGCTCAAGGAAAAGGTGGGCTTTTCTCAGTCCAGCGCAAACAATTATATGAAGATTTTTGATGAGTACGGTGACGAGCAGATAACACTTTTCGGCGCCGTCCCAAATTCCCAAACGCTTGGGAATTTGCCGTATACCAAGGCTCTGAAGCTCCTTGCTCTGCCCTCTGAAGAGCGTGAAGACTTTGTAAAAGATAATAAGGTCGAGGATATGTCGAGCCGTGAGCTGGAGCAGGCTATTAAAGAACGCAACGAAGCAAGAGCTGCTGCAGAAAAAGCCGAAAAGGAAAAAGAGGAGCTGCAATCTCTTCTTGATGAAAAAGAGGACTTTGAAGAAAAAGCCCGTGCTGCCGGGGAGAGTGCCCGTCTTGCTCTTGCTGCCAAGGAGAAGGCGGAAAATGAACTTCTGAAAGCAAAGGAAAATGAAAAGAAGGCGAAGGAAGCTCTTAAAAATCTCAAGGAAAACCCCGAAATTCCCGATTCTATAACAGAAAGGCTTCGTACTGAGGCTGAAGCGGAGGCTTCCGAAAAGGCTAAAAAGGAGCTGGAAAGCACTATTCAGGAGGCTAACAAAAAGATTGATGAAGCTCTCGGGCAGAAAAAGCAGGCGGAGAATGATGCCAAGGCTTTGCAGGTGCAGATAGATGCTCTTAAGAAGGAGCAGAAAATGAACAATCCTGCTGTTATGGAATTTAAGGTATATTTCTCTCAGGCTCAGGAGGTGCAGGACAAGCTTATAAATCTTCTCGGAAAGATAAGAGAAGAGGATCCTGAAACAGCAGGGAAGCTCGGCTCCGCACTTGCGGCGGTAGGAAAGAAATACATACAGTGTGGGGGAAAAGAAGAATGAAAGCATTAAGTGCTTGTTTATATTGCACAAAGAAGAAGGAATGTGCTGACAGTGTACAGGCGCATTCTTTTACGGATGCCTGCTTTATGGCAGAGGATGAAGATATAAGAGCTATTTTCGGGGACTTGCAGCAGTTGTCAAAAATTGCTCTTCCTGTTGAAGTATCTGAAAAGGTGCATGGCGTTGCGGATACTATACTTGAGCAGTCAAATAAAATTTCTGTTTTGCAGAAAAAACTGAATCTGCTTCAGAAATACATTGCGGACGGAGGCTGTGAGCTTATCTGCAGAAATGCGAGAGAATATCCGTGCACATCATTTATTGAATGTTACGAGTGTGATGAGCAGTGCGAATGCAGGGAGTGTAAGGACAACAGTAAGTTCAGTATCAATTGGGACAAGCTTACTGAGATTTATCCTGAAAACTCAGTTGCTTCGGTATATGCCTCTACGAAAGCAAGGACAAATCTGTTTACAGAAAGAAATAAGATAATTTAATAGATTGGAGTAAGCTCGATGAAACTTAAAGCCATTACGAAGCTTATAAAAGACAACAAATTTATTTATACCGTTGAAGAATCAGAGGATTCATTTTGGCTCGGTAACGGTGTGGCTATTTATCTTGTGGACAAACTTCCTCTTATGACAAATGAGCAGCTGCTTGTTATGTTTGAAATTCCCGAGAAGGAATATCCCAAGTATCGTTTTTCAAATAATGAGAAGTTTACGAATCAGATTGACAGAAATGACTGTATCTCTGCTGAGAGTATCGTTATCCCGCTTGAAATGAAGCTTTATTACTGCGGTTATTCTCTTGTTTCTCTTAAAACGGAAGTGGGGCTTGTGTGTATTGAGGAAAAGTACCTGAAGCCTCTTGCTGACCTGGAGCAGGGATACGAGTTGTATCTTCGCTACACGGATAATAACAAGCCTTACATAGTCGCAAAGGCAGGAATGTTCCTTAAGGCGGTAATTCTTCCCTGTGAAGTTGTTGATAAGTTCTTTTTGTCGGCCGTAAAGGATGTTGTAAGACTTGCAGAAGCGGCAATAGGGAACGGGTCAGAGGAAGGAACAGAATCCTTCTTGCACGGGAAATAAACAGAAAAAAGTAAAAAGTGAAGAGTGAAAAGTGAAGAAGTATTTCACTTTTCATTAAAAGTGAAATAAGAGCAGGCGGAAAATTCCGTCTGCTCGAAGCCTTAAAGCAAATACCTTTTGTGTCGGTTCTTTTAATATTTTTTATCATTATTATATAAGGAATTTCGTTAAAGCTTCGGCTTTAAAATTTCAGCTTGTAATCTATCTTAACTTAACGACCATTTCTCTCCCCGAAAAGAAAGGCAGAGAGATGGAGAGCCCGAGAGGAAGAGAGATGCCTTTCTTTCCCCGTTCTTAGGCTCTCTTCCTCTCGGTGTAGAAGAGAAGTTAAAGACAGCAGTTAAGACAGAGGCAGTAACTTGAAGGATGTGGAATTATGAGGTGCTTTTATCGTGAGAAGAGAACATACAGCGGAAATTATCTTGAAATAGATATTTACCCCGTGTTCGGCCGTGCCGGGCAGAGGAGAAGCAGATATAAGCCCACATCCGAATGTCAGAAGGAATTAAACCGCAAAAATTCCGAAATGAAGCTGACTCGGCTTATGAATACGAATTTTACGGAAACGGATTATAAGCTTGACCTTACATACAGAAATGATACTTTGCCCGAAGACGATGATGCTGCCCTTCGTGAGCTCAGAAATTTCCTCAGACGTCTTAAAAGATTCAGAAGAAAGGCAGGACTTCCGGAGCTTAAATATATAGCTGTTACGGAAAAAGGAAAGAGAAAGGGCAGATATCATCATCACCTTGTTATATCGGGCGGAATGGCTCTTGAGGACATAAAGAAGCTATGGGGACGGGGTATCTTTACCTGTGAGCTTCTTGAATTCAATCAGGACGGTATCGAGGGACTTGCACATTATCTTGTGAAAAATCCCATAGGCAGTAAGTTTTATCAGGCTTCAAAGAATCTCAGTCAGCCTGAGATACAGACAAGAGATGAAGTATTTTCACAGAAAACAGTTAATGCTATGGCGAAGGTGTCGGGCGACGGGGCTATGTGGGAGGGTATATATGACGGATATACCTTTGTGTCTGCCGAGCCGTTTTATAACGATTATAACAGGCATCAATACATAACGGTTAAGATGTATATTTCGCCGAAAAATAGAAAACTACGGAGGTGTTAGTAATGTCAAAACAGTATGCAAGTGCTGAAAACTATGAAGCAAAGCTTGAAAAAGTTATGTCCCGTCTCGGTGTTGAAAAATACAACTATAACTGGGACAGATTTTCTTGTTGGATTGAATTCTTTTATAAGGGAAATCTGTACCGTTTTGAGCATAGTGTCGAGAATGCAAAGAATCACGGTAATGCGGTCAAATACGGCTCTGATGTTTTTGCTCAGGTAGTGCTTACTCTCGAAGATATTGCACGAATGACGGAAAGAGGAATTTACGAGCTTCAGACCTGGATATCGGGACTGAAAGCATTGCCGCCTAAAACAGAACTGCCGAGCTGCTTTGCTTTTCTTCAGTTCGCTGAAGTACCTGATACCGTTCAGGAGGTTAAAGAACGGTACCGACAGCTGTGTAAAGTTTATCATCCCGATGCAGGCGGAACTGCGGAAATGTTTCAGAGATTGACCGATGCAGAAAAAGAAGCAATTTCTTTTTTAGAAAAGGAGTGTCTTTCCGATGGCTGAAATTATAGCACCGAAAATTGAGTGTCCTTTTTATATCTCGGAAGCGGCACAGCATATTGTATGCGAGAGCGCTCTGACATCGAAGGGTTCAGCAAAGCATTTCTTCAGGTCTAAACATGAAAAGGAACGCTTTGTAGCTTCGAACTGTTGCAAAAATATGGGTGAAGGCTGTGTTTACTATAACTGTATAATGCTGCGCATAGAGCAGGAGGAGGTGAAAAAATGAAACAGAAAATCAAAAAAATGCTTCGTGCACGTACAAGAAAGCAGGCAAGCGGAGATAAGTCCTGCAGATATGCGAATGTGATATCAGACAAATGCGTAAGATGCAGCCGTGACGGCAGTATGAGAAAAAGTGCGTGTCCTTGCATCCGATATGAAGGCAGGCTTTGTGAACGAGTCCGTGTTGCAATTGATTTTATTATTTTCGGTTAAGGAGAAAACTATGAAAAACAGAAGAATCGTTTGTGATCTGCACAA
This sequence comes from Acutalibacteraceae bacterium, assembly GCA_045649935.1. Lineage (GTDB taxonomy): Bacteria > Bacillota > Clostridia > Oscillospirales > Acutalibacteraceae > UBA6857. The sequence continues at coordinate 26,436 of JAZRQQ010000051.1, read as the reverse complement.
AAGTATACCTCGGTATTGTGTGTATGTTCCCTGTGAAAGGTGCATTCTCGGAAAACTGTACGATTTATGGGACAGACCGCTGAAGAACGGAGTATATGCATATAAGAATTATGTTCTTTCGCAGAGCCCTGCGGGAGATTATTACATAACAAACTCAAAAACGGGAAAATGGGTAGTACATGCACAGTGCACGAAGAGACTTTCCCGCCGGGAAGCAAGAGCGCATATTCAGTTTTATCTTAAAAATAAGAGATAATAAGAAGGGAAGCGAGGTTATGAATGACATTGAAACAGTAAAGATGTCTGAAATTTCTTGCGATGGATGTCTTCATCGGGAGGATGACGGCGGATATTGTCTTGACTGCTATAACGGGAGTAAGAAAACAGAGGAGTGAAAGACTGTGGCAAAAAAGAGGCCTCACGAAAACAAAGTTAAGTGTCCGTTTTTTGTAAAATGGACAACTACTTCCGTGTCTTGTGAAGCCTTGGAGGCAAAAGGGCGCTGTGCATCACAGACGTTTTATAATGAAAATGCACTTGCGAAGTTTGTTGAAAATAATTGCTGCAGTTTAGAGCCTGAATGTAAATTGTATAAGCTCCTGATGGAGAAGTACTCTGATTGACCGCTTCGGCGGTCATTTTTTTTGGTTTTGTCCCCTCCCCGTTTTTTGAGAGCTGATGTGGTAATATAAAAGTGAAGAATGAGCGAGGTGAGAAAAGTGGCTCAGAAATATGACTGGGATAAAATAAAAAAAGATTATATAACGGGTAAATCAACTTACTCGGAGCTGTGTGAAAAATACGGCATAAAAAGGCATAAAACCCTTGAAGAAAGAGCTGCTGATGAAAAGTGGGTAGAATTAAGGGGAGAATACCGGGGAGAAATTGAGAAGATTTCTTTGCAGAAGGAAGCTAAGAAAAAAGCAAAGAAAACGGAAAAAACCCGTAAGAGAATCTATGAGGTAAGTGATAAGCTTCTTGATAGAATTTTTGAACTGGCAGACACTTGTTGTAATGCGGGAGCTATCAAGGATCTTTCCACGGCACTCAGTAATATTCAGAGGATAAGCGGCATAAAGAGTGATGCTGATCAGAGAGAGCAGGAGGCACGGATTGATACATTAATTAATCAGGTTGCAAGAAATACGGCAGGCGGTCCTCAGACGGTGAATGTTGTTATAACGGGAGCTGAGGAATATGCTGATTAATTTTGGTGATTCTGTTAAGACATTGGAATTAGGACAGCCGAATCCCAGGCAGGCTTTATTTCTGATGGATAAGCACAAATATATCGCTTTCGGCGGAGCGAGAGGCGGAGGAAAGAGCTGGGCTGTAAGGACAAAGGCGGTGCTTCTTTCTTACAGATACCCGGGAATAAGGATAATGATAGTAAGACGTACTTATCCCGAGCTTCGGGCTAATCACATAAATCAGTTAAGACAATTGCTTCACGGGCTTGCTGTATACAAAGAAAGCACAAAGGAAATAACTTTTCCCAACGGTACTGTCATTCTCTTCAGGTATGCACAGAATGAAGGAGACCTTGATAAATATCAGGGAACTGAAGTTGATGTTCTTTTTCTTGATGAGGCAACGCAACTGACAGAGGGTCAATATGAAAGATTCAAGGCAATGGTCAGAGGAGTAAATCTTTTCCCGAAAAGAATATATCTTACCTGCAATCCCGGAGGTATCGGACATGCTTTTGTAAAAAGATTATTTGTTGATAGGGCATACAAGCAGAAGGAAAACCCCGAGGATTATTCTTTCATAAGAAGCCTTGTGACGGATAACAAGGCGCTTATGGAATCGGATCCTGATTATATCAGTCAGCTTGAATCTTTACCGCCGAAGCTTCGAAAGGCGTGGCTTGAGGGCGACTGGAATATTTTTGAAGGGCAGTTCTTTGAGGAGTTCAGGGATATACCCGAAAACTATATAACGCGAAAAAATACACACGTAATTGAGCCCTTTGATATCCCGCGAGAATGGATGATATACCGAAGCTTTGACTTCGGTTACGGCAAGCCCTTTTCCTGCGATTGGTGGGCGGTTGATTATGACGGCAGAGCCTATCTTATACTTCAGCTGTACGGCTGTACCGATATCCCCAATGAGGGTGTAAAGTGGCATCCTGACAGAATCTTTTCGGAGATTCACAGAATTGAAACGGAGCACAAGTGGCTGAAGGGAAAAACAATATACGGTGTAGCAGACCCTTCAATATGGGATGCATCAAGAGGCGAGGCAATTATTGAGGCTGCTGACAGAAATTTCGTGTATTTCGATAAGGGAGATAATAAGAGGCTTCCCGGGTGGATGCAGTGTCATTACAGGTTCAGCTTTGATGAAGAAGGTTATCCGATGGTATATTTCTTTAAGACCTGCACGGCCGCTATAAGAACTATACCGCTTCTGCAGTTTTCTGAAAGGATTCCCGAGGACCTTAACACAGAACAGGAAGACCATTTTGCAGACAGCTTCCGGTATTTCTGTATGTCAAGACCCATTGCGCCGCCGAAGCAAAAGGAAAGCAGGCGGTTATATGATAAAGACCCGCTCAACCTATATTCAAATTAAATTACGGGTCAAAAATACTTAATAAAGGTGATAAATATGCATTTTTCAGGAACAAAAGATAATATTTTCGGTAAATTTGATGTAAATGAAGAGGTTAAAAGGCTTAAATCCTCTGCTATGCAGGAGAACCTTGGTAAGGTTACAAGGGAAACGGTAAGTAAAGCAACAGAAATTTTGCAAAAGTATAAGCTCGGAAAGGCAAATCTTGAAGGACGAATTGTTGATAACGAGGAATGGTACCGTCTGCAGCATTGGAAAAAGGAAAGGTATGAAAAGGATAAAAAGAGCCTTCGCTCAACAGGCTGGCTTTTCAGCGATATTGACAACAAGCACGCTGATTTTATGGATAATTATCCCGAGTGTACTGTTCTTCCCAGGGAGAAGACTGATGAACAGGCAGCAAAAGACCTGACAGACATTCTGCCTGTTGTGCTTGAAAGAAACAATTTTAAGGATGTTTATTCTGAGTGTTGTCTTTATAAGCTCAAAAACGGAACGGGAATATATTCGGTTTTGTGGAATCCGTCAGCAGCGAAAGGCTTGGGAGACATATCTGTGCAGATGGTTGATGCTCTGAATCTTTTCTGGGAGCCCGGTATTAAGAATATTCAGGAAAGCAGTAATGTATTTTTTGTAGAGCTTGTATCTAAAGATGCATTAAGAGCTGCTTACCCGGATATTGCGGAGCTTCAGAACATTGCATCACCTACAATAGACGTTAGAAAATATCTTTATAACGATGTTGTGACAACAGAGGATAAGGCTTCTGTTGTGAATTGGTATTATAAGGTCAGAAAGGGAAACAGAACTCTGCTTCATTATGTAAGATATGTAAATGACATTATCCTTTATTCTTCGGAAAACGACCCCGGGTATAGTGACAGAGGCTGGTACGACCACGGCAAATACCCGTTTGTGTTTGATGTGCTGAATCCTGATGCAGGAACACCTTTCGGATTCGGGCTTATTGACGTAGGCCGTGAAACGCAGGAAGACATTGACGAAATGAATTCACTTATAATGCAGACCACAAAAAGAAGCGCAAGAAGAAGGTTCTTTATAAGTTCTCAGGCTCAGATTAATGAAGAAGAGCTTTCTGATTTTGATAAGGACTATGTGCACGTTCAGGGCAATATTGATGAGGCGAAAATCAAGGAAATATCTGTTTCTCCTTTGTCGGGTGCAGAGCTCAATGCCTATCAGAATAAGGTTCAGGAGCTCAAAGAAATAACTTCAAACAGAGACGTTACACAGGGCGGAACATCCGGAAGCGTTACTGCTGCTTCTGCTATTGCAGCCCTTCAGGAATCGGGCAACAAGACATCACGAGCTATGATAAGCAAGACATATAATGCCTTCAGGGAGGTATGCGAGCTGTGTGTTGAGCTGATACGACAGTTTTACGATGTCGGCAGAACCTTCAGAATACTCGGTGACAGAGGTCAGTATGAATACAAGAGATTTGATGCAAGTATGATAAGAGGGACGACTTCAGAGGAATTCGGTGTTACTTTTGCGGGTAAGGATCCTGAGTTCGATTTTGCCGTGAGAACATATAAGAGCAATCCCTATTCAAGGGCAGCACAGAATCAGGATGCAGTTAATTTTTACAATATGGGATTCTTCAATCCTCAGAATGACATTCAGTCTCTTGCAGCTCTTAATATGCTTGAATTTGAAGGCAAAGAAAAGGTAATTGAAACAATACAGAAAAACGGTCAGATGCAGAAAGTGCTTACTGAATATGTTCCTATGATGCTTAGCGCCGTTGCCGTGCTCGACCGTATTCAGGGCACAAATAATGCGGCTATGATAGGAAGCGCCTTCGGAATAGAAATGCCGTCAGCTCCGGTTGCTGCAGGGGGAGCACCCGTGAAAGCGGAAAAGACTGCAGATATAGCGAAAACGGATTCAATGGGGCAGAGTGTCAGAGGAGAGCATCACGTTGTGGAAAAGGCAAAGGAAAGAAGTGCAGCATCAACAGCAGCAAGAAGCTGAGTTATAATAAGAACGGAGGGCAAGGATTATGATAAACGTTGCTATAACCGAAACAAAAGGTATGATACATATCTCCTGTTACGGTCATTCCGGAAAGAAGGGCGACAGTCTTACCTGTGCCGGGGCATCCACCCTTTTCGGCGCATTATCTTTCTCCATTGAGGATAAGACGGACTATGTATGCGAATCGGGATACGGATATATGGTGTTTTCTTCGACAGATGAAAATAGGGTCCGCACAGATATGTTCAGAAAAGGGATGGAGCTGCTTGCAGTAAATTTCCCGACTGAGTTCAATATTAATTAAAAAAGGTTTTGTACCCCCGCCGTTTTTTGGCGGGGCATTTGTTATTATAGAAATGAAAAACACAGGCAGAACGGCTGTTCTCGTGGGTAATATGTGTTTTTCCGGCACTTCGGAAAGACGATGAAAAGACACTTCGGAAAGACGATGAGAAAAGAGGTTCAATATGAACAAAAGAATTTACTTCGACATTCAGATGTTCTCAGAGGGCGCAGCGGCAGGTGCATCCGAGGGAGCTGTGAGTGAATCGGGGCTTACGGGTGATTTCACACAGGACTTTAATAAATTTGTTCTGGGCAAGGAGAGTGCTCCCGTCTCTCAGAAAACTGCAGAGGAAAATGCTTCTTCAGGTACCGAGGAAACAGACACGGATGCAGAAGAGCAGGGTGAAAGCTCTGCTGACAGCGGTGAACAGTTTACGGACGGACAGAACACCGAAGAAAATACTGAAAAGGAATTTGAAGAGCTTATAAAAGGCAAATTCAAGGGTGCTTTTCAGAAAAGGACACAGGGCATTGTAAATGAACGCTTCAAAAAAGGCAAGGAAACTGAGGGAAAACTGTCTCTTGCTATGGATGTGCTTGCTCCTTTGTTTGACCGTTACGGTATAGAGGAAACTAATCTTGAAGGACTTCGTGAAGCCGTGAAGGGTGACGCGGGAATCTTCTCCAAAAGAGCCCTTGAAAAGGGAATGGAAACCGAGGAATACCGTGACACGTTTTATGCTGACCGTGAAAGAGCGCAGCAGACAGCACAGCAGGAGCTTCAGACAAGGAAGCTGGCTGCACTGGGGCAGTATCAGGACTGGAAGAAACAGGAAACGGAAATTCAGAAAACCTATCCCGGGTTTAATCTTGAGAAAGCCTTTAAGAATGAAGAGTTCAGAAAAATGGCAATGGGCGGAAGCTCTCTTATGAGTGCATACAGAGCAAGCCATTTTGATGAAATTACAGCAGGCCTTGTGGCAGCGGCTACAAAGAGAGCTGCGAAAAATGCTGTTGACAGTATGCAGAGTAATGTAAACCGTCCCGCAGAGGGCGGAATGTCGTCAGCTCCGGGTACTGTTATAAAAAAAGATGTCGGAAGCCTTAAGGATTCGGATATCCACGACATAATATCAAGAGTCGGAAAGGGTGAAAAGATATCCTTCTGACGGAAAGGACTAACTATGAGTGAAAAAATCTTTGATATTCAGATGTTTGCAGCAGGTGATGTTGTGAACGCAACCACTTCGGCAGAGCTTTCCGCCGAAATGAAAACCTTCTACGATAAGGCACTTGTTACGCTTGCCGGCCCGAGACTTGTTCACGAGCAGTTCGGACAGAAGAAGCCTATTCCCAAGGGCGGCGGTAAGACTATTGAATTCAGAAAGTTTTCAAAGCTTCCCAAGGCCCTCACTCCCATTACCGAGGGTGTTACCCCTACAGGCAATAAGCTTAAGGTAAGTGCAGTTACTGCAAGTGTTGATCAGTACGGTGATTACATCGAGCAGACTGACCTTCTTGAGCTTACTGCAATTGACAATACAATTGTTGAGGCTACAAAGGAGCTTGCAGACCAGGCAGGACTTACGCTTGATACAATTGTAAGAAATGAGCTCATTGCAGGAACCAATGTAATGTTTGTACCCAAGGTCGGTGCAGACGGCGCGGAAACAGAGGTCACATCAAGAAGTGCTCTTGATGATACCTGCAGACTTCGTGTGAAGGACGTATTTACCGCTGCTGCAGAGCTTAAGGCCGTTAATGCTCCCAAGATTGACGGTGCATATATTGCAATTATTCATCCTTATGTTGCCTTTGACCTTATGCAGGATGCCGGAGATAAATGGATGGATATTCAGAAGTACAAGAATCCCGAAAAAATATATCAGGGTGAAATCGGTATGCTTGGCGGTGTTCGCTTTGTTGAGAGCACGGAAGCTAAGATTTTTGAAGACGGTGTATTTGCAACACTCTTCCTCGGCGCTAATGCATACGGTGTTACCGATATCGAAGGCGGCGGTCTTGAACACATTGTCAAGCAGAAGGGCTACGGCAATGACCCCCTCAATCAGAGAAGCTCCATAGGCTGGAAGGCAACGAAGGTTGCAAAGAGACTTCTTGAAGAATACATCATCAGATTCGAAAGCAAGTCTGCATTCAGCGGAAAGGCTGAAGAAAACTAATTGAAAGGAAGATTCTCTAATGGCAAATAACGAAGAAGCAAAAGCAAAGGCAGAAGCTGAAGCAAAAGCAAAGGCAGAAGCATACGAAGAGATTTTTATTCCCAAAACCACGAAGGATGATGATGCCCAGTTTATATCTGTGAACGGCAAAAGAATTCTTGTAAAAAAGGGAATGCCCGTAAAGGTGCCCAAGGCTCACGCGGAGGTTTGGAAAAATTCTCAGAAGCAGACGGCAAAGAACGATGAATTCATTGCCGAAATTTCAAAAAATTAAAGAAGGGGATATTTGCCCCGTACACAAAAAAGGGCAGAGGACAGTCTTTGCCCTTTTTCTTTTTCAGAGGTGAGAATATGACGTTACAGAATGTTGTTGATAAAATAACAACAATCAGAAAAGAAAGCAATTGCACAACAGATTTTATAATTGAAAAAATCAATGAAATTGAGTGGAAGATAAAAAGGGAAATTATAGACGTGCACGAGGGAGCCGACAGATTTCCTTTTGACGGATATGATTCCAAAGAATTAAATGTGAAGCTTATAGCTCCTGCACCTTATTCGGAGCTTTATATAAAATGGGTGTTACATCAGATAGATGTAATGAATAATTCGATGATTGATGCCTCGAATTCGCTTACCCTTTTTAACAAGGCTTATTATGCTTTTGTAGCTTGGTATACAAAAAACAATATGCCTTCATATAAGGGGAATATGAAAAGCGGGGTGTTTCACGTATGAGTGATACTGTTTTTAACAATCCGCAGGAAACAAAAAAGGTTACCTCAATATTTTACGGCATAAATAAGCAGGAAAGGATTCCTGACGGGTGTTTCAAGGAGCTTTTTAATATGACGGGGGACAAATACCCGTGTCTTGCCGTAAGAAGTGAAAGAGCGAATATGAGGTTCGTCGATTCGGTGCAGGTTGGCGGAGAGCCCATAGAGGCAATTGATGTTGACGGAAAAATCGCTGTGCTTTGTTCAAACGGGATTATAAAATGCTTCGGTGAAGAATTTGACACGGGAAGCTACGGCAACAGTATGGTCAGATTCAACAAAAAGATTTTTGTTTTTCCTTCGGGGGCATATCTCGGAAGCGACGGAATGAAATTTGCATCAGCACAAATATCAGGTGTTTTTAATTGTGAAGCAAGAGACAGTGCCGGAAATACAATTAAAATAATCACAGGGGCAAAGCCTTCTACGCCTGAAGGCGGTCAGTATTGGAAAGACAGCGAGACGGGCGGCATATACAGATATTCTGCTGTTCAGGAGGAATGGACAGCAGTTTCAGTGCTTTACTGTAATGTAAAGCTTCAGGATGCTGATATTATAAGCGGTGACATTCTTGATTTTAATGTCGGCGACGGAATACAGGTGCATAATGCTTTTGACGGAACAGATATAAACACTTTTGTATCTGCGGTCAGCGAGGAAGACGGGTTAACCTTCGAAACAGATTTGCCTTATACAGATAATGCGGCTGTTATGACTATAAAGAGGAGCTGTCCCGAGCTGCAGTTTTGCTGTGCGCACAATAACAGAATGTGGGGATGCAGCTTCTCCGACACGGTGAATGAAATATATGCCTCGAAGCTCGGTGACCCTCTCAATTGGAATTGCTTCAGGGGACTGTCAACGGATTCTTATGCGTTGTCTGTAGGGGAGCCGGGAGAATTCACGGGGTGTGTTTCTTTTGGCGACAGAATTATTTTCTTTAAGGAAATGTGCATGTTTACCGTTTACGGCACGGAGCCTTCAAATTTTCAGACTGTGAAAACTGACTGCTTCGGTGTTCAGAAGGGCAGTGAAAGAAGCATAGTCAGAATAAACGGACAACTTTATTACAAATCCTGTCACGGGATTATGAGAATGTCGGAGGGCGGGCTTCCCGTTTGTATATCTGATGATTTAGGACCCGATGTGTGGAATGATGCCGTTGCAGGTACGGACGGCAGTAAATATTATGTGGCAATGACCGGTACCGACGGAAAAAGAGAAATGTTTGTATACGATACAAATAAGGAAATGTGGCATAAGGAAAACCTTCCTGCAGGCGGTATGTTCAGCATGATATATTACAAAAACAATCTGCTTCTTGTCGGAAAAAGCAAGACTGACATTATGGCAAAGAGCATCAGAAAATATAAGGAAAATGAAATTAAGCTTTCTGACTACAGTACTACTTTGCTATATCTTACGGCATTACATATTGAACTGATGCGAAGAGTAGCATCTAAGGAGCAGCTGTCATATTCTGATGAAAAATTGAGAAAAATATATTCAGAAGATGTGGGAAGAGAGGTAACTGATGAAGAGTTTGCAGCTTATCTCGATTATCTTTATGAGATGGCGCAATGCTATGTTCATAATCTGACGTTCTTTTTTGAATCGAATGAGCTTACCTGTAATGAGCTGCTTTTGGAGGATGATGAAAGAATCGCGGAAAGGAAGGATGAAGGACGGTTTCATTGGACTGCAGAGACAGGATTTAGAGGTGTTGAGGCCTTCGAAAACAAGCGGCTTAAAAGCGTGGAGCTTCTTATGAAGCTTGATTCCGGCGCGAGATGTGATGTCAGCATTGAATACGACGGGTCGGGAAGATGGGAATCGTTTTTCTCTTTCGAGGATAAGGGAATGAAAACATTCCGCATTAAGGACAGACTCGATAAATGCAATACATACAGATTACGTTTTCAGGGATACGGTAAAATGGTGCTTTACGGAATCTCAGAAGTGTATGAGGAGGCAGGAAATATTGGCTTTTAATGTACGGATTCCCGAGCTTACGGGAGATTATGAAAAGGACAAAGGTCTTTTGTTAAATTTTATGAAAGAGGCAAATCTCAAGATAAGATTTCTTGAAGACGAGCTTCGGAAGGAGATAAAGAAAAATGTCGAAAAAGGTATATGATGCTGATGAAATTATGAAAATGGCCGTGGGGCTTATTGAACCTGATGTTGCCAATGCAGACTATGACGGTGACGGTAAGATAACCTCTAACGATGCCAGGACAAATAAAAGAATTGATTCCGGGCTTTCTATCGATGCTCCTGTTACGGGGGCTATCGGGGGCGCAAATACAGGCAACGGGAATAAAAATATTTATGCTTCAAGCAATGCCTATCAGAATCAGGCTGATGCGGTTTATAAACAGATACAGGAGCAGATAGCAGGTGCCGGCAAGAATAATGCGGATATCTTTGCTTCAAGCAATGCCTATCAGGCGCAGGCAGATGCAATTTATAGACAGCTTCAGGAGCAGATTGCAGGAGCCGGGAAGAATAATGCGGATATCTTTGCTTCAAGTGATGCCTATCAGGCGCAGGCAGATGCAATTTATAAGCAGATTCAGGAACAGATTGCAGGAGCCGGGAAGAATAATGCGGATATCTATGCTTCAAGCAATGCATATCAGCAGCAGGCAGATGCAATTTACAAACAGATTCAGGAGCAGATTGCAGGAGCCGGCAAGAATAATGCAGATATCTATGCTGTAAGCGATGCTTACCAGAAACAGGCGGATGAGCTTTATGAAAAGATTAAAAACACTCCTGATTTTAATTATGATTTTAATGAGGATGCGGTTTTCAAGGCACTTCAGGAGCAGTACATAAAGGACGGCAGGCTTGCTGCAGAGAACGTGGCAGGTCAGGCGGCTGCACTTTCAGGCGGTTATTCTAATTCTTACGGAACCACGGCGGCAGGTCAGGCTTATATGGGATCAATTGACAGCTTATATGACAGGATTCCCGAGCTTGAGGCTTTAGCTTACGGCAGATATCAGGACAAAAGGAACGCAGAATTACAGAATTGGGAGATTCTGCAGAACAGAGCTGCGACAGAGAGGGGTAATGCGCAGGCCGAAAGAGCATATAACGATGATAGAGAAGCCTATCTTATGCAGTTGGCTCTCAGTAATTATGATATTATGCAGAACAGAGCGGATGCCGAGAGAGGTTTTGCACAGAGTGAAAGAGCATATAACGATGACAGAGAGGCATATCTTATGCAGTTAGCTCTTCAGAATTATGATATTCTGCAGAACAGAGCGGATGCCGAGAGAGGCTATGCCGAGAGTGAAAGAGCATATAACGATGACAGAGAAGCTTATTTTATGCAGTTAGCTCTTCAGAATTATGATATTCTGCAGAATAAGGCAGACAAAGAGAGAGACTATGCTGAGAGTGAAAGAGCATATCAGGACAACAGAGATGCTTATTTGTGGGATATAGCACTGCAGAAGGCTCAGTTCGGTGATTACAGTGATCTTAAAAATCTCGGTGTGGATACCTCGGGTCACGAATATGACACGGCATTCAACAAGGCACTTTCTATGGCGCAGGTGGGCGATTATTCAGGGCTTAAGGCTCTCGGTATTGATGTGTCGAATGCACAGAAGCAGAATGAGCTTGATTTTGCCCTTGCTGCCGCTTCTTACGGGGATTATTCATTCTTAAAGGCTCTCGGAATTAACACGAGTGCTATGGAAACACCGACATATACATATTATTCTTCTTCCGGCGGTTCAGGCAGCGGCAGCGGTGGTAAAAAGACAGAAGATGAAAGTGTGCCGAAAAAAGCCGGAACATTCTATGATGTGAACGGTGACGGAAAAATTACATCAACAGAGAGCCGTGATGCTTTGAGACAGTCCCAGGGAATGGATTCGTCATACGAAAGTGATGAACTCGATTCTGCAATTATAAGGCTGCAGGCGGTTATAGATGATCCTTCTACTGCTGAAGGTAACAGAAAAATAGCCGAAAACCAGTTAGAAAAGATAAGGAAGTATTATTATGGCAAATAAAGAAAAGACTTGGGAAGAAAGAATTGCACACGCAAGAGCAGTAAATTCACAGAAGAAGTCCGCAGGGGTAAATAATGCCCCTGCGGTTAAGACTGTTTCCGCTTCATCGGGACAGACGAAGAGCTGGGACGACAGAATAGCTCACGCTAAAAGAGTAAATGCCGCAAAGAAGCTTGATGAACAGAAAAAGCTTATAAATTCAAATGAATATAAGTGGGCTTCTGAGAATGAAAAAAGGCTTAAATCGGGCTTGGGATATAATGTCAATAACGGGCAGATATATTCCTTCGAGCCTATAACACGGGATTCTCTGCAGAAGTCCATTGCCTGGGCAGACAGTGAAATTAAGAAGCTGAAGGAGGGCGGCGGTCACAGCACCAAGGTGGGAGAATGGACTGATAAGCTTCTTACTTATGCAGGGTACGGTGACAAGAAAAAGGACAGAATCAGCGAGGCGGAAGAAATTGCGGAAGCTTCAGCTAAGCTTCGTGAGCTTGAAGGGCAGAGGGCTGTATACAGTAAATATCTTGAAAATCTGCAGGTTAAGGAAGACGTTGAAAAGCTTGACAGTGATATATATGCAAAGAATAAAATCGGTGCTATTTTTAACATTGATAACGAACAGAAGCTTTATTTCCTGAATGCCGGAGAGGACGGATATGACAATGATACATACTATAACAACTCCGTAAAGCGTGACAAGCTTGTTAAAGAGCTTCAGGAAATGGGCTATGATGATGTAGACCGATATATTGAAAGTTATGCAAAATCCCGCAATAAAGAAACCTTTGCACCGATTCTTGAATATATCGAAAAGGGAATGGTTAAGCATCCTGTGCTCGGTGCCGCTGCCACAACAGCAATAAATGCAGTTACCGCACCGATTCAGGGTGTAGGACAGGCTTTTGACAGTATTGCTGAGGCAGCGGGAATTCACGGCTATTCTGCGGCTTCATTTCCCGGTATGGTGTCAGATCTGAGTAAGACAACCGTACACAAGGTTATTGATGAAAATATTGATAACACATTTCTTAACAAGTTATCAAAAGTAGCATATAATGCTGCCACAAATATTGTTGAAAACAGTTTTGTGAATAAGACTTTTGATAAGCTTAGTGAAGGTGTTCTCGGTCTTAATGAAGCAACAAGTACATATAAAGCCGGTAAGGAAAGAGGACTTTCAGACGGACAGGCACTTGCGAACGGTATTGCGGCAGGTATATTTGAGACACTTTTTGAGCATATCTCACTTGAAAAATTAAGAGCTTTTCAGGCTTCTCCCTCAACAACACTCAAGCCCTTTATAAAGAATGTGCTTAAGCAGTCGTTTGCAGAAGGCAGTGAGGAATTGTTTACAGATGTTGCAAACGAGGCATACGATTATTTTGTGAACGGAGGTCTTTCTCAGTATGAGCAGGCTCTGAGGAGCGGTGTTTCATCTAAGGAATACGGTCAGCAGTTTTTAGCACAGCTCGGAGAGACATTTATTACAGGTGCGCTTGCCGGCGGCGGTATGATAGGTATGTCTGCGGCGCCGAGTGCCGTTTCCGGTTCTGTTTCACAGGTACTGACCGATAAGGCTGTGGGAAGCAATATCCGTCAGTACGGTGATGTGGAAAAGACAATAAGCACAGCAAAAGAACAGGGCGGAACTCTCGGCAAAAAGGCGGCAAAAATCGAAAAGCAGATAGCGGAAGGTGAAAGTGTATCCGACAGAAGAATAGGGCAAATTGACCGCAAAACGACAAAAATTGAAAGGGCAAAGGCGGTTGACACTATTCTTGCAGGTAAAGATTTTAAGGATATCAGCGGTAAGGAAAAGAATGCAATCCGTTCATCCGTGCTCACTCTTCTTTCATCCGGAGAGGTATCCTATGAGCAGGCAGAGGTGCTTGAAACCGAAAACGGCAGAAAAGCACTTGAAGCGGCGCAAAGGTGGGAAATTGACAAGGTTCTTGAAATTGAAGCCGAGAGAACTGAGAGAAAGAGCAATGACATAAGAAAGGCTCTTGACGATAATAATACTGAAATTCTTGTGAAAAACACCTTTTCTGCGGTTAATGCCGAGGGTCATAAGGTAAGTGTCGGAGCAGTCAGAAGCATTACAGACGGGGAATTTGAAGTTGTTCAGGATGCAGAAACGGGAGCCACAGCGAAGCTTTCAGAATTGAAGATAGAGGACCGCCAGGCAAGGGAGCTTTACAAAAACCTTCAGGAGCTTGCAACGGGTGAGAATCCTTTGTCAGTTGATGCTGTAAACGTTGCCCTTTCTATGTATAATACACTCGATAACACCAGCGCGAGAGCCTATAGCCTGTGGGTGCACGATGCATATAAGGCGGGCTCTGTCAGTATTAAGAATACAGTCCTTTCTTTCCCTGAGTTCGAGGAAATGTTCCATAATAAGTATGACGGCGATATCAAAGAACATCAGCTGAGAGAGATTTATGAAATAGGTGCGAGAAATCTCAAGGTAAATCCCGGTGTTACAAGAATCGGCCGTAAGGGGCTTTCTAAGCTTCAGGCAGAGCAGGTCTTTCTTCTTCACGAAAGAGCCAAGCAGCTGGGACTTGAGGTTGTTTTGACTGACGGAAGGCTTACGGATGAAAACGGAAAGGGCGTTAATGCACTTTATATTGAGGGGACAAACAGAATTGTAATGTCACTTCAGAATGACCTGGGGCTTACACTCGTTCACGCAGGACACGAAATATTCCATTGGGGAAAAAGTCAGAATAAAGCAAACGGTGAATATCTGCAGAATATGGTTATAGGTGTGCTTAAATCTGACAGTAAGTACGATTTTGACGGGATATATAAGCAGGTATCGGCTGAATATGAGGGTATTTCTGAGGAAGCTATTTTAGAAGAAATTGCGGCGCAGTATTTAGGTGTTGTTTTTGCAAATGAAGACAGCATCAGAAAGACAGTTGCCACGGCTACAGCTGAGCAGAAGAGCTTTCTTAAGAAGGTGGTTGACTACCTTAAGAAATTCATTGCGGACATAAAGGAGCTTATAAGGCTCTATGGTGACAGCGACAAGACCGTAAGAGCTGCTGTTCAGACTCCTGTGGATCAGCTGCAGTACATTGCCGACACCTTTGAGGACGTGCTTCGCAATACTGCAGAAATTAAAAAGCCCGCCACAGAAACGGGCGGGGTGAAATATTCCTATGCCGGAGTAAAGGCTAAGACTGCAGATATTAATACTTTTGATTATGCCGCAAGGCTTGAGGATGTAGGAAAGGCAAGTCCTGAAGAAATCCGACAGCAGACAGGCTGGTTCAGAGGTTATGACAATAAGTGGCGATTTGAAATAAGCGACAGGGATATGCAGATTGATACGAGAGGTCTTTTCTCTATGAATCCCGATGTGCGCAGATACACACAGTTAGTTGACAAAGCATATTTCGATATGACTGCAACAGAAGAGGAAATGCAGGAGCTTGTTACTCTTGAGAAGAATCTTGAAGGGGTAAGTGTAGAGCCGAAGACATTGGGCGAGCTTATTCAGCATCCTGCATTATTTGAGGCATATCCTCAGTTAAATGACATCAAGGTATATTTTGATGATATAGAGCCCAGAGGAGCTTATAATTCTGTATTTAATGCAATTTATCTGCAGAAAAAGCTTAAGATTAATAAGGAGCAACTGATAAAAACTCTCATTCACGAAATTCAGCATGCTGTTCAGCATATTGAAGGTTTTGCAGGCGGAGCAAGTGCATCTTATTGGGAGGATGTTTATAAGGAAGATTATGAAGCGCTTGAGAATATGCGTGATAATCTTAAGTTATGGCTCAAGGATATCAAATACTTTGATTATGTGAATACTTCTATGCAGGAGGTAACATCAAAGAAAAAGACCTTAAATCAGCACTGGCAGGATATTGAACGCTTCAAGAAAAATTCAAAATATGCCCGTGAAATTGAAAGTTGCGAAAAGGCTATTGCAGAATTAGAAGAAAAACTGCCGACCCCCGAGGCCTTATATGAGAGAACTGCAGGTGAGATCGAGGCAAGAGATGCAGCCTTGAGGCATTGGCGAACAGATGAAGCGCGAAAAGAAAAACGCCCTGATATCGACAGGACGGATGTTGTGTTTGCGGAGGGTGAAATATTATCTTTGGATATCAAGACAGATGCAGACGGCAACAAGTTTGTTGATGTAAATCCCGAGCTGTTCGATGCCCGTGACGGCGAATCCCACGCAAAGACAATTGCAAGGATTATAAAAGACCGCTTTAATAATCTCATATCTGTAAACGGACAGCAGATACAGATAAACAAAACAACAAATGATGAATGGCGCCGTTCAAAATCAGCAAATGGCTTTATAAAAAAGGATATTCAGTTGTATGACGATAAGCTTAAAGCAATTCCTTATGCAGATGAAATATTGAAAGCAGCACAGAATTGGATTGGTGAAGCTCCGTCGCATATTCGTAAAGACGATATTGTAGAATTTGCAAGAGGCAATATATATTACAGAGTTGGGCAAAACGGGTATGTTGCCGATGTGATAGTGGGAATCCGTGTAAACGGAGCTGCTGTTTTATATGACTTGAGAAATATTTACTCAAAAAAAATGACAGAAGCTTCTGTTACTATGGCGAGCGAAAGCCCCCAACGTAGTGCAGAAACATCTATCGCAGATAGTATATCACAGTCTGAAAAAGATGTCAATAAAAAATATTCCCGACAGCTTCTGAATGATACCTGGGATGATATCAGGGATAAGATGTATGAAAATGAGGTCCACGATGATATTATCGGGGAGATTGAAGCATACATAAAGAAACTGACAACAAGGAAGCTTGCCCGTGAAACTGCCGTTACGGAGGGACTTATCCCGAAATATGAAGCAATTCTCAAGGTCGCAAGGGAATATACAATGGGCTCAGATGTTTCTGCTCAGCAGCTTGCTGATACAATCAACGACCTTATGTGGGCGGCGCACGACGGAAATCTTGATACAAAGCAGTTTATCTCTACCGTGAAGCTTATAGCCGAGGATATCATAAGAACGGGCAGTCAGATTAATGATGATATGTACCGTGAATATGAGGAATTCCGCAAGATGACAAGAGAAGAAACGGTTTATGTATCACAGCAGGTTTATAATCAGTATGTGGAAGAATACAGCACGAGGCAGAATCTCAACCGTGCTTGTGCCGGCAAGATTAAAATAAAGCCTTATGATAACAATAACCGCACGGGCAGGGCGCTTGATGATTTCTATGCAGAGCTTTTAGAGCGTTTCCCTGAGCTTTTCAAGGAAGACGTTGACGTATATCATCAGTTATATGAGATTCTTAATGCATGGCAGATGATTCAGCCTTGGACAGAGTACAGAACAGATATGCTCGGTATAAACTCAAGAGCTGACCTTGAACATCAGTCCCTTATTATGGCTGAGGAGATTCTTTCAGAAGTATTGGGAATAAAGGATACGGTGAAAACCATTGCAGACAAGTATTCCGATAAGCTGAAGTATCATCAGGAGCATTATAAGGAATACTACCGTAAGCAGGCGGAAGAAGGCAGAAGAAGAAGGCGTGAAAGTGAGAATATTGCTGTCATAAATAAGCGCATCCTTCGTAATACAAGCCGTCTTTCGGATATGCTCAGAAATGAAACAGACACAAGGCACATTCCCGAGGGCTTCAAGGATGCCGTTATGGATTTCCTCAATATCATTGTTGTTAAGAATGAAGACGGCAGGGATGTGTACCATATAAAAAACGGTACCCTGAATATGGTAAAGCTCGGCAATGCTTATGCTTCATATTACAATCCCGCAGGTGAAGACGGAAGGGAAATGACACAGTATGATGAGGATGTCGCAAGATGGATTGAGGAGCTGGCTATTGTTTTCGGCGAAAATATTGAGATAAAAACTCTGTCATTGGAGAATCTCTCGAAGGTTGATAATATTGTTACGCACTTCTGTCACATTATAAAGCACGAAAACGAGATGTTTGTAAACGGCAGAAATGAAAAGTTTACAAGTTGGGCTACAGGATCCATAAATGAAATGTTGAATCATATAAAAAAGCCCGAATATGCTGCAGAAAAGATGATTCTCGATGCCGAGCACGGAATGCTGACTCCTATATATTTCTTCAAAACTATCGGTACCACGACCAAAAACGGCACGGTATATGAAGAACGGCTCTATAAGATGTTCAAAGACCTGCAGAACGGTCAGGATAAATGGTACAGGAATATAGCCGACACCAAGAAGCGGCTTTCTGAAATCAAGGAAAAATACCATTATTCCGAGGACTGGAAGAGAGCTACAACAGAGTTTACGCTTGTTTCCGGTGAAACAATAAAGCTGACAGCAGAAGAAATTATGTATATGAGGGCTCTGAACATAAGAGAGACGGGGCACATTAATCGACTTTGCCATTTGCTTGAGGGCGGAATTATAGTCGAGAATGACGGCAGGCTCAGAAAATTTGCTGAAAGGAAGCAGGGCTTTGAGGAAACAAAGCAGGCAAGAAGAGATTTTGAGAAGAAGGGCAGCTTTTCTCAGGATGATATAAAGGAGGCCCTCAAGAAGAATCTTACAAGAGAGGATCTTATTGCAATATTTGCAACGCTTACAGAGAAGCAGGAGGAGTATTCTGAAGCACTTGTTGAAATGATGAGCACCACAGGCGCAGACCTCGGCAATGAGGTATCGAGGGAGCTTTTCGGAATCAGAAAGTTTACCGAAAAGAATTATATTCCGATTTCTGTTGCTGAGAGCTTTCTTCAGTTCTCTGTTGATAAAAAGGCAGGCGGAAATATAAGGCTTAAAAACAGGTCGTTCACTAAGCGTACAACACAGAATGCCAATGCGACGGTATATGTAAGAAGTATTACTGATGTTGCGGCAGAGCACATGCAGGAAATGTCTCTTTATAATGCTATGACGATTCCGATTGAAAACTTTACCCGGGTGTTCAACTATCAGAAGCCAGTTCAGGAGGAATTTGATGCCGAAGGAAATGTGAAGAAGACCACAGGTAACAGCTATAAAGAAATCTTTGAGGCCGTTTACGGTGAAAGAGGCGTTAAATATTTTGAAGATTTCCTCAGGGATATGAACGGCGGAAATCAGACAACGAGCCGTGACTTTATGTCAAAGATGATGAGCATGTATAAGAAAAGCGCTGTCACGGGTTCTCTTTCAGTTGCAGTTCAGCAGCCGTCTGCACTTGTGAGAGCTATGGCTCTTGTTGACCCGAAATACTTTGTTACGAAGCCTTATTCGAAAGAGGATTATCTCGAAATGCTGGAATATTGTCCTGTAGCAGGAATTAAGGAAATCGGCCGTTTTGATACCGGCACGGGACTTACAGCAACAGAGTGGATTCTTGATGAGAACGGCAGTTTTGCAGATAAAGCTGATGCGCTTCTTTCTTATCTTCCCGGGTGGATGGACAGAAGAACGTGGGTTTATATCTGGGAAGCGGTTAAAAAGGAAACTGCAGACAAAACAAAGCTCAAGGGTGAAGAACTGCTCACAGAGTCGGCAAGGCGTTTCAGGGATGTTATTGATTATACCCAGGTATATGATTCGACTCTTTCAAGAAGTGCATATATGAGAGATAAAGGAACGGGCGCAAAGATGGCGACTGCCTTCCTTTCTGAACCGACACTTTCTTATAATATGGTCCGAGATGGTCTTCTGAATGCAAAGAATGACAAGAAGCAGGCAGCAAGAAGTGTTGCAGCTTTTGCGGGAGCTACACTTTTAAATGCAATGCTTAAAACGCTTGTCACCGCTCTCAGGCACGATGATGAGGAGACAAACTATTTTGAAGTATATCTTTCCGAGATGCCGCAGAATTTCTTTGAGGATATGATTATTGTGAATAGTCTTCCTGTGGTGAAGGATGTCATCAGCATTTTTAAGGGATATGATGTGAACCGTTCTGATATGACACTTTTTTCGAATGTATATAATGCGTTCAAGGTGATATCAAAAGAGGGTCATATCGCCACCTGGGATGAATGGTTTTCTTTGTTCGGTGCAATAAGTGCTTTCACCGGAATTCCTCTTAATAATGTCGTGAAGGATTTCAATGCTGTTATAAAGACTGTAACAGGATTGAGTAAGTCTCCCGAATTTTCGTGGGATGTCCTCGGACAGACTATCACAGAAACCTTGTTGGGTAAAGGAGATGATTCCGTAAAAATATACAGAGCAATTCTCAACAGAAACAAGGAAATCGCTGACAGATATCTTATTATTGATGAAAAGAAAGTGCAGGAGTATGTGAATCAGGGATATTCCGAAGCTGATGCACTCAATAAGGCTATGGACAATGCAGAGAATAATTTCCATAATAAGGTTGTTGAAGGGCTTGTGTCGGAGGATATCAGAATAAAGGAAGCTGCAGAGGCACGGCTTGAAGCTGATACCGCAGTTTATGAAGCGCTGCTTGAAGAAATGACGGGCTTGGGCTTTGACAGAAATGATGTTATAAGAGCTGTAGAAAAGTATATCTCTTCCATGGAAGACAAGACTTATGAAAGCTCCGAAAAGAAGGATAAGGCAGTATATACAAATTCTGATCTGATAAGATTTGCCGAAAGCTTCGATTCAGTAAAAAGCAAATCGGTTATTGCGGTGTTTAAGGAGAACGGCAAAGAGGATGGTGACATAAGGACAACTCTCACAGAAGTTTTTAAGCCTCAGTATAAAGAAGCCTGGATTACGGGCAATTATACCGAGATAGAAAAAATCCGAAATTTCCTTGTATCACTTGATGTAGGATATAAAGAGTCCAATTTTAACAAGTGGGAAAAGGAAGCAAATAGTAAAGAATAAATTCTCAAACGCTTGGGAATTTATAAAAAGGTTTTGCAGAAGCGGGGTTTTCGGACCTCGCTTTTGTTATTATATAAGTGAAAGGAAGTGGAACAATGAATTTTGATTTTACGGAAAACACGGTGATAGTTATTCCTTTGATATTCAGAGGGTACAGGCTTGAAGGGGCAGAGAAGGTAAGGTTTCGCTGTCTTTTCAAAAATTCCGATGGGGATTTTCCGTATACTCTTGATATTGAAGAGGATAACAAGGGTGAAGACGGTGAAGACGGCAAATACACAGTCACACTTGATATGGGAAGATACGGCATAATACCCGGAAGATATGATTTTGACCTTAGTCTTGTGCTTGAGTCGGGAAGTCTTGTGACAATTATGCCTAAGAATGATAACCATATAAACGTCATACCTGCAACTGAGGCACTTTATAAGCCGAACGGAGAAATGTTCTTCGGTGCTGATTATGATATTGAATCAGGTAAAACGGGTGAATGGAATTACCGTAAAAAAGTTTCGGGTGTAGCTGAATGCTGGGGAAAGGTAAGCTTTTATATTGATGAGATTAGCGATTTAGCCGGAATGGGTATTATGACAGTTGCAACCGGATGTTTGTCGCTTCCTCCCGAATTATTTAAGTCCGCCGAATGCGTGATTTGTATACCTGTTTCATCACAGCATACAGTAAACAGTGCAAGCGTAATATCATCGGAATCTGCGGAAATTATCTTGAATTGCGGCGCAGAAAATGAGTTTGATATTAAGAGCGGAGACGAGGTTGAAATTAACTGTTTTGTCGGCGGATACTGGAAATAGATAGGAGTCATTAATTGTATGAGTTATTCTAAAAGAAAGCGGATTGACGTTTATTCAGATATAAACGGGAAGATAAATGATTATGACATCTTGAAAAATGTCCCTACTATTGATGGTGTGCCCGTTCACGGAGATATAACAGAATCCGGAAAATATACAGATGAAACTCCGACCGCCGGAAGCAAAAGGCTGATAACCTCGGGAGCTGTAAAAGCTGCAATGGAGAGAGATAATGTGCAGTCTGTTAACGGAAAAACGGGAGAAGTTGAGCTGTCGGCAGCTGATGTTCATGCACTTCCTGACACAACAATTATTCCCGTGGTTCCCGAAAACATATCAGCATTTAATAATGATGCCGACTATGTATCCAGTGAAGAGCTTTCAGGCAAGAGTGATATAGGACATGGTCACGATGATTTGTATTACACCGAAACGGAAGTTGACAGTCTTATAACTCAGGCACAGAATGATGCCTATAATGCTGTGCAGGGGCTTGTGAATGCTCTTGAAGCACAGACTGAAATGAAGCTTGCAGGTAAGAGTGACAACGAGCATACTCACGAAGAATATGCAAAGAAGGAAGAAATTCCCACAGTACCTAAAAATGTTTCAGCGTTCAACAATGATGCAGGTTATTTAACCGAGCATCAGAGCCTTGAAAACTATCCGACAAAATCAGAGGTCGACGCTGATTTTGTAATTGCAAGAGCAGAGATTGTTGAAGCTCTCGGTAAAAAACAGGATACTCTTGATAAATACGTAAAAAGTGTTAACGGGCATAGCGGAGATGTAAACTTATCTGCAAGCGACGTGAAGGCTCTTCCCGACACTACTGTTATACCTACAGTTCCGAATAACGTTTCTGAATTTGTCAATGATGCCGGATATCTCACCGAACATCAGAGTCTGGAAGAATATGCAAAAAAGACAGAAACGGACGATAAGATAACGGAACATAATATAGGTGACACATCACATCAGGACATAAGGTTACTTATTACAAGTCTTGTAAGCCGCTTAAATGCAATTGCGGATAGTGATGATATAACCTTAGACCAGCTGAGTGAAATTGTTGCTTATATCAAGAGCAATAAAAGCCTTATTGATGCTATTACAACTGAAAAGATAAGCTATGCCGATATTGTAAGTAATCTTACAACAAATGTTTCTAATAAGCCTTTGAGTGCTTCAATGGGTGTTGCTCTTAAGGCTGCTATTGATGCCATAGTTATTCCTACAAAGGTGTCTCAGTTGGAAAATGATTCGGGCTTTGCAAAGGCCTCTGATGTTGATGTGAAGCTTGGAAACAAACAGGACCAACTTTCTGAATATGTATCAACAGTAAACGGCAAATCGGGTGCAGTTGTTTTAACACATTCAGATGTGGGCGCATTGCCTTCAAATACAGTTATCCCCACAGTTCCGAAAAATGTCTCAGCCTTTGAAAATGATAAATCTTATGTAACAAGCACCGAGCTTGCTACAGGGCTTAGTGGCAAACAGGATAAATTAGCTTCCTATGTTGCAAGCGTAAACGGAAAAACCGGGGCGGTAAATCTTACGGCTTCTGATGTAAAGGCACTTCCCGACACTACCGTTATACCTACAGTTCCGACAAAGGTGTCGGCTTTTGAGAACGATAAGGGATATTTAACCGCCCATCAGGATTTGTCAAGCTATGCAAAGAAAAGTGATATTCCTTCTTCTTTACCTGCAAATGGCGGTAATTCCGATACCGTGGACGGCTTGCATTTTGTTGTTTCCTCTTCCGTCCCCACGGTTGACGACAGGAGCATAATTACTTTTGTCATTGAGGGGTGATTAAATGGCAAGTCACGTATCAAAAGAGCACAGAGCAACTGTTTCAGCAAGTATCGGCACAGATTGGGAAAATGTACAAAATATTTATGATACAAGTACCACAACTTACGCTAACAGATATGCTGATAGTACATCTGCTATACACATAAACGGCTTCGATTTTAGTGACATACCCGAAAAAGCAGAAATAACAGCAATTGAAATATATACACGAGCCTATGCAAGTACAAAAAATGGTTATTTAGATGTATATATTTATACTGACGAAGGACCAACGGCTGTTAAAATACAACCAGTATTAGACGGGGCAAGTCTTGAGGCTCAATATGTTTCACAGAGTTATACAGCAGACAAAATAATAGAAGCATTAGAAAATAATGGAGTTTGTAATGGCGATATAAGGCAATTATTAAATACTTTCCGTGTAAGAATTGTAGGCGGTAGTGTATCTTCTATTCTTAGTACAACTATCCGTATCTATGATAACTACATATTAGTACATTATACTTTGCCCGAATATAAAATAACTACAAAAGTAAGCCCAACAGAGGGCGGTACTGTTACGGGCGGTGGTACTTATGAAGTAGGTAAAAAGGTAACTATTAAAGCAACACCAAATACGGGCTATAGGTTTGTTAAATGGAATAACGGAAATACAAACGCAACTCGTACTATTACTGTGTCAAAAAACGCAACTTATACGGCATATTTTGAAAAAGAAGAAGCAAGTGAAATCTATTGTGGAACAAAGAAAGTTGTAGCGGTGTATTGTGGTACCAAAAAAATGTCCGCATATTGTGGAACAAAAAGAATATTGTGAGGTGATAATTATATGGGATTTTCTGATGAAGAACAGATTGAAGTTCATTCAGATATAAAAGGAAAGATAACCGACTATGACATTCTGAAAAATGTGCCTACTATTGATGGTGTGCCCGTTCACGGTGATATAACAGAATCCGGAAGATATACAGATGAAACTCCGACCGCCGGCAGCAAAAGGCTGATAACCTCGGGAGCTATGAGAGCTGCTATGGAAAGAGGTGACTTGCAGGGCCCTAAAGGTTATTCTCCAAGGATTGAAGTTGTTAATATTGGAAGTGGATATAGGGTAAATATCACTGATATTGACGGAACAAAATATTTTGATGTAATATGCGGAGAAAATGCTCCCGGTACCCATACCCACGATGACAGATATTATACGGAAGCCGAGGTTGACAGCATTGTCACCGCTGCACAGAACAACGGCGTTGCACTTGTGAATGACCTTGCTTCTCAGACCGAGCAGAAGCTGTCGGGCAAGAGTGACGTAAATCACAGCCACGATGACCGTTACTGCAGTGAGGTGCAGGCTCAGGCACTTGTAAGCCGTGCCGCAGAAAACATTCTTGCTACCGCAGAGGATATGATAAGCTTGCTTGAAGAGCAGACAGAGGAAAAGTTTCTCGATAAAAGTGGGATAAATCACGCCCACGACGACAGGTATTACACTGAAGCCGAGATTGACAGCATTGTCACCGCTGCACAGAACAACAGCGTTGCACTTGTGAATGGCCTTGCTTCTCGGACCGAGCAGAAGCTGTCGGGCAAGAGTGACGTAAATCACAGCCACGATGACCGTTACTGCAGTGAGGCTCAGGCACAGTCCATTGTAAGCCGTGCCTCGGAAAACATCCTGGCTGCAGCCGAGGATATGATTAATGACCTTGAAACCGATATGAATACCGGTCTTTTGGGCAAAAGCAACGTAAATCACGCCCACGATGACAGATATTATACGGAAGCCGAGGTTGACAGCATTGTCACCGCTGCACAGAACAACGGCATTGCACTTGTGAATGACCTTGCTTCTCAGACCGAGCAGAAGCTATCGGGCAAGAGTGACGTAAATCACAGCCACGATGACCGTTACTGTAGTGAGGCTCAGGCACAGTCCATTGTAAGCCGTGCCTCGGAAAACATCCTTGCTACAGCCGAGGATATGATTAATGACCTTGAAACCGATATGAATACCGGTCTTTCGGGCAAAAGCAACACAGACCATCAGCACTATTACCTGAGACCTCAGGCGGGAGGCAACACAGTGCTGGTGAACTCATACGGCCATCTCTACCCGATGGTACCTGAGGGGCAGCAGCTGGGCACAACGACCAACAGATGGAGCTATATTCTCGGCAAGTACGTCGTCGGCTCGGCGGAAGTTAATGGCGCCGTAATTAATGCCACGACACAGGTCAACTCCCCCTTATTCAACAACACCTCAGACGAGAGAGTGAAAGAGAACTTTGACACGGACATGGCCAAGTACGTGGCGATGCTCGACTTGCTTGAGCCTACCTCCTACCACTTCAAGAGTGAAGCAGATATGGAGGACCGCAAGCGTAACGTCGGATATATTGCGCAGAGAGTTCAGGACGCCATGGCGGAGGTCGGTCTTGACGACACGGACTTCGGCGGTCTCTGCTACGACCCCGAGAGAGAAAGCAAGGGCGAGTTCTCCTATGGCCTGGCCTACTCCCAGTTCATCCCTATACTCCACGCGAAGCTCAAGCAGCTTGAGGAGAAGTATGACGCAAAAATTGCAGAATACGACAAGAAGATAGCCGAGTTTGATTACAAAATCAATGAGCTTCTTTCAAACGTCTAAAAATAATTTATAAAAAAGGAGAATTGTGATGTTAAAAATTTTTATTGACCCCGGTCACGGCGGTGACTCAATCGGTGCTTCCTATAAAGGAAGACTTGAGCAGGACGACTGCCTCAGGCTTGCAAAAGCCGTAAGGGATATTCTTTTTACTCAGAAGGGTGTGGAAACAATGCTGTCACGTGAGGACAACACCGACCCCGACCTTCTTGAACGCTGTGAAAGAGCAAACGGCTGGGGTGCGGATTACTTCCTTTCAATTCACAGAAATGCTTTTAGCCCCGAGGCGGCTACGGGTGTTGAAGCCTGGTGTTACTCAAAAGTTGCAATCGGCGGTACTACGTACAGTATGGCAGAGAAAATCGTAAATGACCTTTGTGCTGTAAGTGACTTCGTAAACAGAGGTGTAAAGCTCGGCCATCCTTCGGGTGGAGATTATGCCGTAAATAGATTTACAAATATGAGTTCCT
>JAZRQQ010000050.1:0-71177 GCA_045649935.1 Acutalibacteraceae bacterium | reverse complement strand
CACAAAGGTATCGGTATCATTTTTTTTGCGGTGAGTTAGGGATTCGACTCTAGCGCGAACTGCGCGCTTCGGTCATTCGCGGCTCTGACAGTCCACCGGACTGTCATTCACTACCGCTCCTACTTCGAATCCCATTGTACACACAAAAAAAGAAAACGGCATCTCAAAGATACCGTTCATTTTTTCTGTGTTTACAGCTCAAAATAGCAACAAAATTTGCATATTAAAAATTAAAATACGGATGATTTTTATATTCTATAGGTAGATTTTTCCCAAGCTCTGTCCAACCAAGATTTTTTATAAGAATAGATTTTTGTTCAGGAAAAGCGACTTCGTTCAAATAGTCAATAAAATCTCTTTCATTGAAACACCAGACACCATTTATTTTGAACTTTATATCATTAGGACTTCTTTTCATCCATTTATCCGCGAAAAAAATACAATGTTTTCTCAAATTATCAGCTACTTCATCCGGAACTAAATAAACTATACTGTCACCATCGCAACTAAGGATTACCTCTTTCATTATAACCATCTCCAAGAATTTATTCATTATTTATAATAATTGTATCACGTTCATTATATAATTGCAACTTTAAAGTTATGCCATAAAATCAAGGCGAAGCCTTGTATGTAATCCGTCGCAGACGGAATGTAATCATCAGGTCGTGATGCATGTAATCCTTTAGCAGAAAGGTATGTAATCTATCCGAAAGAGGAATGTACCTGCGGTAATGACATACGCCTACGGCGATTACATACACGCTGTCGCGTGATTACATACCAATCCTTCGGATTGGATAAAAAAACGACAACCTACTGTCGAAGATTGTCGTTTTTTCTGGCAGGGATGGCAGGATTCGAACCTACGAATGCAACAGTCAAAGTGTTGTGTCTTACCGCTTGACGACATCCCTATTTTTGCCCTAAAATAAAAAAAATGGGGTGGATAACCGGATTCGAACTGGCGACCTCCAGGGCCACAACCTGGCGCTCTAACCAACTGAGCTATATCCACCACAAATGGCGCGCTTGAAGGGGCTCGAACCCCTGACCTACTGCTTAGAAGGCAGTTGCTCTATCCAACTGAGCTACAAGCGCATATAGTATTAAATTTCATCGGTCAAAAAAACCTTGGAGCGGGTGATGGGAATCGAACCCACACGACCAGCTTGGAAGGCTGGGATTCTACCATTGAACTACACCCGCGAACCGATGCAACGTTGACTATTATATACAATCAACGCTGCATTGTCAAGTCTTTTTTTAAAATTATATAAAAATTTTAACTTATCAGATATGTGAAAGCACAAGCTTTTCATCTTTTATTTCAAGTGCAATAGCACTCAGGGTTGAATCTGCATTATCAATAATAATATTTGCAATCTCATCCTCAACTTCTTTTCTGATAAGATTACGCAAATCTCTTGCTCCCCTGCTGCCGCCTTCGGCTTTCTTTGCAAGGTATTTATTTACGTCCTCTGTCCACTTAAGGTCAATTCCCTTTTCCTTAAGTGAAGCTACAAGCTCACTGAGAAGAAGATCAGATATCTTTTCATAATCTTCAACTGTAAGCGAATTAAAGACTGCAACCTCGTCAACTCTGCCGATAAATTCGGGACGGAGGAATTCAGAGAGTGCTTTCATTACCTTTTCTTTTGTTGCCTCACCCTTATCCTTACCGAAGCCGATTGAGCTGCCCTTTCTTTCACTGCCGGCATTAGAGGTCATAACAATAACCGTATTTTCAAAGTTAACTGTTCTGCCCTGTGCGTCAGTTATTCTGCCTTCATCAAGAATCTGAAGAAGAATATTCATAACATCGGGGTGTGCCTTTTCGATTTCGTCAAAGAGTATAACACTGTAGGGTTTTCTTCTTACCTTTTCAGTAAGCTGTCCTGCTTCGTCATAGCCAACATATCCGGGAGGTGAGCCAATAATTCTTGATACACTGTGCTTTTCCATAAACTCAGACATATCAAGTCTTATAAGAGTTTCGGGAGTGGAGAAAAGCTCATTTGAAATCTGCTTTACAAGCTCGGTTTTACCGACACCGGTAGGTCCTACAAAGATAAAGGATGCAGGTCTGCGTCTGGGGCTTATCTGCACACGGCTGCGCTTGATAGCTGCCGCAATAGCTTTTATTGCCTCATCCTGACCGATAACCTTTTTCCTGAGTGTTGCTTCAAGAGATGCAAGCTTTTTATAGTCACTCTCAATAATCTTTGACGAAGGTACTCCTGTCCAGAGCTCAATTACCTTGGCAATATCACTTTCAAGAACTGCATTGTCATTGGCTCTGTCTGTAAGGTCGGTTATATCCGACTCACATTTTACTATATCAGCCTTAAGCTTAGCAATAGCCTCGTAGTCTATATTTTCCGAATCGTTCATAAGGAATTCTTCGTCTTCTTTAAGCTCAGTGAGCTTTTTCTCACTGATTTCAAGATCACTGATTGACTTATTACGAAGATTTGCGCAGGTGCAGGCTTCGTCAAGAAGGTCAATAGCTTTATCAGGAAGAAAACGGTCAGTAATATATCTTTCGGAAAGAACAACGGTCTTTCTTACAAGCTCATCAGAAATTCTTACTCTGTGATAGCCTTCATAGTATTTCTTGATGCCTAAAAGAATTTCAGTAGCGTCGTCAATAGACGGCTCATCAATCCTTACGGGCTGGAAACGTCTTTCAAGAGCAGCATCCTTTTCGATATTCTTTCTGTATTCAGTAAAGGTAGTCGCACCGACAACCTGTATTTCACCTCTTGAAAGAGCAGGCTTTAAAATATTGGCAGCATTCATTGAGCCTTCAGCATCACCTGTGCCCACAAGGTTGTGTACCTCATCGATGAAAAGAATAATATTTCCGTTATATTTAACTTCATCAACAAGATTTTTGATTCGGCTCTCGAACTGTCCTCTGAACTGTGTGCCGGCTACAAGAGCAGTAAGGTCAAGAAGATGTATCTCTTTATCTGCAAGCTTTGCAGGCACCTTGCCCTCAGCAATTTTCTGCGCAAGCGCTTCCGCAATTGCAGTCTTACCTACACCGGGCTCACCGATAAGACAAGGATTATTCTTTGAACGTCTGCAGAGAATCTGAATAACTCTTTCAAGCTCCTTATCTCTGCCGATAATATTATCAATTTTTCCGCTTCTGGCTTTTTCTGTAAGATCAGTACAGTAAAGACCGAGGAACTTGCGCTTCTTTTCCTTACGTTTCCTGTCTTTTCTTCCGCCTTCCTTAGCTTCAGGTGCCTTCTGAGAGGTTTTGGGCAGAGTCTCCCCACCCTCATTTCTGATACTCAGACTGTTCTGAAGGTCACCGAAAAGTCCCTGCATAAAGGGCATAGTAGGTGAACCGCCGGCCTCAAAGCTGCCGTCCTCATCACTGTCAGGGAACATACTCGAAAACTGTTCACTGATAGAATCAACATCCTCCTCAGTAATTCCCATGCTTTCCATCATCTGCTTGATGGGACCTATATTCATTTCCATTGCGCAGTTGAGGCAAAGTCCTTCGGGAACGGTTTTACCGTCGATAATTTTTGAAATAAATATAACCGCCGGACGTTTTTTGCATCTGCTGCAAGTAACTTTTTTCATTAATCAATGCCGTGAACCGTCACAAAAGACGGTTTTCCTTTCTCGTGAATTTGCATGTCACATAAGTGACTAAAAGGAAAAAATTATTTTACCTGTTTCTTTTCTTTTCTCTCAGCAAAATTTTCTTTGAACTGTCTGATAGATTCGGGAAGATAGCTGAGGAAAGCAATAATT
This sequence comes from Acutalibacteraceae bacterium, assembly GCA_045649935.1. GTDB lineage: Bacteria > Bacillota > Clostridia > Oscillospirales > Acutalibacteraceae > UBA6857. Next base: position 67,397 of record JAZRQQ010000050.1, on the reverse strand, counting down.
GTCATAATTGCACTGATAACAACTATAGCGTATGTTATAAATGTCGGCAGTGTAAAGTACTCATTGAATGCACCTACATCAGGACCGAAGAGCATAATAATAACCATACCTACATAGAACACTACAGTTGCAAGCTTACCGTAGATTTCAGCTGCACCGGGTCTGATACCGAGAAGAAGCATAGTAAGACCGCCAAGGAGCATAATCATTTCCTTTGCAAGGAAAACGATAAAAATGTAGCCTAAAATCTTAATTGCGGGATCAGTTGCACGGTGGAAAGAGATAAGAAGAAGAACAGCAATTGTAAGCTGCTGAATCTTATCTGCAACAGGGTCAAGAATTTTGCCGAGTGCGCTTACCTGGTTGAATTTTCTTGCAATCTGACCGTCAAAGGTATCGGTAAGAGCTGCAACGGCAAGAAGAATAACTGCAGAAATTTTCATATCATTAACAAAAAGATATGCAACAACAGGTGTACAGAGAATTCTTATAACTGATAAAATGTTAGGAATAGTTAAAGCGCCTTTAAATAAATCTTTCATTATATTTTACCTCACTTTATTAATTTAATGCTGAGCCACTCAACGTAGGAATAAAATCCTTCAGTGAGCTTACAATAACAGAGCTGTTGACAGCTTCTACAAAAGCTTCGTCACCGATAAAGCTTACAACAACGCCTAAAATCATAGAGATTATAGCTACCGCAAGGATACCTCTGAAGATACCTATTATAACACCCAGACCTTTATTCAGACTCTTTATAACGGGAATCTTTTTAATAATAAAGTTGAGTGCCTTTACAATAATCTTGAGGGCAAGTGAAAATGCAACAACAAATACAACGAAGAGAACAAACTGAATAACTGCTGTACCAACAGGTGTTACCACGTTTGCCATTATATTGTCCACAAGATTTCCCTGGGCAAAATCTGAGGAAGCTATCTGTTCAAGAAGAGCTGCTTTATCAATACCGATCATCTCCATTACACCGTTCATCGAATCGGGAATGGATGCTATTGCCTCTTCAGCCTGTGCACCGTAGTCTGTTGTGCCCACTGTACCGAGAGTGTTGGTAAGATAAGCTTTTGCCGGTTCTTTTATAAACATATCAAATGCTGTGACTGCAAGACTTTCTGATACGATTCTTGCAGCAGCAACGGAAACCAATGTACCTACAAGTTCGAAAAGGCTTTTGAAAAAACCTTTTTTATATGAAACAAACATTGTAAGAGCAAAAACTGCAATCAATATTATATCGACTATGTATGACATTTTATGCCCCCTTAAGAAAATTTCGAATATTATATCACTGTGTAACAGCTAAAGTCAACTGTTTATATCAATTTGACCTGTGGAGTAATAATACATCCTGCTTTTGCAGATCACCATCCCTTCACCTGAAATTTCTTCACTGCTGACATTTGTGAATGTGCCGTCAGACTGTGAATCAAGTATAGCCGTATCTGTAAGAAGATAAACTCTTTTACCACGGCAAAGAACATCGATTACAGCTTCATCAGTATAGCCTCTGTAGCTGATTTCGTTATTCTTATTATAAACTGTTATTTCATCAGTGCCGAATGCACCTGATTTTTTTGTAACTACTGCAGTATTACCGCTGTTATCCGATGAAACAGCAATAATTCCCGAAGTGTATTCAGCGGCACTTTCTGCCGTTTCTGAATCGTCACGTGTATTGAAGATATATCTGCCGTTATCACAGACTGCAATAAGCTTTCTGCCCAGAAGCTTTACATCGACAACTGCACTGCCGTCAATGTAATATTCTTCTTTTACACTGTCTGAATAAATATTCAGCAGATAAAGCTTCGAATAAACCTTTCCCTTTTCAGAGCCGATTGTACCACAGAGAATTTCTTCTCCGCCGGACGCAATATCAAGAGATACTGCATATTCACCGGCGCATGACCAGATATATTTAACCTCACCTTTTTTATCTGCAAGATAAACACGGCAGGCAGAATCATCACTTTTGGTTACCAGGGCAACATCACCCTGATTATTTATTTTTGCTGTAATTATATGCTTTCCGTTTTCACTTTCACCCTCGTAAATGATACCCTTGCGGGTAAAGATGAAATACTTTGAGGAAGCCCTGTCATAAACTATTCCGTATTTTTCGCTGACAGCCATTTCCGGACGGCTGAGAGCGAATATTTTATTATATCTTACTTTTCCTTCGGCTGAAACACAAGTAAGAATCTTTTTGCCTAAAACAAAAATTCCCGAATCAAATGCCTCACACTGAATTATATCGTTGTTTGAAAAAACAACGGGAAAGCCCATTTCATCAGCTGATACAGTGGAAAGAAGCTCACTGTTTTCTGAAGACATGCTTTCATCCTCTATAATCTTATCGGTAGTAAAAAATACTGTTGCAGCTAAAATTACAAAAACGGTCAGAATAACCACACCTGCAAGAGCATAAAGAATTCCTGCTGAATTCTTTTTCTTTTTTACAGCCTTGCCTTTATTCTGAGGAAAGGCATTATTCTTTATTTTTGTGTTATTTTCCATCAAAATCACCTTTGTCTGTATTAACCGACTTAATAAAAAACCTTATTTAGATAAAGTCCTTCGGGTCTTGCAGTAATACCAGCCTTTGTTCTGTCACCCGACTCTATAATCTGAGGGATTGTATCTTTTTCAATCTTGCCGCTGTTGATATAAAGAAGGGTACCTACCATAATCCTTACCATATTGTAAAGAAAGCCGTCTCCTGTTACAGAGAAAATTACAAGGTCTCCTTCCCTTCTGACTGAGCAGTCCCTTACTGTTCTTACCGTATCCTTCACAACGCTTCCGCTTGCACAGAAGGCAGAAAAATCATAAGTACCGATAAAATCCTTCGCCTGTCTGTCAAGAAGCTCTGCATCTAATTTATATGGGTAGAAAAGCGCATATTTTGTAAGAAAGGGATTACCGATTTTTCCGTTCCAGATCTTATAGATATATTCCTTACCCTTACAGTCAAATCTTGCATTGAAATCATCGCTTACGTATTCACATTCAGATACTCTTATATCATCGGGAAGCTGAGAATTGAGCCCCTGAATTATCTTATCTTCTGCTCTTTCCCCCTCGAATCTGAAGCTGCAGCAGAAGGTATTTGCGTGAACCTTGCTGTCAGTACGGCTGCAGCCCGTAACAGTTATCTTCTGACAGAAAATCTTTTCTGCTGCTTCTGTAATACACTGCTGAACAGTTACAGCATTATCCTGCATCTGCCAGCCGTGGTAACCGGAGCCGTCATATGAGAGAATAAGTTTTACATTCTTTTTCATTTTATATTACCGAACCGAAATATTTATTAATAAGTATTATACCAACTAAACCTATAATGTAGATTAAAAAAGCAATAATATCTGTAAGCTTAAGCTTCATCTGCTTCATTCTAGTTCTGCCTTCACCACCGGTATAACAACGGCAATTCATTGCAAAGGCAAGCTCATAAGCCCTTCTGAAAGCAGAAACAAAAAGAGGTATAAGCACAGGAACAAGAGCCTTTGCTCTGTCCGTAAAGCTTCCGTTTTCAAAATCGGCACCTCTCGCCTTCTGTGCATTGGTTATTCTTTCAATTTCCTCAATGAGCGTGGGGATAAATCTTAAAGCAAGAGTCATCATCATTGCAAGTGTATGCACCTGAATGTGAAAAATCTTAAGAGGTGAAAGAAGCTTTTCAATTGCATCGGTAAGCATTGTAGGCACCGTTGTATAGGTTAAAACGGAGCTGCTCATAATAAGAAGAACAATTCTTATTGCCATAAACGCTGCCGTTGCAAGTCCTTTAGTCGTTACTGTCAGAAAGCCTAAGGAAAAAATTTCTTCACCGCCGCCAACATAGAAAATATTGATAACAGCAGTAAACAGAACAATAGGAATAATAGGCTTAAGACTTCTGAAAAACATTTTAAAGGGAACCTTTGAAGAAAGGATAGAAAAGCATACAAACAAAGCCATAAGAGCCAGAGAAATGAAGTTTTTGCAGGTAAAAATCATTACCACAAGAAGAATCGTAATAAGGATTTTTATTCTGGGGTCCATTTTATGAACAAAGGAATCACCCTTGTAATACTGACCGATGGTAATATCACTTATCACTGCGCTTTTCCCCCTTTCAAAAGCTTCAGAAGCTCTTTTTCAGCCTTTTCAAGAGTATATACATCAGTGCTTACATCATAGCCTTTTTCTTTAAGCTTCAGAAAAAGCTCTGTAAGCTGAGGAATATTAAGTCCCATATTTTTAAGCTCTTCACTGTGGCAGAATACACCGTCAACAGTATCGTAATAAGCAAGCCTTGACTCGTTCATTACAAGCACCTTGGTTGCAATTTTTGATATATCCTCCATACTGTGAGAGACAACAAGAACGGTACTTCCCGTATTCTGTCTGTATTCCTTTATAAGAGACAGAACAGTATCTCTGCCCTTGGGATCAAGACCGGCGCAAGGCTCATCAAGTATAAGCACATCCGGCTCCATAGCCATAACTCCGGCAATTGCAACTCTTCTTTTTTCGCCGCCCGAAAGGTCAAAGGGTGATTTTTCAAGATAGCTTTCATCAAGACCGACAAAACGGATTACATTTTTTACACGGCGGTCAATTTCTTCACTGCTGAGCTTCATATTTGTAGGACCGAAGGCTATATCTTTATAAACCGTCTCTTCAAAAAGCTGATATTCAGGATACTGAAAGCAGATGCCTACTCTGAAGCGCACATTACGGATTTTACTCTTATCAGCCCATATATCCTTTCCGTCGAGAAGGACTGTACCCGATGTACCCTTCAGAAGTCCGTTGAAGTGCTGAATAAGGGTGCTTTTCCCTGAGCCTGTGTGACCGATAATTCCCACAAGCTCTCCCTTTTCTATCTGAAGACTTACATCTCTGATTGCATCAACCTGAGATGTAGTGCCTTTTGAATAAACATGAGATAAATTTTTAGTTTCAAGAATTGAAATACTCAATTTTTGTCCTCCGTTAAATTGACTATTGCTTCAAAAAGCTCGTCAATATCAAGTATATCTTCAGCAAGGCTGATTCCCTTTTCTCTGAGATTACGGGTAAGCTCAGTAGCCTCGGGAACGTCAAGACCTACACCTTTAAGGGTATCGATATGAGTGAAAACCTCCTTCGGCTTTCCGTCAAGGATTATTCTGCCCTTGTCCATAACGATAACACGGTTTGCCTTAACAGCCTCGTCCATATAGTGAGTTATAAAAACTACGGTTATTCCGTATTCTTCGTTAAGCTTTTTTACCGTAGCCATAACCTCTCTGCGGCCTCTCGGGTCAAGCATTGCTGTCGGCTCATCAAGAACAATACAGTTGGGCTTCATAGCAATAATACCTGCAATTGCAACTCTCTGCTTCTGTCCTCCCGAAAGCTTATGAGGCTCAAAGGTACGGAATTCGTACATACCTACATCCTTAAGTGCCTCGTCAACTCTTCTTCTGATTTCCTTCGGCTCAACGCCTAAATTTTCAGGACCGAAGGCAACATCATCTTCAACAATTGTAGCAACTATCTGATTGTCGGGATTCTGAAAAACCATACCTACTCTCTGACGGATATCATAGAGCTTTTCTTCGTCGGCAGTATCTATGCCGTCAACGAGAACTCTTCCCTGCTGAGGCAGAAGAATTGCATTACAAAGCTTTGCAAGAGTGCTTTTTCCACAGCCGTTATGACCTAAAACAGCAACAAAGTCACCTTTTTCAATTTTAAGGTTCATATTTTCTATAACATTCTCCTGAGCAAAGCCACTTTCTTCATTCTCAATATAACCGAATGTTACATTATCAAATTCAATGTAAGAGTTCATAATTACCTCTTTAAATTATTTTTCCCAGATTGCCGATGCACCGCACGGAAGCACCATACCCGTCTCTGTAACAGGAAGACCAATTTCTGACGAGGAAATTTTACCTCCGAACTTTTTCTTTACAACAGCTCCGAGAATATATTCCATAACTGAAGAAGAAAGTCCCGTTGTGTAGGAATTGATAAGCATCATCAATGAGTCCTCATATAAAAGCTCACTGCAAAGCTCAACAAATCCGTAAACCTCATCCTCTAATTTCCAGACCTCACCACCGGGGCCTCTGCCGTATGAAGGGGGGTCCATAATAATAATATCGTATTTATTACCTCGACGGATTTCTCTCTGAACAAACTTTATACAGTCGTCAACTATCCATCGTACACTGCCACCGTCAACGCCTGATGAAACGGCATTTTCCTTTGCCCAGGCTACCATTCCCTTTGAGGCATCAACGTGAACAACCTGTGCATTTTCACACAGAGGTGCAACCGTTGCACCACCGGTATAGGCAAAAAGATTGAGAACCTTAACCGGTCTGCCGGCTTTTCTGATTACCTCTCTTGTATAATCCCAGTTGACAGCCTGCTCAGGGAAAAGTCCCGTATGCTTAAAGCCCATAGTTTTTATATTGAAGGTTAAGTCTTTATATTTAATGCTCCAGAAGGGAGGCATTTTACTTCTTACATCCCATGCACCTCCGCCTGATTTTGAACGGTGGTAATAAGCATTGGCTTTTTTCCACAAGGGATTGGTTTTCGGAGTCTTCCATATAACCTGAGGGTCAGGTCTTACAAGGATAATATCGCCCCATCTTTCAAGCCTTTCACCTGAAGAGCAGTCTATAAGCTCATAGTCCTTCCAATCTTTTGTATATCTCATATAAACTTTCCTTTTTAAAATAATTTCTGCTGTCCCGGCATTTCTATCTGAAGATGTTCATAAGCCGCCGCAGTAGCAACTCTTCCTCGCGGAGTTCTGCCTAAGAAGCCGATCTGCATAAGATATGGCTCATATACATCTTCAATGGTAATTGCCTCTTCACCGATTGCCGCAGCTATTGTTTCAAGTCCGACGGGACCGCCACCGTAATTCTTTATCATTGTTGTGAGTAAAAGACGGTCAATTGAATCAAGACCTATATGGTCAATTTCCATCTTGCTCAAAGCCATATCTGCGCTTTCCTCATCTATTATGCCGTTACCGACAACCTGCGCAAAGTCTCTTGCACGTTTCAGAAGGCGGTTGGCAATTCTCGGTGTTCCTCTTGAACGTGAGGCAATTTCAAGAGCTCCGTATTTTTCAATATCTATGCCTAAAATTCCTGCACTTCTTGTAACAATCTGACTGAGCTCTTCAGGAGTATAAAGTTCAAGACGGAGAATTACACCGAAACGGTCACGAAGGGGTGCAGAAAGCTGACCTGCTCTTGTTGTTGCACCGACGAGAGTAAACTTAGGAAGGTCAAGTCTTATAGAGCGTGCAGACGGACCTTTACCGATGATAATATCAAGGGCATTATCCTCCATAGCAGGATAAAGAACCTCTTCAACACTACGGTTGAGACGGTGTATTTCATCAATAAAAAGCACATCACCTTCGTTAAGATTCGTCAGAAGTGCTGCAAGGTCGCCCTGCTTTTCAATAGCAGGTCCCGAGGTAACTCTGAAGTTAACGTTCATTTCATTGGCTATAATACCGGCAAGGGTAGTTTTACCGAGTCCCGGAGGACCGTAAAGTAAAACATGATCAAGGGACTCCCCTCTTTCTCTTGCGGCTTTTATATATATTTCAAGGTTTTCCTTGGCTTTTTCCTGACCTATATAATCAGAGAGCACCTTTGGACGCAGCGATGTTTCAATATCACTGTCAAAAGATGTAAGGTCAGGTGCTATAATTCTTTCTTCAAAATCCATTTAAATCACCGTTATTATAAAGATAAAAGCTTCAATGCGCCTTTAATAAGATTTTCTACCGACAAAGAGGGGTCAAGCTTACTCACTGCAACGGAAGCTTCAGACTGACTGTAGCCAAGCATTGTTAGAGCAGCAACAGCCTCGCTTGAATTGGGCATATCACCCACAGCAGAAACTGCAGTGATATTTTCACTTACCGGAGAAGAGGAAGCAACACTCGTAACCTTATCCTTAAGGTCAAGGATAATACGCTGAGCAATCTTAGGTCCTATGCCCTGAGCTCTTGTAATAGCTTTTACGTCAGAGGCCGAAATACTAAGTGCAAGACGGTCAGGCTCAAGCTCAGAAAGAATTGCAAGAGCTGCCTTGGGACCTACACCGTTAACCGAAATGAGTAATCTGAACCATTCCAGCTCATATTCCGTAGAAAAGCCGAAAAGGTCAAGAGCATCCTCTCTTACATTAAGATAAGTAAAAAGAGTGATTTTTTCATTCAGAGTAACATCGGAGAGTGTATTGGCAGAGCTCTGACATCTGAAGCCTACACCGCCACATTCAACGGCAACATCTGAAAGTCCTTTATATATTACATTACCTGTCAAGCTGTAAAACAAAGCTTATATCCCCCTTTTTATTCTCATATTCTGCATAAGTGAACCGCTTGCATGTGCGTGGCATATTGCCATAGCAAGAGCATCGGCAGTATCGTCAGGCTTAGGCACTTTTTCAAGAGCAAGTATTCTCTTAGTCATTTCCTGCACCTGCTTTTTTTCTGCTCTGCCGTAACCGACAACACTCTGCTTCACCTGTAACGGTGTGTATTCATAGGCAGGCAGTCTGTTTTTCTGTGCAGCAAGCATTATCACTCCTCTTGCCTGACTTACGTCAATGACAGTTTTTGCATTGCTGTTATAAAAAAGCTTTTCAATTGACATTGCTTCGGGCTTATGCTTTTCGATTATACCACAAAGCTCGTCATAAATTTTTTCGAGCCTTTCGTTGAAGGGTGTTTTTGCATCGGTAAGAATTGCACCGTAATCAACAACAGAAAAATGGTTATTGCGGTAATCTATAACACCGTAACCTACTATTGCATAACCGGGATCAATGCCCAAGATAATCATGACATACTACCTCACTATAATTATTTTATTATTATAGCACACATTAACAGTTTAGACAATAGAAAATAAATAAAAAAACAGATGAACTCAAGGTTCATCTGTCCGTTAAGTAATATCAAATTAATTAAGCACCGAAAAGAACAAGTAATGATGCTACAAGTGAAAGTACAAAGAAAAGTGCACCGGCAATCTTTGTGAACTTTGCAAGCTTAGCTTCCATTGTTCTGCCCTTATTCTTACCGAAGAAAGTCTCACTTGCACCTGCAATTGTACCTGAAAGACCTCTCTGCTTGCTTTCCTGTAACATAACAAGAGCAATAATGCAAATGGCAACAATTATAATTACAATTGATAATACATACTGAAGAGCTGTCATCTAACTCAACCTCCATAATTTTATACTACGATATTCTATCACAACTGTAAACAGATTGTCAATAGATTTATTCTGATTTTTTACGTTTTGACTGAGGGAGCCTGAAATGACGGTCACTGTCACCGTCTTCAAGCAAAGCCTTAGTCTTACCTTCAACAGCATCCTTGGTTATAACGAGCTTACCGAAGGTGCCCTCTGAAGGAATTTCAAACATATAGTCAAGAAGAAGCTTTTCAATAATTGATCTTAAGCCTCTTGCACCGGTCTTTGCTTCAAGAGTCTTTTCTGCAATAGCCTTCAGAGCCTCAATATCAAACTCAAGTTCGACATCATCAATACCGAAAAGATACTGATACTGCTTGATAAGTGCATTTTTAGGCTCAGTCATAATTCTTACAAGCGCTGCTTCGTCAAGGTTATCAAGAGCAGTGATAACGGGAAGTCGGCCTACAAGCTCAGGGATAAGACCGAACTTAACAAGGTCATGATGAACAACCTGATGCATTATACGGTCACTTTCAAAGTCAGACTTTGTCTTTATTTCAGCACCGAAGCCAAGGCCTGAGTTGCCCATTCTTTTTTCTACTATCTTTTCAATACCCTCAAATGAGCCTGCACAGATAAAGAGAATATTGCTTGTATCAATCTGAATAAATTCCTGCTGAGGATGCTTTCTGCCGCCCTGAGGAGGCACATTGGATACAGTTCCTTCAAGAATTTTCAGAAGTGCCTGCTGTACACCTTCACCGCTTACATCTCTTGTAATGGAGGTACTTTCACTCTTTCTGCCGATTTTATCAATTTCGTCAACGTAGATAATACCCTTTTCAGCTCTTTCAACATCAAAATCTGCCGCCTGAATAAGTCTCAGGAGAATATTTTCTACGTCCTCACCTACGTAACCTGCTTCTGTAAGCGTTGTTGCGTCAGCAATAGCAAAAGGCACGTCAAGAATTCTTGCAAGTGTCTGCGCAAGCATAGTTTTACCTACACCCGTAGGTCCGAGCATAAGAATATTACTCTTACCTACCTCAATATCAGCATCCTTGCCCGAATATATTCTTTTGTAGTGATTGTAAACGGCTACACTGAGAGCTTTTTTTGCTTCATCCTGTCCGATAACATACTGATCGAGAAGAGCCTTGATTTCAGCCGGCTTTTTAAGTGAAGCAAAATCGTTGCTTTCCTTCCTTGAAAGGCTTTCGCCCTCCTCCTCGACAATCTCTCGGCAAAGCGCTATACATTCGTTACAGATATAGACGCCGGGACCAGCAATCAATGTTTTGACATCACTCTGAGCCTTGTTGCAAAAGGAACATCTTACACTCTTTTCTTTGATGTCGCCATCTCTTGCCATAACTAAACTACCCCTTTAAATTATCTCTTGTATAAAATCTTATCAACAAGACCGTATTCGAGTGCTTCTTCAGCAGTCATAAAGTTATCTCTTTCAGTATCCTGAGCGATAACAGAAATATCCTTACCTGTATTTTCAGCAAGAATCTTGTTGAGTTTTTCTTTAGTTCTTAAAATATGATCTGCAACAATCTTAATATCTGTTGCCTGACCCTTTGCACCGCCTGAAGGCTGATGAATCATAATTTCACTGTTGGGAAGAGCAAATCTCTTGCCCTTTGCACCTGAGGAAAGAAGGAAAGCGCCCATACTTGCTGCAAGACCCATACAGATAGTTGAAACATCACACTTGATGTACTGCATTGTATCATAAATAGCCATACCTGCAGTTACCGAACCACCCGGGCTGTTGATATAAAAGCTGATATCCTTCTCGCTGTCCTGACTTTCAAGAAAAAGAAGCTGTGCAACAACAAGTGAAGCTGTAGCATCGTTTACTTCATCGGAAAGGACGATAATTCTGTCGTTGAGAAGTCTTGAATAAATATCGTACTGTCTTTCTCCTCTGTTTGTCTGTTCTACTACATAAGGTACTAATGGCATAATAGTTCCTCCTTACTGACAATGTTAAAAAATATTTCAAGTCGGAGCTGCCGAAATACAGCTCCGACTTACTATACTATTCTTGGTTTAAATCAACCTTTATAAACAGTAATTATTCGGCATCTTCTGCCTTAGCATCATCTTTCTTTGCTCTGGGCTTTCTTGCAGTTGTAACCTTTGCATTTTCCTTGATGAATGCAAGAGCCTTTTCGTTGAGAAGATCACCGCGAAGGCCCTCAGCAGGAACAACTTCCTTGATCTTTTCAACTTCCATACCGTACTGCTCTGCAAACTTTGCAAATTCTTCTTCAAGAGCTTCGTCGGTAACTTCAAGGTTTTCCTTCTTAGCAACTGCTTCAAGACCGAGACGGATCTTAACCTGCTTCATTGCGCCTTCCTTGAGGTTTTCTCTGTATGCTTCCATAGTCATACCTGAATACTGGAGATACATATCAAAGCTCATACCCTGCATTGAAAGTCTGTAATCAAGGTTCTTGATCTGATTGTCGATTTCAGCTTCATACATGCATTCGGGAATTTCACCTTCTACATTTTCGCTGAGCTTTTCAAGAAGCTGAGATTCGATTTCTCTGTCATTCTGAGCTTCCTTCTGCTGCTTGATTTCCTTTTCGATATTCTTCTTAAGAGCTGCTACTGTATCACAGTCTGCTGCATCCTGTGCAAACTCATCATCAAGCTCAGGCATTTCCTTTGTCTTGATTTCGTGAAGCTTAATCTTGAATACTGCATCCTTATCAGCAAGCTCAGGTGTGTATTCGGTGGGGAACTTAACGTTCACGTCGAATTCTTCACCGATGCTGTGACCGATGATCTGCTCTTCAAAGCCGGGGATGAACTGACCTGAACCGATTGTAAGCTCATAGCTTTCACCCTTGCCGCCGTCAAAAGCAACACCGTCAACAAAGCCTTCAAAATCGATAACTGTAATGTCACCGTTTTCAACTGCTCTGTCTGTAACCTCAACAAGACGTGAGTTTCTTTCAAGAAGCTCGTCAATCTTTGCCTGGATTTCTTCTTCAGTTGCTTCAACCTTTTTCTTTGTTGCCTTGAGTTCCTTGTACTCTGTAACTTCAACTTCAGGCTTTACATAGATTTCAACAACTAATTCAACACCGTTTTCGCCGATTTCCTTGATATCAGCACTCTTTGTGCCAACCATATCAAGACCTGCTTCTTTAACTGCGCCTTCAACTGCATCGCCGTAGCAATAGTCAAGTGCGTCTTCGTAGAGCCAGCCCTTGCCGTAGAAATTCTCAGCCATCTTACGTGTTACCTTGCCCTTACGGAAGCCGGGAAGCTGAATTCTGTTCTTCTGCTTGTTGAAAGCCTTGTTCTGTGCAGCATCAAACTCTTCAGCTGAGATTGTGACCTCAAGAGCGTATACGTTTGTTTCAGTGTTCTTTGATGATTTTAAACTCATTTTAAAACTCCTATCCGGGTCCCTTTTTTTAAAATTAACTCACACAAGGTAACCCATTTTACATTTTAACTTATACATTATATCAGCATTTGAAAAATATTTCCATAGTTTTTTCAAATTTTTTCGATAATTCGGGGACAAAATTCAAGAAAATCTGCCGAAACCAGAGAAAAATTGATTCCGTCCACCGTATTCTTCACTGCTCTGAGGGTAGATTCACCATGAAGATGGCCGTAATAACATCTTTTTATATCGTGTCTTTTCAGCACATCAAAAATCTCGTCACATCTGAGATTGGTCATAACGGGAGGATAATGAAGAAAAACTATCAGCTCTCCCCCAAGCTTTTCACCCTCTTCAATTGATCTTTCAAGACGAGCTGCTTCTCTCAGGAGAACCTTACTGTCAGGACTTTTTTCCGCATCGAAAAACCATCCCCTGCTCCCGCAGAGAGTAAAGTCACCTACCCTGAAGGCGTTATTGTGAAGAATGGATACAGTATCAAAACCGTTTTCGAGAAGAAAGGCATCCATTTTCTTTTTAGTGTTCCACCAATAATCATGGTTACCCTTCATTATTATTTTTTTACCGGGCAGATTATGAAGAAAACGAAAATCTTCTTTTGCCTGCTGAAGAGACATTGCCCAGGAAATATCACCGGGAATAACTACGGTGTCTCCGTCTTCAACAACGGCACGCCAATTTTTTTCAATTCTTTCAACATAATCTGTCCAGCCGCGAAAAATATCCATAGGCTTATCAGTGCTGAAAGTAAGATGTGTATCACCTATTGCAAAAATTGACATCTGACACCTCCCGAAAAATTCTTTTTAAATTATATGCCAAGCATTCTGTATACCATTGCAATCATATCTTCTTTATTGCAGCAATCAGTAAATCTCGGCTGGCTGCCCTTGAGATTTGCAAGCTGAGCAGGACATTCAACACCTGTTTCAGCTTTAAGTAAATCAACCTGCATAAATTCATCTGCATCAGCAGGAATATCGCCCTTTACTGCCTTAAGTACGGCAGCAGAGAATTTATAAGGATTAGCTGTTGATGCAATAACAGTTTCAGCCTTATCACCTGTTGCCTCCACATAATCCTCATATACCTTTACGGCAACAGCTGTATGGGTATCACAGAGATATCCGTCTCTGTAAGTATCTGCAATTGCTTTTGCAGTTGCTTCGTCATCACAGCAGCCTGCGTCAAAGAGTTCACTTATCTTTGATTTAACGCAGTCACACACCTCATACTTACCTTCCTTTGAAAGTGAGGTCATCCATCCCTTTACTGTTTCATCGTTTTCACCGCAGAGGTGGAAGAGAAGTCTTTCAAGATTGGAGGAAATAAGGATATCCATTGAAGGAGAGGTTGTTGTAAAGAACTTTCTGTTTCTGTCATAGATACCTGTTTTAAGGAAATCTGTAAGAACATTATTAGCATTTGAAGCGCAGATAAGCTTCTTTACGGGAATACCCATTTTCTTTGCATAATATGCAGCAAGAATATTGCCGAAGTTACCGGTGGGAACAACAATATTGATTTCGTCACCGTTACTGATTGTGCCGTTTTCAATAAGGTCACAATAAGCAGAAATGTAATAAACAATCTGCGGAACAAGTCTGTCCCAGTTGATTGAATTAGCTGAAGAGAACATCATACCGTTATCACTGAGCTTTTCTGCAACTGACTTATCGGTGAAGATTGCCTTAACGCCGTTCTGTGCATCGTCAAAATTGCCGTTTATTGCACATACAGCTACATTCTCACCTGCCTGAGTTGTCATCTGAAGCTTCTGCATAGGACTTACGCCGTCGTTGGGATAGAAGACCATTATCTTTGTACCATCGACATCTTTAAAGCCTTCAAGTGCAGCCTTACCTGTATCACCTGATGTTGCAACAAGAATTACAACAGTCTTGTCAAGCCTGATTTTCTTCGCTGCAGTTGTAAGAAGATAAGGAAGAAGCTGTAAAGCCATATCCTTGAAAGCGCAGGTAGGACCTCTCCAGAGCTCGAGGATATTCTCACCTTCAGCAATAGTCTTTATGGGAGATACCTTTCCGCTTGAAAACTTACCCTCTGCATATGCACCGCTTACGCAGTAATCAATCTCCTCTTCTGTATAGTCGGTGAGATAAAGTGAAAGCACTTTCTTGGCTCTTGAAATATAGTCAAGACCAACTAAAGAATCAACAAACTCCTTATCAATCTGAGGGATTTCTTCGGGAACAAAAAGTCCTCCATCAACAGAAATACCCTGGGCAATTGCCTGAGCTGATGTTACTCTGACACTCTTATCTCTTGTACTTGTATAGAGCATAATTTTACCTCCGTTATTTTTAGAGATTTTAACCGTAATATTTTAGCACAACAATTCAGAAAAGTAAAGATTTATTTATAAAAAGAAACGGACTTATAGAAAGTCCGTCACAGATTTATTTACCTAAGGAAAGCTCATAAGAGTAAAAGAACTTCATTTAATACTACTTCCCGGTCAGTATCACATACCAATTCAGAATATATCATACCTTCCCGAAAAATCAGCAGCCTCAAAAGCATTTTCAATATTATTGAACTTGTATATTCTCCCCTCATTCTGCCACACCTCAAAAACATCAAAACGGGGCATTTTTTCGTTCCCGGTTTCTTCAAGATATTTAAAAGCAGTAAGAGTGAGCTTTTTCTGCTTTCTTGAATCTACTGCATCAGACGGAGAGCCGTATCCTTTTGAGCTTCGTGTTTTTACCTCACAGAAAATAATTTCAGTATCATTTTCAGCAATCACATCAATTTCACCGTAACGGGAATGATAGTTCATTGTAATGATTTCATATCCTTTTTACGATAGTATTCAGCGGCAAATTTCTCACCTTTTTTTCCTGTATCAGCCTTATCCATCAGCCTTCACCTAAAATCTTCTTAAGGAAGGTTCTTCTGTGCTCATCACAAATGCCGTGCTCAGCTATCATTTCATAGTGAAGCTTTGTACCGTAGCCCTTATGCTTTGCAAACTGATATTCAGGGTATTTCTTATCTGCCTCAAGCATATATCTGTCCCTTGAAACCTTGGCAAGAATTGAAGCGGCGGCTATTGATACAGATTTTGCATCACCCTTTATCACAGTTCTTTCTTCAATATCAAGACCCGGCTTTCCGTTGCCGTCAATAAGAGCAATATCCGCTTTAACCGGAAGCTTTTCAACAGCAGTTCTCATGGCAAGGAATGTTGCCTGAAGAATATTGATTTCATCGATTGTCTTTGCATCAACCATCTCAATGCTGTAAGCAATTGCTTTTTCGGTGATTATATCAAAAAGCTGTTCCCTCTTTTTCTCCGTAAGCTTTTTCGAGTCATTGATTCCCTCAATCTCACAATCAACGGGCAGAATAACGGCCGCTGCACACACGGGACCGCAGAGAGGACCTCTTCCCGCCTCATCAATACCGCATACGCAAGTAAAGCCCTGACTCAGAGCCTCTTTTTCATATTCGTAGTTCATAGTCTACTTCCTTTCAAAAAGCACAAAAGAGCTGTCCCGTAAAGAAACAGCTCTGAATGTTAAGATATAATCAGATAACCTTGCAGAAATTGAAGATTGATTCGGGAAGTTCTTCCTTATCAGCTGAAATAGTGAAAACGAAATCCTTCTCGTTTACTGATGAAAGCTCATAAATCTTCTCGAGGAAAGAAGCAAGCTCATTGTAGTCTCTTCCACCGATTCTGAGTGTTGCATCAACAAGAACGTCAGTAATATCGTGGTTACCTGCACATACACCTGCAAGGAAGCCGTAGAAAGCTGCATAACCCTTAACTTCGTAATCGTCTGTTGCAATAAGTCTTGCACGGTAGTTGACATCATATGTTAACTTGGTTTCTTTCTCAACGCAGACAACGTTGCCCTTAGAGTTTTCAACAGCCTCGTTTACGCAAGAAATCAAATGCTTTGTTTTGCCTGAACCTTTGTGACCTAAAATAATAGAAATCATTTTATATTTCCTCCTTTTATTTAATACCGCAGGGCAGATATTCCGCCTCACGATTTTAATTACATACCTATTATATCATTTATTTAATCTTTGTTCAAGTACTTCTTTCTCTTTTTCGTAACCGGGTTTACCTAAAAGAGCAAACATATTTCTCTTATAGCTTTCAACACCGGGCTGATCAAAGGGATTGATACCTAAAACATAACCTGAAACGGCACATGCCTTTTCGAAGAAATAAATGAGGTAACCGAGTGTTTTTTCACTCATATCATCGTTTTCGATAACGATATTGGGAACACCGCCGTCATTATGAGCAAGTACAGTACCCTGGAATGCTTTTTCGTTAACGAAGCTCATTGTCTTACCCTTAAGGAAATTAAGACCGTCAACATTTTCGGGATCTTCACCGATTTCAATTTCGAATCTGGGGTTCCTGAAATTAACAACTGTCTCAAACATAATTCTTTCGCCTTCCTGGATATACTGTCCGAGAGAGTGAAGATCAGTTGAGAAAATTGCTGATGTGGGGAAAAGACCCTTACCTTCCTTGCCTTCGCTTTCGCCGAAAAGCTGCTTGAGCCATTCGTTCATCATTGTAAAGCAGGGCTCGTAGCTTACAAACATTTCAGTTGCCTTACCCTTATTGTAAAGAGCATTTCTTACAGCAACATATTTGTAACAGTCATTTTCTTCAATTGAAACAGGCATAAGCTTTTCTCTTGCATCTGCAGCACCCTGCATAAGAGCATCAATGTCGATACCTGCAGCAGCAATAGGAAGAAGTCCTACAGCAGTAAGAACAGAATATCTTCCACCTACATCATCGGGTACAACGAAGGTTTCATAACCCTCTCTGTCAGCAAGTGACTTAAGGGTACCCTTTGACTTATCAGTTGTAACAAATATTCTTTCTGCAGCGCCTTCTTTGCCGTATTTTTTCTGAAGAAGATCACGGAAAATTCTGAAAGCAATTGCAGGCTCAGTTGTTGTTCCTGATTTTGAAATTACATTAACTGCAAAATCCTTATCCTTGATAATAGCAAGAAGCTCAGCAAGAGATGAGGATGAAATGCTGTTACCTGTGAAGTAAATCTTTGCACAGTCCTTTGCAGTATCATTATAGCACTGTCCCTTGATAAATTCGATAACTGCTCTTGCACCGAGGTATGAACCGCCGATACCGATAACAATAAGTATCTCACTGTTTTTCTTGATCTTTTCGGCTGCATCTTTTATTCTTGCGAACTCTTCCTTATCATAATCTACGGGAAGATCAACCCAACCTGTAAAATCACTGCCTGCGCCGGTTTTACCGTGAAGAGCTTCGTGTGCTTTTGTAATTTTTTCCTGATAGGAAAGTATTTCTTCGTCTGTTATGAAAGAAGAAACGTATTTTTTTGTTAATTTTGCTGACATACGTTATACTCCTAGTTGTAAATTTGTTTATTTTCTGTATTTTAATACAAATATCAGAATTTGTCAACATAAATAACAAGAATAATCTCAAGCTTTCGTAATACTTTTTAAAATTCTTGACATCATAATCCGCAAATTTATTTTACCTACTGCATTTTTCGCCGTAAGATCATATTCCCCGACAGTTTTCTCACCTGTTTTGAGAACAATTTTACCTAAAATCTGATTCTCCTCTACAGGTGCTTCCACATCTGAAGCAAGGCTGATTTCTGTTACAAGGCTGTTCTTTTCTCCGGTTTTCAGTGTAAGATTTCCAAGACCTGAAATCTCCGGTCTGACATATGCCTCCGTCCCTCTGAGCACCCTTACATCGGTGATAAGGGAGGTGTCTATTTCAGGGGTCACCGTTTCATAATTTGCAAAGCCCCAATTCAGCAGTGCCTTTGCTCCCTCAAATCTGTCGGTACTGTTTTCCGAGCCCATAACAACAGCAATAAGATGAAGGGAATTTCTTTCAGCTGAGGCAGAAAGGCAATGCCCTGCTTTGGCGGTTGTTCCCGTTTTAAGACCCGTTGTGCCGTTATAGAATCTGACAAGTCTGTTGGTATTTGTAAGCTCTGTCTGACCGTCTCTGAGAGTATCCATCCACACAGTAGTGTATGTCTTTATTCTTTCATGTCTGAGAAGTTCACGGGACATAAGAGCTATATCATAGGCTGTCGAAAGATGCTCCGTAGTATCATCGTCAAGTCCCGAGCAGTTGACAAAATAAGTATTCTTCATCCCAAGCTCTTCTGCTCTGTCATTCATCATCTTCACAAAGCCCTCTTCACTGCCCGCTATATGCTCACCCAGGGCTGTGCAGGCATCATTGGCACTTGCAATGGCAACTGCCCTCAGCAGCTCATCCACCGTCATCTGCTCTCCCTCTTTGAGCCATATCTGTGAGCCGCCCTTAGCTGCCGCCGTCGGACTTGCTGTTACAATCTCATCAAGAGATATCTTTCCGCTGTCAAGGGCTTCCATAAATAAAAGCAAGGACATAATCTTTGTTACAGATGCAGGATAAAGCTGTTCATTTTCATTGAATGAATAAAGCACCTGACCTGTCTGCACATCCATTAAAACCGCCGCTTTTGCTCTGACAGAAACTGCATCTTCATTTTCGGCAAAAGCCATAAAAGAAAAAGAGAAAACAAAAGCTGCCGTTAAAGTCAGGATAGTTATAATTCTTTTCACATATACCACCTCTGAAAATATTCTCAATGATATTTATGAAAAGAAAATGTAAAATAAAACAAACTGCTTGAATATTATCCGCCTTTGCTTTATAATTACATTATCAATATAGCGAGGCTGGTTAAAATGAAGGTTAAATTTTATACACTCGGCTGTAAGGTGAATCAGTATGAAAGTCAGGCAATCAGCGAAGCCCTTTCAAAAAGAGGTTATGAGACAGTCACCGACGGAAAAGCCGATATTTTTATAATAAACTCCTGCACCGTAACTGCGGCGGCAGATCAGAAAACGAGGCAGGCAGTAAGACGCTTCAAGCGTAACAACCCCGATTCGGTTGTTGTACTGACGGGATGCATGCCTCAGGCTTATCCCGAAAAATCACGGGAGCTTATTGAGGCTGATATTGTTATAGGTAATAAAAACAATGCAGACCTTGCCGACACTTTAGAAAAATTTCTGAAATACGGCTCAAGAGTTTTCGAGGTACAGGAGCATAAAACAGGCGACAAATTCTCCGGCACTACAATAAGCCGTTTCGAAGAAAGAACGAGAGCATATATCAAAATTCAGGACGGATGCAACCGTTTCTGCTCTTACTGTATTATCCCCACCTCAAGAGGCAGAGTACGCTCAAAGCCTCTTGAAGAACTGAAGGATGAGCTTGAAAGCCTTGCAGAAAACGGCTATAACGAGGTAGTTCTTGTAGGCATAAACCTTTCCTCTTACGGTCAGGATATCGGAAAAGCTTTCCCTGATGCCGTTGAAGCTGCCGAAAATACAGACGGTATTCTCCGTGTGCGCTTAGGCTCCCTTGAGCCCGACCATCTTACCGATGAGGTAATCGAAAGACTTGCAGGGTGCAAAAAGCTCTGCCCTCAGTTTCACATTTCTCTTCAGAGCGGATGCGATAAAACACTGAAGAGCATGAACAGACACTATACAGCTGATGAATACAGAAGAATCTGCCGTAAGCTTCGAGAAAGCTTTGACGACTGCACACTGACAACTGATGTTATGGTTGGTTTTGCAGGTGAAAATGAAGAGGATTTCAGGGAAAGTCTCAGCTTTGTAAAAGAAATAGCCTTTGAAAAGGTACACGTTTTCCCCTACTCTGTAAGAAAAGGCACAAGAGCTGAAAAAATGGACGGTCATCCCGAAAAAAGAGTAAAAGAAGAACGCAGCAGAATTATGATTGAAGAGACAGAAAAAATCAGACGCGACTTTTTTGAAAAACAGATAGGCAAAAAATATTCTGTCCTTTTTGAAGCAGCTGACAGTGAAGGCTATATCTGCGGACATACAGCAAATTATATTCCCGTAAAAGCAAAGATTTCCGGGGAAATGTGCGGAAAAATTACTGATGTTATAATCACACAGGTAAGCACCGATGATTTCTGTATAGGTGAGCCCGTATAAAAAAGTCATCCTGAATATTACAAAAGCAACAATTCAGAATGACAGTATTTAATCAATATTTACTTTTATCATAGAATGCTTCTGTTCAAGGGAGCATTCTTTTATTTTATCGGAGAAAAGAGCAAATTTATCACTGCTTATGCACTGTATTTCATAAACCCTCTTTGCTTCTTCAGAGACAAAGGACATTTCCGAATGTTTTGTAATAACAGGTACAGAGGAATTTTCTTTAGCCTTACCCAGAAGAGATAATCCCCTTTCACTCGCGGCAAGAATTCTCATATAGGGTACCTTCCCCTTTGAAATATCCTTTGGTATTTTAAGATAAAGAGAAATCACTTCCCGTCTCACTCTCGAATGGGTGTAATTCTTAGTCTTGGCTTTTTCGTAAATTTCATCAAGAGTTGCCGCTGTTTTGACTGCCTCGTATATTCGGTTTGAAAGTCCCGTTTCATCGGTTACATAAAGAGCATACTCCTCTTTTTTCATTTCACGGAGAGCTGAAATGACTGCTCTTTCACCTTTTTTCATAGAAGAAATTCCATCTTTTCTTACGGCATCAAGGAAAATCGGATATATACTTCCGGGAATAAATTCTTCTGCCTCTTTGAAATCGGAAAAGCTTCTTATTTTACTTGCACTTGCTATTCCTTCTTTTATATTTGCATCATCGTGGTCACTGCCCTTTCTTTTTACAGGCAGAATTTTAATATCGGGAGAAAAGTGCTTAAGCGCTCTGATATATTCGACAGCAAGAGTGCTGTTGGGTGAGGAAAGAATATCTCTTTCCTTTTCACCGTATATTTCCCCTACAGCTTCACTGAGAGCAAAAGGATAGCTCATACCTTCAGCTGTTTTGTTTTTCAGAAAAGCTCCGACCCTTTCATCGTCAAGAGCTTCGGCGCAGCGGTACAGAATTTCCTCATCATCACATTCGCTTCCGAAAGAAAGAAGGTCTATACCGAAATTGCAAAGAAGACCTATGCTGCCTCTTGCAAAGCTTTCGGCAGAGCCGCATGCCCAGGGTACAGGTAAATCTATTACTATATCTGCACCGCATCTTACAGCAGCCTCGGCACGAAGCCACTTATCGAAATATGCACACTCACCGCGCTGAACAAAATTACCGCTCATTACACACACGATATAATCAGCACCGTAGCTTTTGGTTTTTTCTATATGATAAAGATGTCCTTTATGAAAAGGATTATATTCGCATACTATTCCTGCAATCACAGCTCCACCTCCTCCGATGAGTCTTTCATAAGTATATTAAAGATTTTCAACCCTCTTGTCAAGAAAAAATGTTATTGACTATTATTTTCACTGATAGTATAATTATGATAATAAAGGTTAAGGATGTTAATTATGGAAATTATTAATACAGAAATAAATGATGTCAAGCTTATAAAGCCTGATGTTTTCGGTGACAACAGAGGCTGGTTTTATGAATCCTACAGCTATGAAAAGCTCAGAGCATTGGGAATTGATACGGTTTTTGTCCAGGATAACCGTTCCTACTCTCAACAGAAAGGCACTCTCAGAGGTATCCATTTTCAGAAAGAGCCTTACGCACAGACAAAGCTTATCAGCTGTACAAGAGGTAAAATTCTCGATATTGCTGTAGATCTGAGAAAGGGCTCACCTACTTATCTCAAATGGGTAAGTGCAGAGCTTACGGAAGAAAACAAATATATGCTTTATATTCCCAAAGGCTTCGGTCACGGCTTTGTAACTCTTACCGATGATGTTGAGGTGCTTTACAAGGTTGACGGATATTATAACAAAGAAAGTGACAGAAGCATAAGATTCGATGATAAAGAAATCGGTGTTGACTGGGGTATATCTGAGCCCGTTCTTTCACAGAAGGATTCAGGCGCTCCCCTTCTTTGTGACAGTGACGTTGATTTCAGCTATTAAGGTGACAGTATGATTATTATAACAGGAGCAAAGGGTCAGCTCGGCAAGGATGTCTGCAGAATTATGGAAGAGAAACATATTCCGCATCTCGGAATCGACATCGATGACCTTGATATAACCTCAGAAGATAAAACAGAAAAGTTTTTCCGTGATAAGAAGTTCAGCTGTCTTATCCACTGTGCCGCATACACAGCCGTTGATAAAGCAGAAGAAAACAAAGAGCTTTGCTTCAGTGTAAACTCTCTCGGCACAGAAAACCTTGCCCGTGAATGTGAAAAGAAAAACGCAAAAATTATATATATCAGCACCGACTATGTCTTTTCAGGTGAAGGCAGTAAAGCTTTCGGGACGGACAGCAAGAAGGCTCCCTTAAGTGTTTACGGAAAAAGCAAAAGTGACGGTGAGGACACAGTTCTGAAACACTGTAAAAAACATTTTATCGTACGTACATCCTGGGTATTCGGTGAAGAAAACCGCAACTTTATTGCCACAATGCTTCGTCTTGCAGATACGAGAGATGAAATCAGTGTTGTCAATGATCAGACGGGATCTCCTACTTATTCACATGACCTTGCAAAGCTTCTTACGGAAATGGCTCAAAGTGATAAATACGGTATTTACCACGCAACCAACGAGGGCTACTGCACATGGTATGAGCTTGCAAAAAAAGCTTTTGAAATCAAAGGTATTAATATAAAGCTCAAGCCTATTACCACTGAAGAATATCCCACACCCGCAAAAAGACCTCTGAACTCAAGACTATGCAAGGAATGTCTAACGCAAGCAGACTTTGAAAGACTCCCCTGCTGGGAAGATGCAGTAGAAAGATATTTAAAAAATATATAAAGAAAAAACAGAAATCTTCTTTACGCTGTCAACCGGGTAAGAAGCATTTCTGTTTTTATTTATTATGAAGCAGCTGAAAACTCTTCTGTAGCAACTGTTCTTGCTTTCTGCAGCATCGTTTCGGCAAAAATGGCGTAGCCCTGAGTCGGATCACTTACAAACACGTGGGTTACTGCACCCACAAGCATACCGTTCTGTATTATAGGAGAGCCGGACATTCCCTGAACAATACCGCCTGTTTTTTCAATCAATTCTTCATCTGTTACTTTTATTACCATATTCTTATTCTGCCCTGCACTGTCTGTAATCCTTGTTATTTCAATATCATAGTATCCGGGACCGCTTTTGTCCACAGTAGAAATTATCTGTGCCTTGCCGGTCTTAATCTCCGATTTTGCAGCTACAGGCATAAGCTTTCCTGTATTTATTTTTTCTGATAAGCCGTAGACACCTTCATCACAGTTAATTAAAAGTGTGCCTTTTGTTTCAGAATTAAAAATACCGCATAATTCTCCTGCCTGACCGCTTTTTCCCTTATAGCAAGAGCTTACATATGCTGAAACAATGTCTCCGTCTGAAAGAGGCAGTATTTCACCTGTATCAATATCACATACGCCGTGGCCGAGAGAAGCAAAAACATTTGTATTTATATCATAAAATGTCATTGTTCCTATGCCGGCAGCACTGTCTCTTATCCATAGTCCCGCCTTATATTTCTGCTCAGACTTGCTGTATGCAAGGGAAAATGAAACGGTACTGTGCTTATCCTCCCTGATATACTCGACATGCATTAATTCACCGCTGCTCTTTGAAAAAATCTCTGATACTTCCTGACTGGTCCTTACCGGTTCACCGTTGATACTGCAAATGACATCTCCTTTATGAAGTCCCGCACTCTTCGCCGGGGAAACATAACCCATTTCCGTATCGACTTCATCAATTCCTACAATCATTACTCCCTGAGTGAATAATCTCAGACCGAAAAGCTCACCGGAAACCCCGACATACTGTCTGCTGCTGACGGTTATTGATGAGCTTTTTACGGGTATGACGTTCAGGAGACTGACCTTGACCTCATATTTATCGCTCTGACCTGCGTTTCTCTGACTGTCATCGCTGATTTTTTCACCGTAGGTTATTGTATAAATCTCATTTACACTTTCAATCTTATCTGCTACCGAATATAATTCGTCAGGCACCGAATAAAAGCCGTAAACCAGTAAACATAATGCAAATAAAGTTATACTCAGTAAAAATGTTCTTACTGTTCTTATTCCTTTTACCATTTTCCACCTCCTGACTTTGCAACCTTTGTTTTCAGCCGCAAATATAATTTGTGTTTTTCGCTCAAAAATATAATAGGTAAAAAATCGTAAACAAGAAAAACTTCCGGATAAGTTAATCCGGAAGCTTTTGCCATTTATTTCAAATATTTTTTTATAAGAGAGAGTATTCTTTCTGTACTTTTACCGTCACAAGCTCCCATTTGTTTTTCACGGAACTGTGCAAGAACTTCCTTTGAGGACATTTCTTCAGCACGTCTTACAGCTGTAAGACCGTTTCCGAAATCCGTTATAATCTCACCGGGAAGCTCCTTCTTATAATCAAGATAAAATCCGTCCTTATATTCCTCATAATCGGGACAGTAGAAAACCATAGGCTTATCCATTATTGATGCATTAAAAACTATAGAAGAATAGTCAGTAATAATAACATTAGATACAGCAAGAAGCTCACTTGTATTTTCAAAGGTATAATCTTTTACACGGGAATAAAACCGCCCTTTGATATACTCCTCCTTCATTGACGGATGGCGGCAGATAATAAACACCTCATCGTCATAAAGGTCATCATTGAGCTTATCCCAGTCAATCTCAGGATTATAAGGAACAACTGTATCTTCCTTTATTCTTACTGTGGGACAGTAAATATATACCTTCTTATTTCTTAAAAGAGGATGCTTCGAACAGATTTCTTCTTTGTTTTTTTCAGTCAGCTCCTTATCGGAAACAAGATCGGATCTGGGTGTTCCTATAGCTTTTACTACATTCATATCAAGTCCGAAGGCATGGCAGTAATACTGACGGACATACTCGGAAGAAACGCAGAAATCACTGTACTGCGAATGAGTTCTGTACTCTTCAAAAACAGAAAGGACAGACGGTCCGTCAATACCCATCTTTTTAAAAGCGCCGCCCGTATACCATATCTGAATAAGCCTTTGTTCAGGCTTAAGCTTATATTTACGCAAAAAATAAATATAATCGTCTGTGACAGTTACCTTACTGGTAATAATATAATATCTGAGCTTTACACGGTCGATAAAACCATACGGCCTTTCTTTTGCAAAAAGGACTTTTTTCTCATTGCAGTTTTTATAAACTTGATTAAGATTTTCGTCAGGCTTACCTATAGTTCTGCCCGTAAAGAAGAAAACTCTGGGCTGAATTTTCATTTTTGTGAAAAAAGCTGTAAGCAGATAAAGACCGAGGGCATATACCTTTGCTCTGACATAAGAGAGCTTTTCCTTTATCTTATCCCTTGCACCTTTCACCTTTACGGATAAAAAGTATTTTTCTTTATAGCTTCTGTAAATCTTTCTTTCGGAAACATCAAGAAGCTTTTCTTCACTTCTGAGATATGCTATTGCTTTATCTTCTTTTATATCAAGATATGCACCGCGGTGAAAAATCTTTCTGAATGCCGAATGCTTATAAAGCTTATACATATCGTAGACAGGGTTATCGGAAAATGTAAAATGTATTCCCCTCAGATGCTCCACACTGAAAAGCTTATTACAGAAAAACAGATCAAGCAGGTATGCTCTGTCCTGATTGTGAATTCTCATTTTCTCCGTTTCAGATTTAAAGAAAAGATCAGAGAAAATATAGATATCCGTATTTTCAGAATCAAAGAATGTAAGCGGAGAAGTCGAAAAACCGTACCTTGCCTTGCCTTCAAGAACAGTATAATGTCTCATAAGGATTTTAGGATTAAGTCTTGCAAAACCGTCCTGATACATAATGTAATCTGTACAGCTTCTCTCAAGACATAAATCCTTGAATTCCCCCGTTGATTCAGCTTCAATAAATGTTACATTTTCGTTATTCTTCCACTTATCGGGGAAAATATCATAAAGTGCCCCATCGACGAAGAGCTCGAAAGACGGCATAGTCTGACCGAAAATGGAATTAACCTGTATTTCCAGAGATTCTTTTGTACAGCTGTGCTGTTTGTTTCCTCGGGAAATGCAAAGAGTAACTTTAGGATTTTCCGCCATTTCTTTTCTTGAGGAAATAAGCTTATCACCGTAGAAAATATCCTTATTTTTCTTTGTCAGCTGACTTTTGCCTGACTCTGAAAGCTTTTTATAAAGAGAAAGAATTATATCCGTATAATTTCCTATAGCCTCATCGTCAAGCAGCCAGAAATGACGGTAATAGCTGTAAAGAAGAACCGTAATTTCCTTATGATAAAGCTGGTCAATATAACAGACCATCTGCTTTTTCAGTTCTTTTTTATCAAATTCAGACAGAGCATTTTCTATTTCTTCACTGAAGGCTTCCTTAGCCTGAGCAATAATATACTCGTATGCACCAAGGTACTGTTCAATAGGAAAAACAGCTTCACCTTCACTTTTTACGGGATTTATATATATCGCAGATTCCCTGGAGATGCAGGCTATAAAATTACTTTTGAAAGCAAAAGGCAACGAAAAAGCTGCTTCTCTCGCCTTTCCGTAGGGTCGGAAAAGTATACCCGAGCTGAAAATTTTTTCTCTTCTGAAAAGCTTATTTGTAACTGCAGGATTCCAGATAAGATTAATGTCAAATTTTTCTGCATATTTCTCCTTTGAAAGCGTAGAAGCAGAAGAAAATTCGTGCTTGCCGTAAATATCAGTGCTTGCCATAGGAGAAACACAAAGATCGGCATTTTTATCTTCAGCAGTACAGTAAAGCTCCCTGAGAAGATTTTTTGTAAAAATAACATTGCTTGCACCGAAGGCAATATACTTACCCTCTGCTTTACCGAGACCGAAATTTCTTGCTTCAGATACGCTTTCCTGCGAAAGAGAATAAAATCTGAATCTGCTGTCGGCAATATAGCTTTTCATAATATCTGCCGTATTGTCGGAAGAAAGAGCATCGACCATTATAACCTCAATATCCCTGAGGCTCTGATTCTTTATTGAATCAAGAGATTTTCTGAGTTTATTGCCGCCGTTATTTACCGCAACAATTACACTTACCTTAACACCCAAGTCCATGCTCCTTTCTCTGATTTACTGATAAATATATTATTCTGATTTTTCACCGTTAAGAATTGAAACAGCATAGAGGAACTGACTGTCCTCGGAGATTACCTCGCTCTCCTCTGCTTCTTCAAGGGTATAATCGGGAGTAAGACCCTTACCGTTAAAGCTCTCACTCTTATAAGGCATTATAAGACCCGTTGTAAGAAATACGGCACTTCCGCCCGTAAGCTCAAAGATTTCCTGCATCATTGCAGAACCCTTTGTATTTCCCGTGCCGAAAATAACTCCCTTGCCGAAATCTCTTATATTGCAGGCAAAAAGCTCTGCTGCCTTCTGAGTATCCTTGCTTACAAGAACTCCTACGGGAAGATTTACTTCACCCGAAGATGTAGTAAAGCTTTTTATAACATTGCCGTCTTCGTCAACAACTGTAGCAGCACCCTTATCACCGTCTGACAAAGGTACAAATATATCAAGAGTTTTTATTGCCTGCTCATAGTTCCCGCTTGTATTTTTTCTAAGATCAATAATAACAGAGCTGATATCAGATGACTTGAACTTTTCCACAGCCTGCTCTACCTGTGCAGAAGTAGTAGGATAGAAAGAGGTGATCTCAATATAGCCTACATTATTATAAGCATCGGTGAAAACCGACTGGGCTTCATATCCCTTTACTACGGTAATATTATTTTCAGTGCCATCACGGTTATAGATAATATTAACACTTGTAAGCTTATCACCCTCAAGCTTTTCTACCATCTCTTTATAATTGTTGGAATCTATTCTTATTCCGTCAAAAGCAACAATGACATCACCTTTTTTAAGTCCGCTGTTTTCGGCAGGTGAACCGTCATAAACTCTTGTAATTTCAATATATCCGCTTTTGGTTTTACTGTACTCAACACCTATGCCGTACATATCACCGTTAGACTCAGAAAGAAATTCCTTGTAGCTGTCAGCTGTCATATAAACAGAGCTGTTGTCACCGAGACCTTCAACATAACCTTGTGCAAGTGCCTCCTCAAGGATGCTTTCGTCACTCTTACCGTAATAGTTGCTGTTGATAATATCGTCAAGCTCATCAAGTATTTCATATCTTCCGAGCTTATCAGGCAGACTCTTTAAAATTGAATTGTATTCACTGCCCACAATACCCAGTGTGACAGCTGAAGCAAGGGCAGCTATAAGAACGGCAAAGGATACTGCAACACCCAATGATATTTTTTTATTCATAAATAATCCATCTCCTTTGATACTATCGGAAAATACAAGCAGAGGGATAGAAAACTACCCCTCATATTTTGTTACATAACTTAATTTTTTTACGGCTGCGAAACGAAATTTGACGGATTTTTCTTTTCTCCGTAATATCTGATTTCAAAATGAAGGTGCGGACCCGTTGTATTACCTGAGCTTCCTACACGTCCTACCATAGCACCCTTGGCAACACTGTCACCTACTTCTACATTTCTTGATGACATATGGGCATAAAGGCTTGAATATCCGTCACCGTGGTCAATGAGGACGTAAATGCCGTAGCCTCTTGTGCTTGTAACAGCAGAAATAACCGTACCTGCTCTTGTAGCATATACCGGCTTACCGGTGATACCGCTTCCGGCAATATCAATACCGCCGTGGAAAGCATTACCGCTGACAGAAGCACTTCTGTATCCGTAAGGGCTGCTGATATAACAGGATGCCTTACCTAAAGGCCACACCCAGTCACCCTTTGCAGTATAGGCAGGCTCTGCCGTCGTCTTATTGGCAGATGTTGATTCTGTACCGGCTGCTGTAGTTGCAGTCTGAGAAGGCTCATTGTTATTGACTACGGGAACTGTTGTCTGTGTTGCGTAGTATTCACTGAGGATACGGTCAATTTCCGCATCGGCCTTTGCTCTTTCTACTTCAAGCTCTTTTATATAATTTTTATAAGAAGAGCTTGACTTATCGAGACCTGCAATAATTTTTTCGGACTCTGAATACTTATCTTCAAGGTCTGCAGATGTTGATTCGTATTCGGCCTTTTTCTTTTTAAGCTCAGCCTTTTTCTCTATTGCCGTGGTTTTCTTTTCATCTACCTCGGCAATTTTTTCACTTACTGTAATCTTATCCTCTTCAAGCTTTGCTTTGGTCTTATTGAGCTTGGTAACCTTTTTCTTGAAGCCGTCAATAAGCTCCTTGTCTTTTTCAGCTGTGCGCTTCATCATTTCAAGACGTGTAAGGAAGCTTGCAAGAGAATCGGAGCCCATAAGAATCTTAAGAGCAGAATCGTTACCGTTCATATAAGCAGAACGGATTTTGGCTGCAAGCTGATCACTTGTGGATGTGATATTTTTATGCATCTTAACGATGTTTTTTTCAGCCTTCAGAATATCTTCATTGATTTCCGAAATTTCGTTACTGAGCTGTTTTGACTCTTTTTCAAGATTGGTTATCTGATTATCAATAGTTGCAATCTGTGTCTGTAAGCCCGAAGCCTTGTTTTCAACAGTTTCAATCTGCTTTTCAAGAGTCTCAAGATACTCCATCTGAGAGCCCTTCTTTTTCTTCAGCTCCTCAAGCTTTTTCTTGTTGGCTGCAATCTTGTCATCAAGCTCGTCAATCTTATCTTCAAGCTCTTCCTGTCCCTGCGGTGCAGCAGATACAATAGCGGAAGGCTCAAAAACAAAAACTGTAAGCACTACCACAATCAAAGCAAGGGCAATGCAAAGTATTTTTTTACTCAAAATTTATTCCTCCTATGATTTGCACATCAAATCAGTTGGGATTTGCTACATAATTGAGGGGATCTTTCTTCTCTCCGTAATAACGGATTTCAAAATGAAGGTGGGCACCTTTGGAGTTACCGGTATTACCGACCTTACCTATCATCTGCCCCTTGGCTACGTAATCACCTACGTTTACATATCTTTCCGACATATGCGCATAAAGACTTGAATAACCGTCGCCGTGATCAATAAGCACATATATTCCGTAACCTGTATCACTTGTAACCGCAGCAATAACCGTACCGGCTCTTGTGGCATATACAGGTGCTCCGTGAAGCTTTCCGTTACCTCCGGCAAGATCTATACCGCCGTGAAATGCCCAGCCTGAAACATTAGGATCTCTCTGTCCGTAGCCACTGCTTATATAACACCAGGTATTTCCTATAGGCCAGAGCCATGTGTCGGCAGACTGATAAGACGGACCTGCTGAAGGTGAAGCATTTGACGCAGGAAGCTTTGTGGTTGACTGCTGATTCTGAGTAGCGTAATAAGCCTCAAGAATACGGTCAATTTCAGCATCTGCAGCCTCATTTTCAGCCTGAAGCTGCTTGATATAAGTCTGATAGGCAGCACTTGACTTGTCTATTTTTGCCATTACGCTTTCAACTTCTTTGTACTGACCTTCAAGATCAGACATTGTGCTGTCATATTCTTTCTGCTTATCAAGAAGACTTGCTTTTTTATCCTGCTGTGCCTGCTTCTTGTCCTTAGCTTCTGCTTCTTTTTCAGCAAGAAGCCTTTTGTTTTCCTCAAGCTGACTTTTTACCTCGTTGAGTCTAATAACCTCATTCTTAAAATCAAGTATGATTTTCTTGTCTCTCTCAGAGGTGCGCTTCATAAATTCAAGTCTTGTAAGAAATCCGGCAAGAGAATCGGAACCCATAAGAATCTTCATAGTGGATTCACTGCCGTTTATATAAGCTGAACGCAATTTCTGCTCAAGGGTACTGCTCTTCTCTTCAATATTTTCCTGAGTTTCAGTAATGCTTATCTCAGCCGCTTTAATATCAGCGGTAATAGCTTCTGCTTCATTGGCAAGCTGCTTTAATTCAGCATCAAGGATGCTTATCTCACTGTCAATAAACTCAAGCTGTGTCTGAAGATAAGTAGCTTTTGACTCTACTGTTTTTATCTGAGCCTGAAGAGTTTCAAGATATTCCTGCTGGTTTTTCTTTTCCTCCTTGAGCTCATCAAGCTTTTCCTGATTAGCGGCAATTTCAGCATTGTTTTTGTCTATCTGCGCCTGAAGCTCAGCCTGAGTTGCTGCGGATACATTACCTGTTGTAAATACAAGTACAAAAACAAGTGCCAGACATATCGTAGCAATCAGTTTTTTTCTCATATCTGCACTCCTTGTAAGATTGGATTTACCGATTTTTCCATCCGTGTCAGATTAATTCGTTGGCTTCGCTACCCTCTTTTTTAAGGTATTTGCTGATTGATACAATACTGCCGAAGGCACCGATGAAAATACCTGAAAAGAGATAGCTTACTATAAGAGCCGGCAGATAGCTTGTAAGGGAAACTGACTGACTGCCGAACATTTCAAGAAGTGACTGCATTGCTCCGCCTTCAACCTTTTCGACAACGAAGGTAAGTATAACTGCAAGTACACCGGAAACAACACCGATAATAATGCCTTCAATCATAAAGGGCCAGCAGATGAAGGTATTGGTTGCACCAACAGACTTCATAACCTGGATATCAATTTTTCTTGAAACCATTGTTATACGGATTGTGTTTGAAATAATGAACATTGATACAACTGCAAGAACGGCAACAATAATGATGCAGATTGCAGTTATTGAGTTCTGCATTGTGGAAATCTGATTTACAAGCTCCTGACTTTCACGTACACTTTCAACATTTGATACTGCTTTTATCTGTGTAAGAGTAGTCTGGAACTCCTCAAGATTGCTTACAGAAATTCTGTAAGAGTGAGGAAGAGGATTTTCAATAACATCATCGAAAAGATGCTCGTCAACACCGAATTCACGAAGCTGCTCCTCATATCCTGCTTCCTTGGAAACAAATTCAACCTTTGTTACATTGGTTATTGCCTCAAGATCGGTACCGATCTTTGCTACCTTCTCATCACTTATGCCCTCTTTTACAAAAGCAACAACAACGTTCTGATTTTCAACATCCTTAACCAGTGTCTGAATATTTATAAGAATCATAACGGAAACGCCGATAAGAAGAAGGCATGCCGTGAGAACGCTGATTGATGAAAATGACATACTGCGGTTAGCAATAATGTTATGAGCACCCATTTTTGTAAGATAAGTGGTATTGAGACCACCTGATCTGTGTTTTCTTTTCTTAGCCATTTGCTTCTTCCTCCTTTTTATCAGCATCAGCAGTTCCGGTCACAGGCTGCTGTACGGGACGGAATTTCAGTGAAACGTCCTCTGCCCCTTTGTATTTAGAAGGAATGTCAGAAACAACTCTGCCGTTTTCGATAGTAACAATTCTGTGGTCAAACTGATGAACAAGCTCAAGGTCATGTGTTACAACAACAACCGTTGCACCAAGAGCATTGATTTTATCGAAAAGGCTCATAATATCATTGGAAAGAATAGGGTCAAGGTTACCCGTAGGCTCGTCAGCAATAATAACAGCAGGATTATTTACAAGCGCTCTTGCAATAGCCACACGCTGACGTTCACCCTGTGAAAGCTGATGAGGGAAGCAGTCAGCCTTATCAGTAAGGTCAACCAGCTTAAGAACATAACGTACTCTCTTGGTAATTTTCTTGTCACCCATACCGATAACACGAAGGGCGAAAGCTACATTATCATAAACGGTCATTTTCGGGATAAGTCTGAAATCCTGAAAAACGATACCGAGCATACGTCTGAGATAAGGAAGGGCTCTTCTTCTGATTGAAGCAAGATTGTAAGGACCGACTCTTACTATACCTGAGTCAACCCTTTCCTGTCCCATTATTACATTAAGAAAGGAGCTTTTACCGGCTCCCGATGCACCAACGATAAATACAAACTCACCGTCATCAATTTTAACACTGACGTTATCAAGGGCAACGGCGCCGTTGGTTTTATACTTCATTGAAACATTTTTAAATTCTATCATATTAATCTCTTTCTTTAATCAGGCTCATCTGCAGAAGGTACACCTTCCCCTTCTGCAGATGTCTTAAATCTTAATTACAACCGCCGATACTTAATGATTACCGACGGTTTCTTACCGTACCTTTAAAGTGCGCAACGCACCGAAAAGGCAATATGCTCCCGAAGCAAATCAATACTTGATGGGCTTTGCGTCGAGATATTTTTTAACCATAAGTGCAACCTTGAACTGAATTGCATCATCAAATTCTCTTAAATCAAGACCTGTGAGCTTTTTGATTTTTTCAAGTCTGTAAACAAGAGTATTTCTGTGTACGAAGAGCTTTCTTGAGGTATCGGACACATTAAGGTTATTCTCGAAGAATTTCTGAATTGTAAAGAGAGTTTCATGGTCAAGACCTACGATTGAGCCCTTCTTGAAAATCTCTTTAAGGAACATTTCACAAAGAGTTGTGGGAAGCTGATAAATAAGTCTTGCAATACCGAGATTTTCATAGGTTACAATTGTCTTTTCGGTATCGAATACCTTACCTACCTCAAGAGCAATCTGTGATTCCTTGAATGAACGGGGAAGCTCCTTGATACCGGATACGATTGTACCGATACCGATAATTGCATTGATGTAGTATTCGGTATGTAATGAATCAACGATGCTTCTTGCAAGCTTTTCAAGATCCTTGATCTCGTTACCTGCACGTACCTCTTTTACAAGAACGATATCAGTTTCATTTACATTGATAACAAAGTCCTTGTTCTTATCAGGGAAAAGATTCTGAATTGATTCACTGACGGAAACTTCTGTTCTTTCAGCTGTTCTTATAAGAAGAACGCAGCGTGATACCTCATTGTTAAAGCCCAGCTCACGGGTCTTAAGGTAGATATCACCCTGAAGAATATTATCAAGGATAACATTTTTGATGAAATTGCTTCTGTCAAACTTGACATCATAATACTGCTTGATTCCACCAAGTGAAATGGAGATAAGCTTTGCATAATTAGCTGCGCTTTCGTCGTTGCCGTCAACAAAGATAGCGCTGTCAGGATGATTCTGTCCTCCGATTGCAAGGAAGGTCTTTCCGCCGATCACCTTTACATCAGCACTTGCAAAAACTTCCTTCACATCAACAAAATCAGTTTCACCGATACGGCTGAGGTCACTGCAGCATATAATAGTGCCTGCATTATCAACAACACCGATAGTGCGATCAATAGCATCCTTCATCTGATGAATGATTCCCTGAAATAATCTGTTAGACATATTTGATGTCCCCCCACTGAAATTTATGTAATTGGATATTTTGACGATTGTCACTTTAACCATTTTACACAATTTATCGGCATTTTGCAATATAAATGAGGAATTTTTTTATATAATTTTTCATTTTCTTTAAAAATGAGGGGTTCAAATTTGTTGTATTTGGCATTAATAGCCCTAAAACTCAAGTGTATTTTCGTCAATTTACACATTGTTAAAAATTACCATATATTTATCAGATAACCCATGATTTTATCCGTTTAAAGCGATTTTCAGGTATTAATGGTAATTTTGACGAAAGTTTTTTCAGCTTATCTGCACCAACTCTTTCAGAATCATTTTACATTTTCAAGCTTAAAACAATCTTAAAACGTCAGCGTTCCCTCACATATAATACAAGTGAAGCTTTGAATATTTTTCAATAAAAATTTAAAAAATAAGACTGCTGCACCCTTGTGCAACAGCCTCATAATTTTATGCAAGAGCTCTCAGTGAGCTGTTCTTAACATTTTTCAGATAAGCGTCCTCACCGTTACCGATCTGTCTGTATACGTCATCCTTGGATACAGGCTTCATAACGGGAGTATTAGTCTGATATCTGCGGAAAATCAGACTAATTCTTACAAAAGCCGGCAGAATGAATGCACTCATTTTTGTATCCGAAACAGAGTTCCAGACATCGGCCGCAAAGGATGTGCAATTTCTGAAATAGCTCCAGCTATTTCTGTAAGACAGGATTGCATTACTGAGCACGTCAAGCTCAGACTGTGTAAGTTCCTCAGAAAGAGTTGTATATCTTCCGAGTCCGTGTGTATTCTGTGCATAAGCTTCAATGTTATAATATATTCCCCAGCCGTCATATCTCGTATGACCGAAGGTACCTACGGAGACACCGTCATAGGGGCCGAGCTTATATAGTCCCACAGTGAGATTTTTTGATGTTAGATTTTCTACATAAATCCAACAGTGACCGGGACTTCTTACATAACAGAAATAAGAAACTCTTGCTACAATTTTTTCATTTTTACCGGAAGCCGCTGAAGCCGTTAGAGTAACCGTAAATAGCAGCATAACAACAAGAAAAAGTGATATACCCCTTTTCAAAAAATTTTTTCTCATAACTCTCTCCTTTTTTTACATCCATATTGTTATTTTATATCTTTTTTGTGAACAGTGCAACGGATTTTACCGAACTTTAATAATTTGTTTAAAGGATATCTGATTCTTATAAAAATTACATTTGCATATTATCTCTATATTATGTTATACTTATTTTTAGTTTAATTCTTACAAGCAAAGGAGAAGCACAATGAACATAAAACAAATAAGCACAGGTGTCAGACTGTGCACACATAAAACAGAAAAATTCAAAAACTCCATAGTTTCAATCAACATTCTTACACCCCTTAATGAAAATGCAGGCAGAAATGCTCTTTTACTGCATCTTCTTGCAAGAACTAATAAAAGCTATGACACCATAACAAAAATGAACAGACGTCTTGCAGAGCTTTACGGCGCATCAATTATCCCCTCAATCCGGAAAAACGGTGAGGTTCAGGTGCTTACCCTTTCTCTTATTTCAATTGATGACAGATTTGCTTTAGGCGGTGACAAGGTTCTCGAGGACGGAATAAAGCTTCTTTGCTCATGCCTTTTCAAGCCCGATGTCACACCTGACGGATTTAAGGAAGAAAACATCACAAGAGAAAAAAGACTGCTTATTGAAAAAATAGAAAGCATGAAGGACGACAAAAGAGTTTATGCTCTTGAAAGAATGATAAGTGAAATGTGCTGTGATGAGCCTTACGGCACAGGCAAGTACGGTAAAATTGAGGATATTGAAAAGGTAACTGCCTCTGACCTTCTGGACGGTTGGAAAAACATTCTTCTCTCCTCCCCGGTTCAGATTAACGTAACGGGTAATTTCAGTGAAAAAAGAATGGAGAAAATATTCTCTGCTCTTTTCGACTCACTCAAGAGAAACAAGGATGATATCACCGATATACGTACAGAATTTCTCACAGAAGCTTACGAAAGCAAAACCGTTACCGAAAAGCAGAAGGTAAAACAAGGAAAGCTTGTTATCGGTATGAGAGCAGGTATGACCTATGCTTACGATAATTATGCAGCTATAAAGGTAATGTGTGCTATATTCGGCAGCGGTACTTTCTCAAAGCTCTTTATGAACGTAAGAGAAAAAATGAGTCTCTGCTACTACTGCAGTGCTCAGCTTATCAATTCAAAGGGTCTTATTGTTGTTCAGAGCGGTGTTGAGACAGAAAACGCTCAGAAGGCACTTGATGCTATAAGAAATGAGCTTGACGAAATACGCAAGGGTAATTTCACAGACGAGGTAATTGAAAACGCAAAAATGAGCATAAAGGACACTCTTAATTCCGTTACCGACGGTGTTATGACTATCGACAGCTGGTGCACTTCACAATGCACAAACGGTGATTTCCGCACACCCGAAAGCTTCATAGAAGAAATTGAAAATGTAAGCCGTGAAGAAATCATCATTGCCGCAACTATGGTTACAGAGGATACGGTATTTATCCTCGAAGGTGAAAAGGAGGAAGAATAATGAGCTGTAAAACCGTAAGAAACGAGCTTCTTAATGAAGAATATTACGAAATTGACCACGAAACAGGTCTTAAGATATTTGTTATGGAAAAGCCCGACTATTCAGGCGCTTACGCTATTTTCGGCACAAAATACGGCTCCGTTGATACCTGCTTCAAGCTTACAACCGAAGAAGAGTATACAAGGGTACCCGAAGGTATTGCTCATTTTCTCGAGCACAAGCTTTTCGAAAGTGAAGAGCTTGACGCATTTGAAAGATTTGCACAGACAGGAGCCAACGCCAATGCTTATACCAGCTTTGACCGTACCTGCTACCTCTTTCAGTGCTCGGGCAACTTTGAAAAGAATCTTGAAATTCTTCTCGATTTTGTAAAAGCGCCCTATTTCACCGAGGAGACCGTACAGAAGGAACAGGGAATTATAGGTCAGGAAATTAAAATGTATCAGGACAGTCCCGACTGGCAGGTTCTTTTCAATCTTCTCAGAGGTCTTTATCACAACAACCCCGTAAGAATTGATATTGCAGGTACTGTGGAATCAATTGCACAGATTAATGCTGACCTTCTTTACAGCTGCTACAACACATTTTATAACCTGAGCAATATGGCTCTTGCCGTTGTAGGTAATGTAAAGAAAGAAACCGTTATTGAAATTGTTGAAAAAACAATCAGAAAAGAAGCACCCGTAGCCTTCCGTCAGATTATTCCCGAAGAGCCCGAAAATATAAGCTCTGATTATATTGAAGAAAATATGGGTGTTGATATGCCTAAGTTTGCTCTCGGATTTAAAGACAGCCTTGATGGCGACGTTCCTTCCGCAAAAAAGGCACTTCTTGTAAATATAGCGCTTGATGTCATTGCAGGCAAGGTTTCACCCTTATACAGTGAGCTTATAGAAAAGGGGCTTATCAACTCTTCCTTCGGCAAAGAATATTTTACCGGCAGAGGATTTGCGGCACCGATGTTTATAGGTGAAAGTGCAAAGCCCGAAGAGGTCAGATCTGCTATAATAAATAAAATCGAAGAAATAAAGGCACAAGGCATCAGTCAGGAGGACTTTGAAATATCCCTTAAGAAGCTCTACGGCGGTGCGGTTCTTGCTTTCAATGATGTTGACGATATGGCCAACAATATTATAGACGCCTACTTTAACGGTCAGGGACTTTTTGATACACTTGATCTTTATAAGACCGTTACAAAAGAAGAAGTCGAAGCTGCTGTCAGAGAAAGCTTCAACGTGAACAACTGCTGTCTTTCTGTAATAAAATAACGAGGTATAAAAATATGGATAAAACTTTAGTCCTTGCGGAAAAGCCTTCCGTAGCACGAGATATTGCCCGTGTTTTAGGCTGTCATCAGAAGGGTGACGGCTGCATAATCGGGCAGAAGTACATAATTACATGGGCACTCGGACATCTTGTTACCTTAGCTGATCCCGATGCGTACGATGATAAGTACAAAAGGTGGAATCTTGAAGATCTTCCTATGCTTCCCGACAAAATGAAGCTTGTAACCATCAAGCAGACCTCCAAGCAGTACAGAGCCATCTCTGCACTTATGAAAAGACCCGATGTATCCTCTCTCGTAATAGCTACTGACGCAGGACGTGAGGGTGAGCTCGTTGCAAGATGGATAATGATGAAGGCGCACTGGAAAAAGCCTACATACCGTCTCTGGATTTCATCACAGACAGACAAGGCTATCAAAGAGGGATTTGCTAATCTCAGACCTGCAAAAGAATATGACAATCTCTACTACTCCGCACAGGCAAGAGCTGAGGCTGACTGGCTCGTAGGTCTCAATGTAACAAGAGCTCTCACCTGCAAATACAACGCACAGCTTTCAGCAGGCAGAGTACAGACACCTACCCTTGCTCTTATTGTACAGAGAGAAGAAGAAATTCTTGCCTTTGTTCCGAAGGATTACTATTCTGTTCAGGCTGTATTCAAGGGCTTCAACGCAACCTTCAGAGACAGTAAAAACAATACACGTTTTTCTGACAAGACTTTTGCCGAAAAAATTGCCAACAGCATTAAGGGCAAGGACGGTACAGTAAAGAAAATTGAAAAATCATCAAAGAAAAAAGCACCTCCCGCCGCCTACGATCTGACGGAATTACAGAGAGACGCCAACAAAAAATACGGTTATTCAGCCAAGCAGACTCTTTCTTATATGCAGAGTCTTTATGAATACCACAAGGTACTCACCTATCCCAGAACTGACTCACGTTATATTACTGACGATATAGTTGCCACTATTCCCGAAAGGCTCCGTGCTATGGCTGTCGGACCCTATGCTCAGCAGGCAATGAAGCTTGCAAGGGGAAAAATACAGACTAAATACATAGTCAATAATGCAAAGGTTACAGACCACCATGCAATCATCCCTACCGAGCAGTCACCTAACCTTGCAAAACTTTCTTACGAAGAGAGAAACATCTATGACCTTGTTGTAAAACGTTTTATGGCAGTACTCAGTGAGCCTTACGAATATGATGAGGTTAAGGTACAGATTGATATTAACGGTCACAGCTTCCATGCTAAGGGCACAACACCCGTAAAGAATGGCTGGAAGGAGTTTTATTCTAACCTTTCCGATGACGATGACGAAACCGACCTCGAAAACAAGAGTCAGGATTTACCTGTACTCCGTGAGGGTATGACTCTTCCTCTGCTGAACGCAAAAATTATAAACGGTAAAACAAGACCTCCTGCAAGATATACAGAAGCAACTCTCCTTTCAGCTATGGAAAATCCCTCAAAGCAGATTGAGGATAAAAATCTTAAAGCTGTTATTCAGACTACAAGCGGCCTCGGTACCCCAGCAACACGAGCAGATATCATTGAAAAGCTCTTTGATAATTTTTCTATTGAACGCGTAGGCAAAGAAATTCATCCTACAGCAAAAGGCAGGCAGCTTATAAAAATTGTACCTCCTGACCTTAAATCGGCAGAGCTTACAGCAAAGTGGGAGCAGGAGCTTCAGAATATCAGTAAAGGCACAGCCAATATGAAGAAATTCATCGGTCAGATGCGTGATTATTCTACCTCTCTCGTTTCAATGGTAATCGCATCAGATGCACAGTATACTCACGACAACGCAACAAAGGATAAATGTCCCGTATGCGGAAAATATCTTCTTGAGGTCAACGGCAAAAAAGGTAAAATGCTTATCTGCCAGGACAGAGAATGCGGATACAGAAAGGGGCTTACTCAGGTCACAAATGCCCGTTGTCCCGATTGTCACAAAAAGCTTGAGCTTCGTGGTGAAGGTGAAAAGAAGATGTTTGTGTGCGTCTGCGGATACAGAGAAAGACTTTCCGATTTCAACAAGAGAAAGGAAAGTGCCGGTGCTAACAAGTTTGATGTTATGAATTATATGAAAAAACAGCAGACGGCAAAGAAGAAGGAAGAGAATGACAACCCGATGGCAGACCTTCTTAAGGATTTCTTTTAATTTTTACCCTGTATAAATATAACAAAAGCATAGAATTCATCAGATGATGTTCTCTGTGCTTTTTATGTTTTAAGTATTTATATACGAAAATAAATTCTATTCATTATCCCTTGATTACCCATCAGGAATCAGCCAAGAGCCTTCGGTGAAAATCCGTAAGGCAGAATTTCATCCAAGGTAAGGTCAAGATACTCTTCACCGTTTTTACCGATAAGAATACGGAAATTCTTTTCACAGAATTCCATCATTACCTGACGGCAGACACCGCAGGGTGTGAAATAATCCTTGAAATCCAGCTCTTTTCCGCCGACAACAGCTATTGCCTCAAAATCTCTTTCGCCCTCACTTACTGCCTTGAAAAAAGCCGTTCTCTCGGCACAGTTAGTAGGTCCGTAAGCGGCATTTTCAATATTACAGCCTGTATATACCTTACCGTCCTTCGTAATCAATGCAGCACCCACAGTATAATGTGAATAAGGCACATAAGCATTCTTTGCCGCCTCTTTTGCAAGAGATATAAGTTCTTTATCCGTCAATTTTATCACTCCCCGATTATCTCGTCTCTGAAGCTTTCACCTTTAATTTCTGAGTCGATACCAAAAATATCAGCTATGGTTTTACCTATATCTGCAAAGGTTTTTCTTGTACCGAGATTTACACTTCTGACCTTACTGCCGCATACAAGAAGCGGTGTATATTCCCTTGAATGGTCTGTGCTTTCGGTTACAGGATCACAGCCGTGGTCGGCAGTGATCATAAGAAGGTCATCATCCTTCATATTCTTTCTGAACTGTGTAAGCCAGCGGTCAAATTCCATAAGAGCTTCAGCATAGCCCTCAGCATTATTTCTGTGACCGTATACCATATCGAAATCAACAAGATTAGTAAAACAAAGACCGGTAAAATCATCTTTCTGATACTCAGATGTCAATTCCATACCGTGTGCATTTGATTTTGTTGGATGAGATTCACTGAAGCCTTTTCCTGCAAAAATATCGTAAATCTTACCTACGGGAATTGCAGCAAGACCGTTCTTTGTAAGCTCATCAATAAGAGTATTTTCCGGAGGCACAAGAGAAAAGTCATGACGGTTTGAGGTTCTTCTGAAGCTGCCAGAATTACCCTCAAAAGGTCTTGCAATAACTCTGCCCACTCCGTGTTCACCCTGAAGAATTTCTCTTGCAATTTCGCAATAACGGTAAAGCTCTTTAACGGGAACCTTGTCTTCATGTGCCGCAATCTGAAATACACTGTCAGCAGAGGTATATACAATTAGGTCACCCGTTTCAAGATGCTCTTTGCCGTAATCCTCAAGCACCTTTGTTCCCGAATAAGGCTTGTTGCAGAGAACACCTCTGCCCGTTCTTCTGCAAAATTCACTGATTACCTCTTCAGGGAAGCCCTCGGGATAAGTAGGAAGAGGCTTTTCGGATATAATACCGCAGATTTCCCAGTGTCCGATTGTGGTATCCTTGCCCTTTGATGCTTCGGTAAATCTGCCGTAAGCGCCCTCAGGATTTTCGGTACCTTCAGCATAATCCATCCCGTCAATATTGAAAAGACCGAGTTTTTTCATTTCCGGTACACTGAAGCCTTTTTGCATATAACAGGCTTTTACTGTATTACTGCCTTCGTCACCGTAAAAACCTGCATCAGGCATTTCACCTATTCCGACGCTGTCGAGAACTATAAGAAAAACTCTTTTGATCATAATATCACCCTTAAGATATCAGTTTGTTTTTTACGGACGCGAAAATCCGTGTCCGCTTTTTATCAGTCCATCTTGATTGCAGTTTCAAGTGCAATCTTCATCATATCGGTAAATGTAGTCTGTCTTTCCTCTGCAGTACAGCCTTCACCCGTAAAGGGAAGATCGGAAATTGTGCAGATAGCAAGAGCATTCTTACCTGTCTTCATAGCATTGAGATAGAGAGCAGCAGCTTCCATTTCCACAGCAAGAGAGCCTGCATCAGCCCACTTTTTATTGCACTCGGGATCGGCATCATAGAAGGTATCTGAGGAATAAAGATTGCCGACCTTCATATCAATGCCAAGCTCATTTGCGCTGTCAACAGCTGCCTTTAAAAGCTCATAGGAGCAGGTAGGTGCAATAGAGCCCTTCACACCGTACTGCACGGCAAAATTAGAGTTGGTGTTTGCGCCGATACCGGCAACGATATCACGGAGCTTAACCTTCTCTGAAAGACCACCGGCTGAGCCTACTCTGATAATATTTTCTACACCGAAAAATGAATAAAGCTCATAAGAATAAATACCGATTGACGGCATACCCATACCACTTGCCATAACGGAAACCTTATGTCCCTTATATGTGCCCGTATAACCCTGAATTCCTCTTACATTGTTAATGAGTTCAGGATTTTCAAGAAAGTTTTCAGCAATAAATTTTGATCTTAACGGATCACCCGGCATAAGCACGGTTTTAGCAAAGGATGTACCTTCCTTAAGATTAATGTGAGGAGTTGAAACTGCCATATCAATAGCCCTGCCCTTCTTCATTTTTTACTATTTTAACTATACGGCTGGTGCCGAGTCTGTCTGCACCGAGATTTAACATATCTTCTGCATCAGTTATACTTGCTATACCGCCTGCAGCCTTGATATGAAGTCCGTTTTCAACATTTGCGGCAAAAAGAGCAATATCCTCTCTTGTTGCACCGCCCGTTGAGAAACCGGTAGAGGTTTTGATATAATCTGCACCCGAAGAAGAAACAATCTTGCACATTTTCACCTTTTCTTCATCAGTAAGAAGGCATGTCTCAATAATAACCTTTAAAAGCTTACCGTCACATGCTTTTTTGATTGCTTTTATTTCTTCAAGAATTTCATCATATCTTTTATCCTTGAGCATACCGATATTGATAACCATATCAATTTCATCTGCGCCCTCTTTTACTGCCTCAGCAGTTTCAAAGCACTTCACAGCTGTGGTGTTGTAGCCGTTGGGGAAGCCTATAACCGTACAGATTTTAAGGCTGTCACCTACATATTTTTTAGCCTTTTTTACATATGAGGGAGGAATGCATACACTTGCGCAGGAATATTTTATTCCGTCATCGCAGAGAGCTCTGATATCTTCCCATGTTGATGCCTGACCTAAAACCGTATGGTCAACCTTTGATAAAATTTCTTTGATATCCATAATCTTCTTTTCTCCTTTGAAAATATATTTCATCAGAATAATTTTACAATGTATCGTGGGAAAAGTCAAACAAATTTACAGAAAATATGTTGTAAAAATTTCTTTATTAGTTTATTATATGCTTAGTATAATTATAGGAGGAAAAATATGTTAGTTACAAAAACCACACCTATCGGTGAAATCATTAAAACTCCCGCAGGTCACGATATTATTATGAAGGCTCTTTATTCTCTCGGTCTGAACGGAGATTTTTTAAAGAAGGGTCCCCTTTCAAAACTTACCCTTGAAAAAATTACTAAGATATCAGCCGGAAAAATCAGTGACGAATTCGTTAATTCCCTTTTAGGTATTCTTAACAGTGAACAGGATATTCCCCTTGACGATGATGCTCCTATTGAAAGAAAATGGTGGAAGGAAGCTGTTTTCTATCAGATTTATCCCCGTTCCTTCAAGGACTCAGACGGTGACGGCATCGGCGATCTCAGAGGCATTATCGAAAAGCTTGATTACCTTAAGGAATTAGGTGTTGACGCTATCTGGTGCAGTCCTATTTATGACTCCCCCAACGATGACAACGGCTACGATATCAGAGACTATGAAAAGATTATGGAAGAATTCGGTACAATGGAAGACTTTGACGAGCTTCTTTCCGAAATCCATAAGCGCGATATGGAGCTTATTATGGACCTTGTTATCAATCACAGCTCCGACGAGCACAAATGGTTTCAGTCATCGGTAAACGACCCGGACTCTCCCTACA
The DNA here is from genome assembly GCA_045649935.1 of Acutalibacteraceae bacterium. Taxonomy (GTDB): domain Bacteria; phylum Bacillota; class Clostridia; order Oscillospirales; family Acutalibacteraceae; genus UBA6857. The sequence continues at coordinate 22,578 of JAZRQQ010000050.1, read as the reverse complement.
GAGATTACTACATCTGGAGAGACGGCAAGGGTGATAATCCTCCCAACAACTGGGAAAGTCTTTTCAGCGGCAAAGCATGGAACTACTATCCTGAAAGAGGTCAGTGGGCAATGCACCTCTTCTCTTCAAAGCAAATGGATTTCAACTGGGAAAATGAAAATCTCAGACAGGATCTTTATAAAATGGTCAACGGCTGGCTTGAAAAAGGTGTTGACGGCTTCAGACTTGACGTTATCAGCTTTGTTTCAAAGGCTGACGGACTTCCCGACGGCAATGAAATTATCGGTTCAATGATGGGCTTCAAGGGTGTTGAGCACTATTTCTACGGTCCCCGTCTTCATAAGTATCTTCATGAGCTTGCAGAAAACACCTTCAACAAGTATGATGCCTTCACTGTAGGTGAATGTCAGGGCACCGGCATTGAGATGAGCAAGCTTATGACGGGAGATTACCGTAAGGAGCTCAACGTTGTTTTTGCCTTTGACCATATTGAAAATCCCGGCAAGAAACGCTTCTGTGAGTATAAATACGATCTTCGTCCTATGGCTGAAGAGCTTGTAAAATGGCAGCTCAATTACGGTAACCACTGCTGGCCTACAGTGTTCTTCGAAAACCATGACACAACAAGAATGGCAAGCAAGGTATGTCCCGAAGGCTGGTACAGAGATGAGCTCAGCAAGCTCCTTGCAGTTATGCAGATGACCTTCAAGGGTGTTCCCTTTATCTATCAGGGACAGGAAATAGGTATGACCAATTCCGCCTTCAGAAAGATTGAGGACTTCAGAGACGTCGAATCAATCAACTACTATAAAGAGCAGATAGAAAAAGGCGAAGATAAGGAAAAAGTATACCGTATCGTCAAAGCAGGAAGCCGTGATAACGGAAGAACTCCTATGTGCTGGTCTGATGAAGCTAATGCGGGCTTCACCACAGGTACACCCTGGATTGAGGTTATTCCCGGATATGAAAAAATCAATGTTGCAGCTGAAGACAAAAATGAAAAATCCGTACTCAATTTCTATCGTAAGATGACTGCCCTCAGACACAGTGACGATACACTCGTTTACGGTGATTTCAAGCTTGCAAAAGAAAAGTGGAAGAACGTTCTGACATATTACCGTATAAGTGATAAAGCAACCTATTTCATCGAAATCAACCTTACTGACAAGATACAGAAAAAGCCTGTATGTACTAACGGATTCGAGGAGATTATCACTAATGTTTCAGCAAAAAGAACAGATGAGCTTGTTCCCTTTGAAGCCAACGTTTACAAAGTAAGATAAAAGTCATTTCCCCACCCTCAGCGGTGGGGACTTTTTTGTATATTTCTCCCATTTCTGAAATATCTATTGAATATAATTTATTCTCAGGAGGGACATTATGAGTAAGATAATCTTTAGATTTTCCGTAATAATCACGGTTTTATCTCTTCTTACTGCCTGTTCATCGGAAAGCTTTATGGATCTGAGCGTTTTTGTACGGCTGTACAGTGAGGAAAACGAATTGAAAATTGATGATTTTTATGCCGAAAAGGATAAGAACTGTAATTATATTTTCTATACCTTTTTCGAGGAAAAAGGCAGTACAGTTATGCTCAAGCTTATCTGCAACAACGAAAATAAAATTGATGAGGTCAGAATATATCTGCCTAAAACAGACGAAAATGGAAATGAAAAAATCATTAATACCGAGGATATAAGTCTGTTCACAAAAACAGCAGCTTCAGCTCTGAAGACCTATACCTCTTACAGTGACGGTGAAGCAGAAAGCATCCTCCGTGAAATGTGTCTGTATGACAAAAGATCTTACTCTGATACAGGAGAGCTGACAAAAACAAAGGGTAATTTCTATTTTATTTATCTGTCCTCATATCTCGGCTCGGAGCTGATGATTTATAATACTTTCCTTAAGAAGGTCGAAGAAACAGAAAAGCCTGAAAGCCGTCCTTTATACGGTGAAACCACCAATCTGCGTGAGGAAACAGTGCCGTCGGAGTAATTTTATACAAATATTTAACCGACATATAAAGGAAAAGAGTTTAATAACTATAAAACTGCATAAATGCGCATTATTTTTTACTGTAAACACTTGAAAATTTTTCGGTATTGTTATAAAATAATCTGTGGTTATATATTATACAAAAAGCTAAATACGAAAGGAAAGAAACAAATGAACGTATTAAACAAAAAATCAATCGAAGACATTGATGTAAAAGGCAAAAAAGTTCTTGTTCGCTGCGATTTCAACGTAAAGATGGAAAACGGCGTTATCACAAGCGATAAGAGAATCGTTGCTTCTCTCCCCACAATCAACTACCTTCTTGAAAAAGGCGCAAAGCTTATCCTTTGTTCACACCTCGGCAGACCCAAGGGTGAATTCAAGCCCGAATTTTCTCTTGCTCCCGTAGCTGCAAGACTTGGTGAGCTTCTCGGCAAGGAAGTAAAGATGGCTAAGGATGTTGTCGGTGAAAGTGCTCAGGCTCTCGCTGCTGACCTTAAGGAAGGTGAAGTTCTTCTTCTTGAAAATGTACGTTTCCATGCTGAAGAAACAAAGAACGATGCTGATTTCAGCAAGGCTCTTGCTTCTCTTGCAGAAATCTATGTAAACGATGCTTTCGGTTCAGCTCACAGAGCTCACTCTTCAACAACAGGTGTTGCTGATTACCTTCCCGCAGTCGGCGGCTACCTTATCAGAAAAGAGCTCGAATATATCGGCGGCGCTCTTGAAAATCCCAAGAGACCTCTCGTTGCTATCCTCGGCGGTGCTAAGGTTTCTGACAAGATCGGCGTTATCACAAACCTTATGGATAAGGTTGACACACTTATCGTAGGTGGTGGTATGGCTTATACATTCTTCGCAGCTAACGGATACAGTGTAGGTACATCAATCTGTGAAGAAGACAAGATTGAAATGGCTAAGGAAATGATGGAAGCTGCAAAGGCAAAGGGCGTAAACTTCCTTATTCCCGTTGATAACAGATTAGGCCGTGAATACAAGGAAGATACAGAAACAATGACTGTTGATTCAGACAAGATCCCCGACGATTGGATGGGTCTTGATATCGGTCCTAAGACTGAAGAGCTTTTCGCAAACGCAATCAAGGGCGCAGGCACAGTTATCTGGAACGGTCCTATGGGCGTTTCCGAATGGAAGAACTTTGCATCAGGTACAGTTGCAGTTGCTACAGCTATTGCTGAAAGCGGTGCTATCTCCATCGTTGGCGGCGGTGACTCAGCTGCAGCAGTTCAGAAGCTCGGCTTCGCTGACAAGATGAGCCACATTTCAACAGGCGGCGGTGCTTCTCTTGAATTCCTCGAGGGTAAGGCTCTTCCCGGTGTTGTTGCACTTAACGATAAATAAGATTTTAAGATAAAAGGAGCAGAAAAAAATGAAAAAAGATCTCAGAAAAGCAGTTATCGCAGGTAACTGGAAAATGAATATGACTCCCTCTCAGACAACAGCTCTCATCAACGAAATGAAGCCCCTCGTTGCAGGTGCTGACTGTGAAGTTGTTCTCTGTGTTCCCTTTGTTGACATTGCAGCAGCAATCGAAGCAGCTAAGGGCTCAAACATCAAAATCGGTGCTGAAAACGTACACTTCAAGGCTTCCGGCGCATACACAGGTGAAATTTCAGCTGATATGCTCAAGGAAACAGGCGTTGAATACGTTGTTGTAGGTCACAGCGAAAGAAGACAGTATTTCGGTGAAACAGACCAGACAGTTAACCTTCGTTCACTTGCAGCTCTCAAAGCAGGCTTAAAGCCCATCATCTGTGTTGGTGAAACTCTTGAGCAGAGAGAACTCGGATATACAGAAACTCTTCTTAAGTATCAGACAAAGATGGCTCTTACAAATGTATCTGCTGAAGACCTTAAGAATGTTGTTATTGCTTACGAACCCGTATGGGCTATCGGTACAGGTGTTACAGCTACTGCTGACCAGGCTGACGAAGGCAACGGCTATGTACGTGCTGCTATTGCTGAAGCTTACGGTGCAGATGTTGCTGAAACAGTTACTGTTCAGTACGGCGGTTCAATGAACGCTGCAAATGCTGCTGAACTCGTTTCAAAGGTAAACGTTGACGGCGGTCTCATCGGCGGTGCATCACTCAAGGCAGCTGGCTTCTCAGTAATCGTTAAGGCAGCTTCCGAGCAGAAATAAAATCAAAAATAAAAAGGGGCTCTGAGAGCCCTTTTTTAATGAATAAGTAACTTACACTTTGTTACAGGAAAGGAAAATTCAAAATGAAAAAACCTGTTTTACTTTGCATTATGGACGGTTTCGGCAAGAATCCTTCAGATTACGGTAACGCAATCGTTGCAGCAGGAACCCCTAACCTTGATAAAATTATGAAAGAAAACCCCATGACCTTTATCGGTGCATCAGGTATGGACGTAGGTCTCCCCGACGGTCAGATGGGTAACAGTGAAGTAGGTCACACAAACATCGGTGCAGGCCGTGTTGTTTACCAGGAGCTCACCAGAATCACAAAGTCAATTTCTGACGGCGATTTCTTTGAAAACGAAGCACTCAGAGGTGCTATGGAAAACTGCCTTGAAAACGGCAGTGCTCTTCACCTTATGGGTCTTATGAGTGACGGCGGTGTTCACTCTCACAACACTCATCTCTATGCAATCGTTGAGCTTGCAAAGAAGATGGGCGTTAAGGATGTATATGTTCACTGCTTCCTTGACGGCCGTGATGTTCCTCCCGCTTCAGGTGCTGACTATGTAAAAGAGACAGCAGACAAGCTTAAGGAAATCGGTCTTGGTAAGATAGCTACAGTAATGGGCAGATACTATGCTATGGACAGAGATAACCGTTGGGACAGAGTAGGCAAGGCTTACGCTGCAATGGTTTACGGTGAAGGCAACAAGGCTGAGTGTCCCGTTGAAGCTATCAGAAAGAGCTACGAAACAATCGACGCAGACGGCAAGAACCTTACCGATGAATTTGTTCTTCCTACCGTTTGTGCAGAAGACGGTAAAATCAAAGCAAATGACAGCGTTGTATTCTTCAACTTCCGTCCCGACAGAGCAAGAGAAATCACAAGAACATTTGTTGATGAAAGCTTTGACGGCTTTGAAAGAAGAAACGGCTTCTTCCCTCTCTACTATGTATGTATGACACAGTATGATGCTACAATGCCCAACGTTCACGTTGCATTCAAGCCTCAGACTCTTGAAAACACCTTTGGTGAATATATGGCTAAGATGGGCAAGACACAGCTCAGAATTGCCGAAACAGAAAAGTACGCTCACGTAACCTTCTTCTTCAACGGCGGTGTTGAAAAGCAGTATGACGGTGAGGACAGAATCCTTGTAGCATCACCCAAGGTTCCCACCTACGATTTACAGCCCGAAATGAGCGCCTACGAAGTAACTGAAAAGGTTGTTGATGCTATCAGATCAGGAAAGTACGATGCTATTATCCTTAACTTTGCTAACTGTGATATGGTCGGTCACACCGGTATCTTTGATGCTGCAAAGGCTGCTGTTGAAGCTGTTGACACCTGCGTAGGCAAGGTTTACGATGCAGTTATGGAAATGGACGGCGTAATGCTTATCACTGCTGACCACGGTAATGCAGATAAGATGTATGAGGATGACGGCTCACCCTTTACTGCGCATACCACATTCCCCGTTCCCTTCGTAGTATGCGGTTATGACTGCTCACTCCGTGAAGGCGGCAAGCTCTGTGATATTGCTCCCACAATGCTTAAGATTATGGGTATCCCCCAGCCTGCTGAAATGACAGGCCTTTCAATTGCAGAATAAAATTTATATCGTCACAGATATTTAAAGAAAAAACTAACCTCCTATGACAGATAAAACTGTCATAGGAGGATTTTTTTATGCCGTTATATAATTAATATTTATAATATCCGTATATTATCTGAAAAGATTAAGAAACCAGTTGATAAGCTGTCGGAAAAGGTTTTCAAAACGATTTTCGAAATGATTCTCAAAACCGTTGCCTCTTTCAACATCAACATCCTTTGAGATAATTCTGCCGTCAGCTGAAATTTCGTAATCATACTCAACATAGCTTCCGTCAGCGTTGTTGACAGCAAATTCAACCTCATATTCAGTTCTGCCGTCATCGTAGTCTGTCTGACTTCTGAGATAAAGCACATGCCTTTCCGTATATCCTGCATCCTTAAGAGCAATTGCCTCAGCATCAGCCTTAGTGATATCAGCGGCAAATGCTGTGAGTGATAATGTGAATATAACGGTCAGTGCAAGTAATAAAGATAAAAGTTTTTTCATAAATGTTCCACCTTTCTTGTTTTTTTGTGTAACTCTTTTGTTTACAGCTACATAATACATAAGAAAGATTAAAGAATCATTAGAAAAATAAACTTTTTATTTTTTATAAAACATCATAAACCGAACCGTTCCAGTATACAAGAAGCACTCCGTCACCGACAGCAACAGTTGCCTTTTTACCGATGAACTCATTACTTACAGCCAAAGGGTTACTGCTGTAAAGAGTATGATTACTGAGCTCATATTTAAGGCTTTTAAGAGTAACCAAGCTGCTCGTATCCGTAAGAGAAAAAACAGAAAGATATCCTCTGCAGCTTTCTTTGAAAACAAGAGCATTATTTTCTATACAGGTGAAAATCTTTTCTCCCTCAACAAGAAAGCCTGAGCATTTCATATGTGCTATCTTATGAAGCAGCTGAATATTAGCTATGGAATGGTCATATCTGTCCCCACCTAAGCCACCGAAAATAACAAAGGTATCATAGCCTCTTTCAATGCCAAGCTCAACAGCAAGAGCCATATCTGTTTCATCTTTTTCACAGGGCGCTACAAATTTATTCATTGTTTCAGGAATAGTTCCGTAGGAGTCAAAGTCACCTACAACAAGATCACATTCCCTGCCGAGAATATCACGGTATCTGTATCCGCCGTCTGCACAGATAATAAGGTCATCCTTTTCAGCCTTATAGCTACCGGTATCAACTGTACCTGCACCGATTATATAACAAACTCCGTTCATTATTTTTTACCTTTTCTTGTTACCTTGGTCTTATTTCCCTTTTCATCAACTATATATGTGTTTTCGAGCTGTCCTACAAGACTCTCCTTGAAGGAATCAATATATGCTCTTCTTAAAACTGCTCTTTCTGCCACTTCCTCTTCTGTAAGTCCTTCAGCTGTCTTTGCCTTTCTTGCAAGCTCATTGATTCTGTCAATCTGCTGCTGTGTTACCATAATTATTCACTCTCCCATTTCTTCCATTCATCAGGACAAAAGCCTAAAGTAGCCTTCTTACCGTTTCTTACAATCGGTGTTCTGAACAGCTCCTGATTTTCAAGTAATTTTTCTTCTTTTGCTTCCTCAGAAGCAAGATATTTGATATATGATGAGTCATACTTTTTACTTTTCTCATTTACAAGGTCTTCAAGCTTACAGCCCAGAGCTCTTTTGATTGACTGATATTCACCCTTGCTCATACCGAATTTTGCAAGATCAACAAACTGAAATTTAATGTTTCTTTCCTTGAAATACCTCTGTGCCTTCTTGGTATCAAAGCACTTATTTGTTCCGTAAATCTGAATATTCATCTTTTTACTCCTTGCTTATAAGACATACACTGTGTACAGCTACACCTTCACCTGCTCCCGTAAAGCCCAGCCCCTCTTCCGTAGTAGCTTTTACACTTATGCAGTCCGTATCAATACCCACAGCCTCAGCAATATTTGCTCTCATTGTATCAATGTAAGGACGAAGCTTCGGTCTCTGGCAAAGAACGGTTGCGTCAATATTTTCTATTTTATATCCTTTTTCAGATACTGCCTCACATACCTTCTTCAGAAGTACAAGACTGTCTGCGCCTTTATACTGAGGGTCAGTATCAGGAAAAAGCTTACCTATGTCTCCTAAAGCAGCTGCTCCGAGAAGAGCATCGGAAATCGCATGAAGAAGTACATCGGCATCAGAATGACCGAGAAGACCTTTTTCAAAAGGTATATTTACTCCACCGAGAATGAAAGCTCTGCCTTCGACTAATCTGTGCACATCATATCCGTGACCTATTCGCATAAACCTGTCTCCTTTAATGTTTCCTCAAATTCTTCATAAGTTACAAAGGTATTGAGGATTTTTATAAGTGAGGATGTTGAAAGTCTTTCGGGAAGTGCCAGTTTCCTGAGAAGAATTTTTCTTTTCTCACTGCTGTTTTCTTTACCCGTAAGACCGTATTCATATAAATCTATATTGGTTATCAGCCGTCTTTCACTGCTTTCACTTTCAGAAGCAAGGACACCTGCTTTCTCAAAAGCCTCAACAAGCACCTTTTCACTTATACCCTCAACACCGAGCTTTCCCTCTTTTGATTTTTCGGTTTTCCGTTTCTCTTTACCGTATATATCAGGAATATAAACATGGGTGATTTTTTCCTCAGGTATTGCGGATTTAATAAAATTTCTGATAAGAAAGCCTGCAGAATCACTATCCGTAAGAACTATTATTCCCTTTTCCTCGGCAAGTCTGCGAAGAAGCCTCTGCTTCTCCTTATCCTTAAAAATACCGAAGCCGTCAGTTTTGATAATAAGTGAATCAATAATTCCGCTCAGCTTTATAATATCATACTTTCCCTCGACAATAACCGGTCTGTCAAGCTTTATCATACCTTTTCTCCGCCCATCACAAGAAAGAGTCTTACCATAAGCTGTTCAAGAACAAGCACGGGCATAGTTGACCCGCCTTTAAGCTGTCTGTCTGCCTTTGAAAGCTCTTCAAGGCATTTTCTTATAATATCAATATCTACCCCTGATGAATCTCTTGCGGCATTTGAAAGAGCAAAAGCTCTTTTGCCGTAGGAAAAATCCGTACTGAGTGCATCGGCTTTATATCCACAGGCAAGAGAAACCCTTGCTCTGTACATATCAACATAAGAGCTGACAATTACACCTAAAATGTATTCAGGCTCAATCTTCTGTCTGAGAAGTGAATGAAGGACATTATAAGCTTCATCAAAATTTTTAACCGTAAGCGCCTTTGTAAGCGCATAAATCTTTGCATCATCAGTTTTTACCGTAACAGCATCAATGTGTGTTCTTGTGATTTCACCCTCACCTGTATAGCTGCAGATTTTATTAAGCTCATTTATAAGGACATTGAAATCGTCACCGGCAAGAGAGACAAGATATCTTGCCATTTCTGCTGAAAGAATACATTTCTGCTTTGAAGCTGAGGAAATAAGTGGCTTTATAAGATCATTGCCCGTTCTTTTATCGAGGACGCAGACACCGCCGAACTTTCTGAAAAGATCTGCTGCTTTTTTAGCCTTAGCAAGAGAAAAATCATTTTTCTTCTGATGGAAAATAATAATTGAGTGCTGAGGAAGGTCGGAGAAAAATTCCTCCATAAGCTTGAAATCTCTTGCATTCACACCTTCAAGCTTATAATCCTCAACTATAATACAACGTTTATCACTCATCATAGGCAGAACAGTTGCTGCCTGAAAAACCGAATCGAGGTCAAGATTTTTACCTTCATATTTTTCAAGGTTAAAGCTTTCAAAGGAAGGCTCTACATTTTTTGAAACTATTGTATCAACATAAAGCTTTTTAAGATAATCTTCGTCACCGCATACGAGATAAAGTGGGAGAAAATCTCCGCTTTTTATGTGACTTTTAAGACTTTTTTCATCAAATTCAGCCAACTGCTTTCACCTCTTACTTTAATATTATCACTTCTGACAATCAGCTTTGCGGGCTCCTTTTCACCTATAGAAAAGCTGTAAACATCCTCATATTTTCCGTAAGTCAGATTGCCGTTGTCTGTCATTATATCATAACTCTCCCCATCTTGCAAAGGTTCTTGATAAAAAATATAAGTTTTCGTACCAACAGACTCAATTGAAACTCCGTCTTTATCCCTTTTGACCGTCACTTTATCAAAAAGACATACAGATGTGCCCTCCGCTGTAAGAATTGTATCTGTGCCCAGAGTATGACAGACATTCAGCTGATTTTTTCTGACAATATCTGAAAAGAAAAATGCCGAGCTTATTTTTATATTATGAGCTTCAGTCTCTTCCCGAAGAATTTCTTCACTGTATGTATCCCCCTCAAAGCCAAGAAGCACACCCTGTCCGTTTATGCTTACTATTGCACAGCTTCCGCCCTCAGCACCGAACACAGTGATCTTACATTTGTCAAGAGAAGAATAGAAGTTTATGCCGAGAGCAATAAGAAACACTCCTGCAGATAAAATTGCCGTGACTCTTGTCATAACTCTGCTGTACTTATAGAAAAACAGAGTAAGCATAGCAAGAATAAAAACAGCATATAAAGAATATTCAAGCAGCTCAGACTCTGCATAAAGATAAGAAAAAGGCAAGTCACTTATACTATCTGCTACGCCGAGCATATAAAGAGAAATGTATTTTATCGCTACTGCAACCACTGACGAAACATAAGGTACAAACCTCAGAAAAGTATAAAGTCCCGTCAGTACAATAAGCGGACTTACAGAAAGAAGAAAAAGAAGATTGCTAAGAGGGGCGGCAAGAGATATACCACCGAAATAATAAACCGATAACGGCATAGTAAATATACTTACCGAAAGACTTATACACAAGCTGAGCACAACAGGATAAATACTTCTTTTCAATTTATCTCTGCATTTTACAATAAGTCCCGTTATCCTTTCAGTCAGAGGTACACCGAGTATAATTATACCGAGAGTCGAAGCAAAGGACAGCATAAAGCTTACATCTGCTACAGCATAGGGATTTACCGAAAGCGCACATATTACCGCAAATCCAAGGCTGTTAAGAGGGTCAGACCTTTTATTAATCAGCTTACCTATAAAAGTAAGTATCGTCATCATCGCCGCACGTCTGACAGAGCCGGTGAAGAAAGCAAAATTCATCATAAATATTGTAAAGAGAATCATCAGCACTGCCATTATTTTACCTTTTCTGCCTCTGAAATCAATAAAAAATCCCAGAAAAGCAACCCATATCGAAAGATGCATACCCGAAACAGCCATAATATGAACTACACCCGAATGTCTGAAGCTTTCATATATTCCGTCTTCCATAAGGCTTTTATCACCTGTAAGAAGAGCAACAAGAAGGGACGCAACATCATTATCGAAATCATGAAGAAAATTTTCAGTTATACTGTCACGGAGAAGATCAATATAATAACTTACGGACTTATATTTGTTTGCCGTTATATTAAGATTTTCTACCCAATAGGCACCCAGATATACCTTCTGTGATTTATAATAAGATTTATAGGTATCATTGTAGGAGCCCATAGGATATACTGTAGCAGTAAAAGAAATATTATCCCCTATTTCAAAAATGTCATGATCTGTTCCCTCTTCCGACTCGGAAAAAGAAATACGCATTTTTGTGCTTATCTTTTTCCCGTCAATGCTTTTAACCTTTATAATACAGTAATACCTTTGATTTTCCCGGGAAAAGTATGGGCTTTCTGCAATTTCTCCCTTTACAGTAATATTTTCACCTGAAAAAGAAATTGTCCTGTTGTAATCTGCTTCAAAGCACAACAGCAAAAGACAGCCCGTTACAGCTGCCAGTGAAATTACGGGCAGAATAAGAGACTGTCTGATTTTTTTATTAATAAGTGAGAAAAGGAAAAGAACAACTGAAATTATCAGAAAACACACCGATAAAACTGTGCTTTCAAAAAATCCGAGGCACAGCAATACCGCTAAAAGTGTAAATCCGAAAAAGCTCAGAGGTCTTTTCATAAAATCTTAGTCGTGGAAGAAAAGAGGAAGCTTTTCAAGGAAGATGATATCATCTCTGTCAGCTGCATCACCTTCAGCAAGAATAGCAGCCTTACCGACAATCTCAACGTCGAAGCCTTCAAGAAGCTTCTCAACAGCTGAGAGAGATTCACCGGTGCTGATAACGTCATCAAGAACAAGGACCCTCTTGCCTCTCATCTTTTCGCCCTCAAGACCGTCAATGTAAAGTGTCTGAACATTAGCAGTAGTAATTGAGCGCACCTCAACAAAAACAGGATTCTGCATATAGAGCTTTGCACCCTTACGGCAGATAAAGTAAGGCTTTCCGCTCTGTCTTGCCATTTCGTGTGCAAGAGGAATTGCTTTAGCTTCGGGAGCGACAATAAAATCGAATTCGGGACACTTTTTAATAAGCTCTGCAGCCGAAGCAACAGTAATTTCAACATCACCGAAAATTACAAAGCCTGCAATATCAAGCTTATCATTTACTTTACAGATAGGCAGTTCTCTTTCAAGACCTGCAATTGTCATTTTATAAGTTGCCATAATATAATCTCCTTTTTATAAAATCAGCCTGCAGGCCATGTAAACTGTCTGCCGCCCATAAGATGGAAATGAAGATGCTTTACTGTCTGACCGCCGTGTTCTCCGCAATTGTTTACTACACGGTATCCCTTTTCAAGACCGAGCTCCTTACCGAGCTTTGCTGCAACCTCAAAAACATGAGATACAACTGCACTGTTTTCCTCGGTAATCTCTGCGCAGGAAGCAATATGCTCCTTGGGAATAATAAGAATGTGAACAGGTGCCTGAGGCTCAAGGTCATAAAAAGCTAACACCTTATCATCTTCATAGGCTTTCTTTGAGGGAATTTCCCCTTTTACGATTTTGCAGAAAATACAATCCATAATTATTTCTCCTTTATCTCTGTGTATCCTGCTCCCGTAAAAGGAGCAGGATTAATTATTACATCATTGAAGAGAGAATCTCTACTGCCTTCTTAAGAGCTTCAGGAAGAGCTGCAATATCCTTTGCACCTGCCATAGCACTGTCAGGCTTACCACCACCTGAGCCCCCTGCAAGCTTCGCAATTTCTCTTGCAAGATTACCTGCGTGTGCACCGAGAGCTATAGCACTCTTTCCGCAGCAGGTACAGATATTACCTGTGCCCTTTTCTTTCTGAACACCGGCAATAATACCTACATAGTTTTCACCCTTGCTCTTTACAAGGTCACACATCTGACGAAGCTCGGGAACTGTAGTATCCTCAAGGAAAGCAGTAACAAGCATTACCTCGCCAACCTTTACTGCACCGGAAAGCATAGCTTCGGTCTTGATATTGGCAAGAATACCCGAAAGCTTTTCGATTTCCTTATCCTTAGCCTTAAGGTCAGCCATTACAGATTCTGCCTTTGTGCTGAGCTCATTGGGATTTGCACACTTAAGAGCTGAAGCAGTCTGACGGATAAGGTTATTCTTACCGTCCACATAGGACATAACATTCATACCTGTTACAGCTTCAATTCTGCGCACGCCTGATGCGACAGAGGATTCGGAAACGATTTTGCAAAGACCGATATTTCCCGTATTTTTTACATGGGTACCGCCGCAAAGCTCAGTTGAGAAATCACCGACCTTTACTACTCTTACAACATCACCGTACTTTTCACCGAAGAGAGCCATAGCACCCATTGCCTTAGCCTCTTCAATAGGCATCTCTTTTACAAGAAGCTCTTCAGAAGCAAGAATCTCTTCATTTATCATATCTTCAACTTTCTTTAATTCATCGGCAGTAACAGCTGCAAAATGAGTGAAGTCAAATCGGAGAACATCAGCATTTACAAGCTGACCTGCCTGCTCAACGTGAGTTCCGAGAACTTTTCTGAGTGCTGCCTGAAGAAGATGTGCTGCAGTATGATTTCTCATAACAGCCTTTCTCTTACTTTCATCGTAAACAGCCTTTGCACTGTCACCGACCTTTATGCCGTCACCGCTGAGAATACCGTGATGAAGAATAACTCCGTCTGCATCCTTGGTTGTATTATTTACTTCAAAGGTGCTGTCACCGATAAGAATTACACCGCTGTCACCTATCTGACCGCCGCTTTCGGCATAGAAGGATGTTTTATCAAGAATAAGTGTAGCAGTATCGCCGTCTTCGATGCTGTCTTTTCTTTCACCCTCGGAAATAACAGCAAGAACTGCAGCATCAACATTGTTTTCACTGTATCCTGAAAATTCGGTAGCTTTGATATCCTTAAGAGAAACACCGGTATTTCTCCAGTCAGATTCAGCCGTTGCACCCTTACCGCTTTTAGCCTTCTGTCTTGCCTCTTCAACAAGTCTTCTGAAGGTTTCTTCGTCAACGGTCATATCCTTTTCCGCTGCAATTTCCTTTGTAAGGTCAATGGGGAAGCCGTAGGTATCCTGAAGCTTGAAGGCATCTTCGCCTGAAAGCCCACCGCCCTCTGAATTTGCCATCATTTCATTAAGAAGACCAAGGCCTGAATCTATAGTCTTATAGAAGCTTTCTTCCTCCATTGATATAACCTTCTTTATATAGTCAAGCTTTTCAGTGAGAGCAGGATATGCATTTGCGTTTTCTTTAACAACAGTATCGCAGACCTCTGCAAGGAAGGGTCTGTCAATTCCGATAAGTCTTCCGTGTCTTGCAGCACGGCGGAGAAGTCGGCGCAGAACATAGCCTCTGCCGCTGTTTGACGGAAGAACACCGTCCCCTACCATAAAGGTTGTGCTTCTTATATGGTCAGTGATAACACGGAGAGAAACGTCCTTCTTCTCGTCATCGTGATAGTTGATTCCCGCAATATCAATAATATGCTTCATAATATTGCGCACTGTATCAACCTCAAAGAGATTGTCAACATCCTGCATTACGCAGGCAAGTCTTTCAAGACCCATACCTGTATCGATATTGGGATTTGCAAGACGGGTATAATTGTTGTTTCCGTCATTTTCAAACTGTGTGAAAACAAGGTTCCATACTTCAATGAATCTGTCACACTCACAGCCGACCTTACAGTCAGGACTGCCGCAGCCCTTAGAGGGGCCTCTGTCGAAATAGATTTCAGAACAAGGTCCGCAGGGACCTGCACCGTGCTCCCAGAAGTTATCTGCCTTACCGAAACGTATCATATGTGTGGGGTCTACACCTACCTCCTTGGTCCAGATATCATAGGCCTCGTCATCTTCAAGATAAACACTGACATAAAGAAGCTCTGCGGGAATTTCGAGAACCTTTGTAAAAAATTCCCATGCCCAGGCTGTAGCCTCTCTTTTAAAATAGTCACCAAAGGAGAAGTTACCGAGCATTTCAAAATAGGTACCGTGACGTGCTGTCTTGCCTACATTTTCAATATCGGGAGTACGGATACATTTCTGACAGGTTGTAACCCTCTTTGAAGGAGGTGTAACCTCACCCGTAAAATATTTTTTCATAGGAGTCATACCCGCATTGATAAGAAGGATACTCTTATCGCCCTGAGGAACAAGTGAAAAGCTGGGAAGTCTTAAGTGCTCCTTGCTTTCAAAAAATGCGAGATACTTTTCTCTGATTTCGTTAAGTCCCATCCACTGCATAAAAATCAATTCCTTTCAGATTAAATTACTCTTTTAATACAAAAAAATATAGTGCCACACACATTTCGGGGTGAATAAATCCACGGTACCACCCGAATTGTGCATAAAGCACCACTCTTAAGTCCTTAACGCAGACCAAACGGCAACCCTTTCGGGCGCAACTGATGAAAGCAGCGATCACAAATCCGGTTATAAAAGGCTCACAGCAAATACCTTTCTCTCTGAAAAAACCGAAAAGGGATTTCTTTCGTCATAGTTATTATGATATTAACAGACTTATTTTACTATTTATAAAGTAGTTTGTCAAGTTTTATTTCGTACTGAAATCAATAGCTCTTCCGAGTCCGTGTTTGATAAGAGTTGACATAAGCATTGCCACCTCAGAGGCTGAACGCCTCTCCTCTTTACTCAGCCAGGTCCAGAGGAAGCTAGTCATTCCTGCAGCAATAAAATTGATTATATAATTTGCGAGTTCAGTTACATTTTCCGGATCGATGAACTTTGCAATCATCTTATTATAAGCTTCACCTACACGGATGTTTCCTTTATCACTTAAAACAACGAGAAAAATTTCTCTCTTATTTTCTATATATTCAAGAAGCCTTGTAAGGAAAGAGGTTGTGTTATACCCATCCTCCTTCATTTTTTCAAAGATACAGCCGATATCATCAGAGATATCATTTATAATATCATCGTAAAGGTCATACTGGGTTTCATAATGACGGTAAAAGGTACTTCGGTTAATATCAGCACCGGAGCATATATCTTTAATGCTGATTGAATGAATCGGCTTTTCCTTCATAAGCTCAATAAGACTCTCTTTGAGAAGGATTTTTGTCATTTTAACACGGCGGCTTTCTTTGATTTCTGCCATAAAATTTTCCTCCTATACTTCTGTTCTGTTACAGATTATACCACACGACGTCGCAAAATGCAACACAGTGTACGAAAATAATCACATTGAGGAAAAATAATCAGCGAACACATAAGTTGCATACAGAAAAAAAGATTTTATATGTACATTTATATTTTTTTATGATATAATAAATCTGAATAATAAAAAAGGAAGATTTTACATTGAAAAATAAAATTGTTACTCTTTTCAGAACCCTTTCCTGGCAGAACTTTCTGTTCCTTGCTGTTGCCGGTTGTATAAATGCTTTCGGTGTTACAGTTTTTCTTGCGCCTGTCAATCTTTACGACAGCGGCATTTCAGGAACCTCGATGCTCCTTTCGCAGATAACCCCCGAAGAGTTTTCACTCTCGGTATTTCTTGTTGTTCTGAATATTCCACTTTTTATCTTCGGTCTTAAAAAGCAAGGCTTCGCTTTCACTGTGTACTCAGTTTTTGCTGTAGCTGTTTATTCTGTTATGGCTTTTCTTATAACCGACGTCCTGCCCATCGATGTTTCTTTTGCATCACCTCTTGCAGGAAATGATCTTCTTCTCTGTGCTCTGTTCGGCGGAGTAATTTCAGGCATCGGCAGCGGTCTTACAATACGCTTCGGAGGTGCCATTGACGGAATAGAAGTTATGGCAGTAATCTTTGCAAAAAAATTAGGAATTACCGTCGGCACCTTTGTTATGGTTTACAATGTGATTCTTTATATCATCTGCGGTATTATCATCGGCAGCTGGATTTTACCCCTTTATTCCATTGTTACCTACGGTGCCGCACTAAAAACAGTTGACTTTATCGTTGAAGGTATTGACCGTTCAAAAGCAGTTATGATAATCACCGAAAAGGAAAAAGAAGTAAACGACGCCATTATTGAAACCTTTGAACAGGGCACAACAAAGATCTACGCAAAAGGCGGATATTCAAACACCGATAAAACGGTAATCTACTTCGTTATTAACCGCTTTCAGATTTCACGCCTGAGAAATCTTGTTCATGCCATTGACCCCAAGGCATATCTTACAATCAATGATGTTGCTGACATATTCAAGGGTAACTGAAAAAATATGTATTCAGAATCCGAATGATGTGATATAATGAAAAACAGATGTTGAAAACTCATCTGAGGAGTGAAAAAATGCTTGAAATAAAAAGTGTTACAAAAAAATACGGCAGAACCGTCGCTAATAATAATGTTTCTTTTTCAGTAAATGATGGAGAGATTGCCGTTTTACTGGGACCTAACGGTGCCGGAAAATCAACTATAATAAAAAGTATTGCCGGACTTCTCAGATATGAAGGAGAAATCACCGTAAACGGATACAGTAATAAATCCCTTGAAGCCAAGTCCCTCCTCGGATATGTTCCCGAAATGCCTGCAATTTATGATATGCTTACGGTTAAAGAGCATCTTGAATTTATTTTAAGAGCATATAAAAAAGATGATGACGGTATTTCTGACAGACTGCTCAGTCTTTTTGAGCTTTCCGATAAAAAAGACAAGCTCGGCAAGGAGCTTTCAAAAGGTATGCAGCAGAAGCTTTCAATCTGCTGTGCACTTATTCATAAGCCAAAGGTTGTAATTTTCGACGAGCCTATGGTAGGTCTTGACCCTCACGCAATCAAGGAGCTTAAAAACGTTTTCACTCTTCTGAAAAACGAGGGCGCTACTGTTCTTATAAGCACACATATGATTGACAGTGTTGAAGACTACTGGGATACGGCTTACATTATGATGAACGGTGAGCTTAAAGAAAAGATTGTAAGCGGTGAGGGTATCAGCTCTCTCAGTGAAAAATTCTTTTCGGTAACGGAAGGTGAACGCTGATGAATTCACTCTTATTTCTGTTTACAAGAAAAGCAAAAAACCGTTTTAAAGAATTTCTTCATTCACCTTCACAGATAATCACTGCTGTTATTGTTATTCTGCTTATGGGCTTCACCTTATATTCGGGTACGGCAAGCTCACCTGCGCATAACTTAAGAAGCACTGAAGAATTCTATGCCATAGTTTTTGTTCTGTACACTTTCACATTTATTATGACTGCAAAGAACGGATTTATCAACGGCGCTGCTATGTTTTCTATGGCTGACGTGAATCTTCTTTTCACATCTCCCTTCCCGCAGAAAAGAATTCTCACCTACGGACTTTTTCAGCAGCTCGGAAAATCACTGACTTTGGGTATTTTCCTTCTCTATCAGTCGGCAACGGTGAAAAATATTTACGGATTAAAAATCACAGCACTTATTCCCGTCCTGATAGGCTACGGTATCGTTATATTTCTTTCACAGCTGGTTGCAATGGTTATCTACTCTCTTACCTGCTCTGATGACAAAAAGTGTACGGTAGGTAAAGCTGTTTTTTACGGCACTGCAGGTGCTTTTATAGGCTCAGTGCTTATTAAAACATATACTGCAGGCTTTTCTGTGGAAAACTTAGTCTCTGCTGCAAGAAATAATATAATGAGATTCTTCCCCGTCAGCGGCTTTGTCTCTCTCGGAATTGAAGGGGCAATCACCGGAAATACTGTATATATAACAATCGGCATCTGCTCATTTGTGCTTTTCTGCGGACTGTTTTTCCTTATTGTTTCAAAAACCAACAAGGATTTCTATGAGGATGTGCTCAAAGCAGCAGAGGTAAGCTTTTCAGCGATTACCGCAAGAAAAGAAGGTAAAGCCTCCGAAGCTGCACCGAGAAATATAAAAATCGGCAAATCTGGTTTTACAAAAGGACACGGTGCATCAGCAATAAGTCAGAAGCATAAAACAGAAAACCGAAGGAGCAGAATCTTTCTCATAAGTAAAACAGGACTTATGATGACTGGATTTTCTCTGATTTATGTTCTGATTTTTCACAACGAAACAGTACCGCTTTTTGCGCTTAATATATATACAATGGCAATGAGTGTATGTACCGGCAGATGGGCAAAGGAATTCACTTATCCCTATATCTATCTTATCCCCGAAAAGCCCTTCAGAAAGCTTCTATATCTTATTATAATGGATTTACCGTCAATGGCAGCCGAAAGTATTTTATGCTTTCTGCCTCTTGTATTTTTCAGCAGCTGCGGTATTATTGAGATAATGACAATGGGCATTTCAAGATTTGCCTTCGGTCTTATGTTTATCGGTGTAAATCTTCTTTTACAAAGACTTCTGGGTGATTCGGGAAAAACTGCTTTTGCACTTGTTGTATATTCATTTTTAATAGTTCTGTTCTCAGCTCCCGTATTGGCTCTCGGTATTTTTACGGGACTTATGCTCCCCTTCAGCTATGGACTTGCATATATGGTTATGGCTCTTTTATGCACCGTGATTTCATTTCTGCTTATCTTCCTTTGCAGAAATGTACTGGAATATTCTGAATACAATAACAGATAATCAAGAAAGGAACAAAGAACAATGAAAGGTATTATTTTAGCCGGTGGCTCCGGCACAAGACTTTATCCTCTTACAATGGTTATGTCAAAACAGCTACTTCCTGTTTACGATAAGCCTATGATTTACTATCCCCTTTCGGTTCTGATGCTTGCTGATATAAGGGATATACTTATAATTTCCACTCCCACCGATTTACCGAATTTCAAAAGACTTTTAGGTGACGGCAGTGATTTCGGTGTTAATCTTTCTTATGCTGAACAGCCCTCTCCCGACGGTCTTGCCCAGGCCTTCATTATCGGTGAAGAGTTTATAGGTGATGACTGCTGTGCTATGGTTCTGGGTGATAATATTTTCTACGGCAACGGCTTTAAGAAAATCCTTGCCGAAGCCAAAGAAAATGCAGAAAAAGGTACTGCTACGGTTTTCGGCTATTATGTTGACGACCCCGAGCGCTTCGGTGTTGTTGAGTTTGATGAAAATAAGAACGTTATTTCAATCGAAGAAAAGCCGAAGAATCCCAAGTCCAATTACTGTGTTACGGGACTTTATTTCTACGATAACAGAGTTTCCGACTACGCAAAATCTATAAAAAAATCCGATAGAGGCGAATATGAAATCACCGATCTCAACGTACGCTATCTTAAAGAAAGCTCACTTGCAGTAAAGCTCCTCGGCAGAGGCTTTGCATGGCTTGATACCGGCACAGTTGAAAGCCTCCACGAAGCAGCAGAATTTGTCCGTATAACCGAAACGAGACAATCGGTTATGATTTCTGCACCTGAGGAAATTGCATATATCAACGGGTGGATTACAAAGGATGAGCTTACAAAGGCAGCTGAAAAATACGGCAAAAGCCTCTACGGTCAGCACCTTATGAAGGTTGCACAGGGAAAGTACAGATATTAATAAATCTGCAACTGCGGATAAAAAAAACAGCATCTGTTTACAGGATGCTGTTTTTCTGTTTAGTTTAATTTTTTCTGCATCAGGGACTGCACTTCTCAAATGCAAGACGTTCGTCTCCGTCCTCAAGAAGAATAATTCCGCAGTATTCAAAGCCGAGCTTGTTAAGCATATTCTGCATTACCTTATTATCTCTGTGAGTGTCAATTCTTATATGCGGACAGTTCTCTTCTGCCCATTTCATCATAAATGTGCCCACACCTTTAACATCACCCGATGATGCAATTCTGTGTACAACACAATAAGGCTCACTGCTTTTCCACTGCCCATCATATATTACCTTATAGGTCGGATCCTCACCGGGAATAAATGCAAGCACACCCACAAGCTCTCCCTTTTCTTCACAGACATAGCTCTGCCCTTTTTCGATATCACCGACTATAATCTCTCTCTGAGGCTTATGTGATTTCCACTGATTCGGATTTCCCGTATCTGCCATAAAATTTCTTGCCCTTGCATAGATCTCCGTTACTCTTTCAAGATCGGCAAAGGTTGTTTTTCTTATCTGCATCTTTTACCTCTCAGATATATTTTTCATCAGGCACATAGCCGGGAAGAGTCTTGAGCTTGAAAGCATTGATACGGTTAAGATAGTCAATTCTTTCCTTTGTCTTTTCATCCTCACAAATGCCCGTTCTGATATATTTATCGAGAACTGCATAAGTAAAGCCAAGCTTATCCTCATCAGTGTAACCGCAAAGTCCGTCAGAGGGTACCTTTTCAATAAGATTCTGAGGAAGACCTAAATATCTTCCCACCTCTATAACCTCCTGAACAGTAAGATGTGCAAGAGGACTGAAATCACCTGCACTGTCGCCGTAACGTGTAGAATATCCGACCCAATCCTCAGAAAGATTACAGGTGTTGGCAACTCTGCCGTTAAGAGACTGAGAAAATGCATATACAGTTGTCATTCTCACTCTGGGAGCAAGGTTAATTTTTGTCTGCTCACTCATAGGAAGACCACACTCGTTCATACTGTTGACTACACCGTCAAAGGCTTCCTTTATATTACATATATAATACTTTATGCCAAGGAACTCAACCAGCTGCTTTGCATCACAGATATCCTTCTGTTCCCCGTTAGGCATAAGAATACCGTAAACTCTGTCCTTACCGAGAGCCTCGGCACAAAGAGCTGCAACAATAGAGGAATCCTTACCTCCCGAAATACCGAGCACGGCATTACAGCCCTTTCCGTTTTCTTCAAACCAATCTCTTATCCATTTAATTGCGCCTTCAGTTACTTTTTTAACATCAAACATATTTCTGCACCTCTCAGATAAATTACCTTTTTATTATACTCTTTGTTTATCAGATTGTAAATATTATATTTTTATAATTATTATTGAAATTAAAGTGAAACTGTTATATACTTTAAAAGTAAATATTTTTTCAGAAAAGAGGCAGAATTTATGAAGAAATCAAAAATCATTTTAGGCACTCTTGCCGCTGCAGCTGTCGGCAATGCAGTGCACGCCGCAATGTATACACCGAAGAAAGAAGAAATCACTCCTCTTGAAAAAGAAACGGTTGACGTTGAAAGCTACCGTAAGAATCTTTCAAAGGCTGTTCAGTATAAGACTATCTCCTACAGAGAGACCGAAAGAGTTGATTGGGCAGAATTCGAAAGATTCCATCAGTTCCTTGATGAAGCTTATCCTCTTATCAAGGAAAACCTTGAAAAGGAAATTGTTCCTCCCGCAAACCTTCTCTACCGCTGGAAAGGAACAAGAGATGACCTTGAGCCTATTGCTCTTCTCGCCCACCAGGACGTTGTTCCCGTATCGGAAGGCACTGAAGGAGACTGGAAGCACGACGCTTTCAGCGGCCACGATGACGGCGAATTTGTATGGGGACGCGGTTCCATTGATATGAAGAATCACCTTATCGCTGTTATGGAATCCGTTGAAGCTCTTCTCGAGGACGGCTTTACCCCTGAAAGAGACGTATATCTTCTTTTCGGAGACAATGAAGAGGTTGTTGCC
>JAZRQQ010000049.1:0-57271 GCA_045649935.1 Acutalibacteraceae bacterium | reverse complement strand
GTGATCCGCGATTATCCGTCAGTCATGTAAGCACTTATATTTTAGTAATAAAATATGTGATTTGCAATCTGCGTAAAATAATGTTATAATTGCAGCATATTAAAGATAAGCATTTTGCTTTGATTAAGGAGAAAATTATGAAGCTTTCAGATGTTGCCGCATCATACGCGGAAAAAATCAGTGATGTAAAAATCAGAAAAATGTTCACGCAGTGTTTTATGAGTACCTTCGATACTACTGTACAGCTTGAAGATGATGGAAGCTGCTTTGTAATAACCGGGGATATCCCTGCTATGTGGCTTCGTGACTCTTCGGCACAGGTTAATCATTATATAGCCTTTGCAAGAGAAAGCGAAGAGGCTCGTACGATTATCAGCGGTCTTCTACACCGTCAGATGAACTGTATTTTATACGATGCCTATGCTAATGCATTTAACCGTGAGGCAAACGGCAAAGGACATCAGAATGATAAAACTCAGATGTCACCCTTTGTATGGGAAAGGAAATATGAAATTGATTCGCTTTGTTATCCTGTAAGACTTGCTTACCGTTTCTGGAAGGAGGCTGATTCCGTTTCTCATTTTACTGAAGAGACAAGAAAAGCCTTTTACAGAATAATTGAGCTTTGGACTCTTGAGCAGAATCACGAAAAATCTGAATATTATTTTTACCGTCCATTCCGCCGTAAATCAGATACACTTTCACATAAGGGCAGAGGTGAGCCTGTAGGTTATACGGGTATGACCTGGTCGGGATTCAGACCGAGTGATGATTCCTGCGTTTACGGTTATCTTATTCCTGCCAATATGTTTGCTGTTGTAGTTCTCGGATATATATCCGAAATTGCTGAAGAAATATATAAGGATTATGAGCTTAAAGAAAAAGCTGAAAAGCTCAGCCTTGAAATTAAAGAGGGCATTGAAAAATATGCCATGGTCAAAGACGGCAGCGGCAATACGGTTTATGCATATGAAACTGACGGAATGGGGCATTACAACCTTATGGATGATGCTAATGTTCCGAGTCTTCTGTCTCTTCCTTATCTCGGCTACTGCTCACCTGAGGATGAAATTTATCTCAATACCCGTAAGTTTGTTCTGAGTAAGTCGAATCCTTATTATTTTGACGGTAAAAAAGCAAAAGGCGTAGGTAGTCCCCATACGCCCGATAATCATATATGGCCCATTGCACTCAGTATGCAGGGTCTTACTTCCACAGATAAAAATGAGATGCTTTCGCTTATTAAGATGCTCTCGGAAACTGATGCAGATACAGGATTTATGCACGAAAGCTTTCATAAGGATAAGCCCGAGAAATTTACAAGAGAATGGTTTTCATGGGCAAACACTCTTTTTGCAGAGCTTATTATAAAATATCTTTCAGAAGGCGGAAAGCTTTAATTTAACAGAGTTAAGGAGAATAAATATGATTTACAATTTTTATCACATAACAGATACACATTATTTCAGCAAGAAAAATTTTGCCTGTGATCCGTGGAGCAGACCTCAGTATGACGGTCAGATTGCTTTCCGCGAAAGTGAAAATATAGTTAAAAAGGCTTTTGAGATGATTCTTGAAGATAAGGATACAAGCACCGTAATTGTTACGGGAGATCTTACTGATCACGGTGATGAGCACAGCCATAAGGAAATGCCGGAAATTTTAAAGGAGTTCACTGAAAAAGGCGGAAATCCTTTTGTAGTTACAGATACACACGACTATCCTCATTTTGAAATGTTCAATATCGACGAAAACGGTAATAAGGTTCCTTCGGTACATCTTCCCGAAGAAGAGGTAGTTCCTAAATATTATCCTTTCGGAAGAGATAAAAGCTTCGACAGATTTGAAGGTGACGAAACAACTTGCATAGCTGAAATCTTACCCGGATTATATTATATAGCAATGGGTTACAGGTTTACGGAGCCTGACAGTAAGACTTCACCTGAATTTACTGATGAACAGATGAAATGGGTAAAAAATCATACTGATAAAATAAAAGAAAAGGGCGGTGTGGTAATCTGTGGTACACATTGGCCTGTAGTGAGTCCTTCACCTGCTTATGATGTTCTCGGTAAGGGTAACACATTTGTCTGCGGTGAAAAGAGGATGAAGGAATTTGCTGATATGGGAATCCGTTTATTCTTCAGCGGTCACACTCATATTCAGTGTATGAAAGAAATTGTCAGTGAAAAGGGTAACCGTATTTACAGTGTTCAGACATCTGCTCTCTCAGGCTTTCCGCCCAAGATGCGTAAGATAACCGTTGATACTGATACAGGTAAAACTGAGATAAGAACTATTGATATGGATGTTCCTGAGCTTAATCTCGGTATGACGCTTACAGAGTATACGAGAAAAGGATTCATCGGTACTTTAGAGATGATTCCGTATAATATGGAGCATGATATTGAAGCCTTTTTAAAAACGGACGGAGGTATAACACTTCCTGAGAATCTTATTAAAAAGTATCCCGAAATTGTCAGATTCATCGGAAGAAAGCTCAACGGACTTACATACGGAAAAATGGCTGACTTTTCAAAAAAATACCACCGTATGAATAAAAGCGAATATGAGCATCTCAAGGATAAAAAGGTCGTGCCCTTCCTTCTGGATCTTGTTGCACATCTGTATATGGGTAACCCAAGCTATTCTCCCGACACCGTTGAATATAAGATAACAATGGGTTCATGCAAAAAGATTGATAATATTCTTAAAATGTTCCACATTGACGTGAAGAAAATTCTGAGCGGTCATACTCTTACGGGATTTATCGAGCCCCTTCTTTATAACAGCGGACTTGATGACGACAATGTTACTCTTAATATAGATTTCGGAATCTGATATTAGTATAAACCGAAATAATTTATCTGTTCAGCTTAGATTTTATATCCTTGCAGAAGCTGATAAGTGCTTCAGTTGTGTTTTCGGTTTTACCGTCAATGACACTTTCCAAAGCAAGATTCAGCGCTGAGCCTATTTCCTTACCTTTAAAACCGAGCTGTATAAGGTCATTACCCTTGATTTTCAGATCCTTTAAAGAAAAGCATTGCTCGCTTCTGATTATCTCTTTTGCTATAGCTTCGAGTGTATCGAAATGTGCATCTCTGCTGTGAAATTCAGGAGCAAGTCCCTTTGTATCAGCTCTTTGTAATTCAATCAGATCAAAAAATAAAGCTTCGCCGAGTGAGCGGAGCTTTTTTTTAATAATTCTCTCGCTTTCTTCTATGGGGCTATCGTGTATTTTTACGAGTTTTACAACCTTTTCTTTTGTCTTATTATCACAGTGCAGACGTGTCAGAGCTTCTTCTGCTTTTCTTGCACTGATTGAAGGATGGGAATAAAAATGTCCCGTACCGTTTTCATCTACTGAAAAACAGTCACATTTACCGCAATCATGAAAAAGTGCAGCTAAGCGTAAATGGGGAATGGGGGAGATGGCTTCGGTTACGGTAGCTGTATGGGTAAGAATATCAAAGATATGATGAAAGTTTTTTTGGTCAAAGCCTTTCATATTTCTGATTTCAGGTAAAATAACTTCAAGAATTTCACTGTACCTGCATAAAACATTTCTGATATTTTTGCCGCATAACATTTTAGTTATTTCCTGATATATTCTTTCTTGCGAAACTCTTGTGAGAAGGCTTTTGCAACTGAACGCAGCTTTTTCTGTATCTTCTTCAAGGTCAAAAGAAAGAACTGAAGCAAATCTCAGAGCTCTTAAAATGCGCAGTGCATCCTCTTCAAATCTGGTTTCGGGGTTACCAACACAGCGAATTGTTTTATCGTGAATATCTTTAATTCCGTTAAAGGGGTCAAAATAGCCTTCTTCGTCGCAGTACGCTATGCTGTTTACTGTAAAATCCCTTCTCGATAAATCCTCTTTAAGGCTGTCAGTGAAAATTACGGAATCGGGATGTCTGCCGTCTGAATATCCTTTATCGATACGGTATGTAGTAATTTCAATGGGTATTCCGTTGATTATGACTGTTACTGTTCCGTGCTTTATTCCTGTGTCGACTGTTTTATATCCGGAAAAAACCTTTTTGATTTCTTCAGGGAGTGCTGAGGTTGCTATATCGGTATCAAAGGGAGTTTTGCCCATAATCATATCTCTTACATATCCGCCGACAACATAGGCTTCGAAGTTGTTTCTGTGCAAGATATCAAGAATTTCACATGCTTCTTTTGAAAATCCGTTCACTATAAATTCACCTGCCTTTAACATAACTGTTTTATCATATTATATACCAAAGGTAAGAATTTTTGCAATAAGGTTGCAAAACGAATGGTTTTGTGATAGAATTAAAATGAAAAATTTTGTTTAAAAGGCAGTGAAATATTATGGATAATAATTTCAGCAAACTCAGAAAATCTACTTTTGGCGGATTTAATAAGAAAGATGTAATTGCTTATATTGAAAAAGTAAGAAATGAATCATACGAATACAGAACACGTGTAGAAAAAACTGTAAATGAACTTAATGCACAGGTTTCAGAGCTAAGAAAGGCAGCAGATGAAGCTCTTAAGGAAAAAGAAGAGCTTTTAAGACAGATAGGTGAGCTTACAAGCGGTGAGCTTTCTGTTACTACCAAAGAAAGCACAAGTGAAACAGTCAGCGAAATCAATGAAGCAACAACACATTTGAAAAATGTAGCTGACGAGCTTTGTCAGAGTCTTCGTGATTTTATGGAAAAGATAAGTGAAAATAGTGTAGCTGTAATTCTTGAAGGTTCTGAAGATAAAGAAGAGGAAATTTTTGACGGCCAGAAGTTAATGGCTGAGATTGAAGCGGAAATTTATGCAAAGCTCGGTGTTGCCGAGGAGGCTTCAGAAACTGTTTCTGATACCGAATATGTATATGAAGCTAAAAAGACCGATGATAAAGTTAGCTCTATACTTTCCGCTGTTGCTTCTTTCAGCAGTGACGGAGCAACAGAAACAGAAAATACTGTTGCAGCAAAGGAAAAAGACGAAACTGTTTCAAACATTCTCGGTTCATTATCATTTTTAAAATAATCATAAGTAAAAACAATCGGATTAATTATAACAACAGGAAGTGACAAAATGAAAAATACTCAGAAAAACAAAATTAAGGCAATGCTGACTATAGCACTGTCTGTTTTGCTTTGCGCTGTATTGTCCCTTTTATCTTTTTCTGCTGAAGATGATTTTGAAAGTGAAATAGCAGCTTTCCCTGAAAGCTATAAGCCCTATCTCAGAGAACTGCACAATGCTCATCCCGAGTGGATTTTTGAACCCTTCTTTACTAATCTTGATTTCAATGAAGCTGTTGATAATGAGTGCGGACCTAAATCTCTTGTTTCTGCCTCAGTAACATCACCTGTTTTTAAAAGTAAAGATGCAGGGGATTACGATTATAAAAAAGACGCATACATCTATAAAGACGGAGGATTTGTTGAAGCCAACCGAATGGCTGTTGCCTATTTTATGGATCCGCGAAATTTTCTTAATGCTGACGGTATATTTATGTTTGAAACTCTGTCTTTTAATGATGCCTTTACCGTTGAAGCTGTTGAAAATGTTCTCAAGGGTTCTTTTATGGCTAATGCTAAAATTCAGTATTATAACAGTGACGGAAAGCTCAAGAAAACATCTAAAAAATATTCAACTGTTATTTTTGAAGCAGGTAAAAAATATAATGTAAACCCTTGTTATCTTGCCTCGAAAATCCTCAATGAGGTTGGTATGTCGGGAAGCTCAAGTGTCAGCGGTAAATATTCCACATATCCCGGAATTTATAATTTCTATAATATCGGTGCTACTGACGGTGCCGGTGCTATTGCAAGAGGTCTGAAATGGGCGAGTTCAGGTGACACTTATTCGAGACCGTGGAATACACCTGAAAAATCTATTAACGGCGGTGCAGAGTATATTGCACAGTCCTATATAGCCTGCGGTCAGTTTACCGGATATCTGCAGAGATTCAATGTAAATGTCGGCGGAAAGCATACTGTTTATACTCATCAGTATATGACTAACCTTACGGGTGCGCTGTCACAGGGATATTCAACCTACACATCCTATGTAAGCTCAGGTCTTCTTGATAATAAGTATGTTTTTTCTATACCTGTTTACGAAAATATGCCCTCAGGAACAGATGCTTCAGATAATGGACGTTTTGTTGATTCTCTTAATCAGATGGGTACCGTGTCGGCAACCTCGTCTTTTGTAAGGTCAGGTCCCTCAACCTATTACGGAAAAGTGCTTGATAATACCGGAGCAGAAATCAAAATTACTTACGGAACGCCTGTATCTGTTCTTGAAAAGATTGATACCGATTCGGATTATTATCTTTCTCTTTTGCAATATCCTTATTGGTATAAAATCAGCTTTATTTATAACGGTGTTGCTTACGAAGGATATTTACCTGAAAGCTTTGTTGATATATCTACGCAGATTACGGTTAAAAAAGGTGATGTAGTTCCTGCAATTTCTGTAAGTAACAGTGATATGTATATGGAGCTTATATCTTACGATTGCAATATTGCTCAGATTACAGAGGATAACAAAATCAAGTTCCTGAAAAGCGGTACTGTTGATATTGCAACCTATGATTCATCGGGCAATTTTGATAAAGTCAGATATTTTGTCAGCAAGGCTATAAGAAACAGACAGACTGAAATAAGCTTTACTGATGTAACAACTCATTCTGCTACTGTTAATTTTAAATCTCTTTATTCTGCCATAGGATACGAAATTGTTGTTATAGACAAAATAGGCAATATAATCCGTAATGATACACTTGAAAAGGTTTCTCCGTATATGCTGAACGATCTTGAAGGTGCTGCTGAATACAATGTCTGCATAAGAGCAATTTATGACGATTCAGAGGTGAAGGAATACGGACCCTTTGTGTCATCAATTCTTGAAACGCAGCCTGACACGGTAAATATTACAACGGTGGCTAAGGATGAGAACGGCAAGGTTACAATCAACTGGAAGCATCCGGGTGATGTTGACGGATATGAGGTATTTGTTTATGATGCTGAAACCAAGACGTACACTCAGATAGATACTGTTCCTGCAGGTATACTTGCATATACGATTCCTGACGATTATATGACTGATAACCGTTTTGCACTGCGTGGCTTTGAAATGGTTGGGGAAAGTATTCTTTACGGAGCTTATTCCAAGGTTGTCAATATCAGTAGAATACCCGGTAAGAGTACTGTTACTGCTGTAAACTCTGTGACAGATGACGGGTATACAATTAAATGGAAGGCTGTTGACGGCGCCTACTACAGAGTTTATAAAGAAGTTAACGGTGTATTTGTAGTTCTTGATACGGTTGATACAACATCTTATACCGTAAGCGGTGCAGGTCCTTCTGCGTATACAAAACATAAGATTGCTGCATGTAAAAAGGTTTCGGGAATTGTTTATGAGGGTATCAGCTCTAAGGTGTTCTCAGCAACCAGCACTCCCGAAGCTGTTAAAAACCTTAAGGTTTCAGCTACAAACAAGGGTGGCAAATTCACATGGGATTCCGTTAAAAATGCGAAGTACTATATTGTTTATATTTATAGTCAGAGTAAGGGTAAATATGTAGAGAAGGCTCAGGTTAAAACCAACAGCTATACTATGTCCGACAGAAAGCCCGGAAAGAAATATAAAATTTCTGTAAAAGCTTGTATAAGCACTACTTACAGCAGAAATTTCGGTGAAGCAGATTATGTTTCTTTCTATACAAGTCCTGATAAGGTAACGGGTGTAAAGTTTTCATCGGTTAAAACCGATTCACTGAAAATTTCCTGGAAAAAAGCTTCAGCTGCGGATAAGTATTCCATATATCAGTATAATTCCAAGAAAAAGAAATATATAAAAATCGGTGAAACTGTTAATCTTTCGTATACTATTCCCGGACTCAGCGCCGGCACAACCTATAGATTTAAGATTAAAAGTGTCAAGCTTGCAAAAGAAAAAGCCGTCTCAACAAATACATCTTCTGTATATAAAATGACCACTAAGCCCGGAAAGGTAAGAGATATTTCTGCAAAGGCCGGTAAGACATCGATTACTCTGTCCTGGGGAAAGGTGAACGGTGCTACCGATTATCAGGTTTATATGTACGATTCGGAAAAGAAAAAGTATGTGCGTATTACTACTGTTGAGGATGCGGTTAAATATAAGGTTAAAGGACTTGAAGCAGGTAAGAAATATAAGTTTAAGCTCAGAGCATACAAAACTTATAACGGAAAAAATTATTTCGGAGCCTACTCGAAGGTTTATACCTTTAAGACGAAATCATAAGTACAGAGTGTCTGAGAGGCATTTATAGACGATTTTTGAATATTTTTTTAAACTAATTCGTTTTTTCTTATTGACAAATCGAAGCTATATCTATATAATGTTATCTGTTAATATGAGGTGAGTTATGTATATTGCACTTGAAAGTTTATTCGGTGGTGGAGTTGAAAGACTTCCCCTTGACTATGAATTTGATTTTTCTCACGAAGAGTTAAATGGTGTGTTTCCATTCACGACACCTGTTTCTCTTAAGGGTGAGATCAGAAATGTAGCCGGAGTTGTAACGGTTCAGGCGCAGGTTAAGGCTGAGTTGCAGATTGTTTGTGACCGTTGTGCTGAAGATACAAAGCTTTGCTTTGAAATAGAAATGGCGCACGGACTTGTCTGCTCACTCAATGAGGATGATAATGATGATTATATTCTTATTGAGGATATGAAGCTTGACATTGAAAGACTTACTTTAGAAGACATTTACCTTGCACTTCCTTCGAAGTTTCTTTGTAAAGAAGATTGTAAGGGCGTATGCACCAAATGCGGTGTAAATTTGAATGAAGGCTCATGTAACTGTAAAAAGGATATTGACCCGCGTCTTGAATCCTTACTTGGGCTTTTAGAAAATTAACAAGTTATATTTATTATTATTTATAAGGAGGTGCTGGGCAATGGCAGTACCAAAGAGAAGAGTATCAAAGGCAAGAAGAGACAAGAGACGTTCAAATGTGTGGAAGCTCGACGCTCCGACACTTGTAAGATGCAAGCAGTGTGGCGCTTATACAGTTCCCCATAAGGTTTGCGCTGAGTGTGGTTACTACAAAGGTAAGCAGGTAATTGCAAAGGACGAAGACTAAGCCTTTGAACTTTGAGAGGTGGAGAAGCATTTCTGCTTTCTCTGCCTTTTTGCTTTAATTATGAAAAGAAAAGAGGGAAGAAAATGTCTGTTGTAATTAAAAGTGTTATAAAAAAATCACCTGCATCACGCAGAGGAATTAAAGACGGTGATATTCTTCTCTCTCTTAATTCCCATCCTATAAACGATTTTCTTGATTATCAGTTTTACGCTGAAGAAAAGGTGCTCAGAACCGAATTTATGCAGGACGGCAAGGTTAAATATGCTGTAATAAGAAAAGAAGAAGATGAAGATGCGGGACTTGAATTTGAAAATTTCCTTATGGATAAAGAGCAGAGATGTAAAAATAAGTGTATTTTCTGCTTTATTGATCAGCTTCCCGGAAATATGAGAAAGAGTCTTTATTTTAAAGATGATGACTCAAGACTTTCATTTCTTTTCGGAAATTATATAACACTCACTAATCTTTCTGAAAGAGATGTTGAGCGTATTATTGAAATGCATATAAGCCCCGTTAATATATCTGTTCATACAATGAACAAAGAACTTCGTGTGAAGATGATGAAGAATAAGAATGCCGGTGAATGTCTTGATATAATAAGAAGATTTGCTGAAAACGGTATTGAAATCAATACTCAGCTTGTTCTTTGTCCCGGTATCAATGACGGCGATGAACTCAGATACAGCCTTGAAGAGCTTGGAAAATTATATCCCGGTGTTCAGAGTATTGCCGCTGTGCCGGTGGGTGTTACAAAGTACCGTGAGGGACTTTTTGATATGCCCGAATATAACCGTGATACAGCCGAAGAGGTAATTGAAATTATTAATGGTTTCGGTGATGCTTTTAAAGAAAAATACGGTACACGTCTTGCTTATGCAGCCGATGAGTTTTATCTTAAAGCCGGTAAAGAAATTCCTGACGGTGAATATTATGAAAATTACTGTCAGATTGAAAACGGTGTAGGTATGTGGACAAGTCTGAAGGAAGAATTCCTATCTGCGCTTAATGAGTGTAGTTTTGACGGTGAGAGGAAGGTAAGTGTTGCGACGGGTGTTGCAGCATATCCTCTTATTAAAAAGCTTTCTGAGGCAGTTATGGCTAAATTTCCTAAGGTTAAAATTGAGGTATATGAAATTCTCAATGACTTTTTTGGCCACAGCATTACAGTTGCAGGTCTTATAACGGGAAAAGATCTTATTAACCAGCTTAAAAATAAAGAGCTTCACGGAAATCTTCTTATACCTTCAGTAATGCTCAGAAGCGAAGGGGATATTTTCCTTGACGATGTTTCTGTTGAGGATGCGGAAAAGGAACTTAAAGTGAAAATAAAAACGGTGTCCTGTGATGGAGCAGAGCTTCTTGAAGGGATGCTGGGTATAGTATATTGATAAAAAGGAGGCGATAAAATGGCAAGACCAATTGTAGCGATTGTCGGAAGACCTAACGTCGGTAAGTCGACACTTTTCAATAAGCTTATCGGTCAGAGACTGTCAATAGTTGATGATACTCCCGGTGTTACAAGAGACAGAATCTACGGTGATTGCGAATGGCTGAACCGTCATTTTCTTTTGATTGATACGGGCGGTATTGAGCCTCATTCAGATGATATAATTTTAAAGCAGATGCGCCGTCAGGCACAGCTTGCCATTGACAGTGCAGATGTAATTATTTTTGTTACCGATCTTAGAAGTGGTGTGGTTGCAACTGATGAAGATGTTGCTGCTATGCTTCTTAAAAGTAATAAACCTATAGTTCTTTGCGTAAATAAATGCGATACTGTAGGTGAAACACCTATGGAGTATTATGAGTTCTATAATTTAGGTTTAGGCGATCCTATTGCTGTTTCATCTGTTCACGGTCACGGTACGGGTGACCTTCTTGATGCTGTTATGGAGCATCTTCCTGTGGAAAATACTGAAGAGGAAGAAGATAATACAATCAAGGTTGCTGTTATCGGAAAGCCCAACGTTGGCAAATCATCTCTTATAAACGCTATTTCAGGTGAAGAAAGAGCAATT
Organism: Acutalibacteraceae bacterium; assembly: GCA_045649935.1. Taxonomy (GTDB): domain Bacteria; phylum Bacillota; class Clostridia; order Oscillospirales; family Acutalibacteraceae; genus UBA6857. Next base: position 46,137 of record JAZRQQ010000049.1, on the reverse strand, counting down.
GTTTCAAATATTGCAGGTACTACAAGAGATGCAACAGATACATTCATAACCAATGAGTTCGGTGAGTTTATGTTTATTGATACTGCCGGACTCCGCAGAAAGAGCAAGGTTGAAGATCAGATAGAAAAATATTCGGTTATCAGAGCTAAAATGGCTGTAGAAAGAGCAAGTGTATGTGTCATTATGATTGATGCTCTTGAAGGCTTTACTGAGCAGGATTCCAAGGTTGCAGGTATTGCACACGAAATGGGAAAAGCCTGCATTATTGCCGTAAATAAATGGGATGCTTTAGAAAAAGACGGAAAGACTATGGATTCTTACCGTAAGAAGCTTATGAATGATTTCTCATTTATGTCTTACGCGCCTATTATTTTCATATCGGCTAAGACAGGTCAGAGGCTTGACCGTTTGTTTGAGCTTATTAAGTTTGTTGATGAGCAGAATTCTATGCGTATTTCAACCGGTAAGCTCAATGATGTTCTTGCTGCAGCTACAGCAAGAGTTCAGCCGCCTACGGATAAAGGCAAGAGACTTAAAATTTACTATATGCCTCAGGCTTCTACAAGACCCCCGACGTTTGTATGCTTTGTCAACAGTAAGGAGCTTTTCCATTATAGCTATCAGAGATATCTTGATAATCAGATAAGAGAAGTTTTCGGTCTTGAGGGCACTCCTACTAAATTTGTTATACGTGAAAGAGACGGAAAATAAGTTTAATATTTCAACTATTATCAGCCACTGTAAATTCTTCTTACAGTGGCTGCTTTTTTATTCAAAAATTTTTTATTATCACAACAATCTTCGACAATATGCACCTTGCAAGTATATATGTAATATGATAATATCTCACTGTAATTCGATAAAAATGTTAAATTACTACACATTACAGGAGGAATCTACTATGACAAACAAAATTAGAATTATGATTACAAAAGAAGACAAGGAGTTCGAAAGACAGTGTGAAAAGTTTTTATCTTCAGCACACTTTGATGTTATTTTTGTCGAGAAAGACGGTTCAAAGATAAGTGAGCTTATTCGTAAACATAAGCCCGATATAGTTCTTCTTGATGTATTTATGCAAAAGATTGATGCTCTCGGCGTTCTCGGTAAGCTCAAAGAGGAAAACATAGAAAAGCCTTTAGTTGCGCTTATGTCTTCTATAGATAATCCTGCATTTCATAACGAGCTTATTCAGGCCGGTGCAGATTATTATTTTTTACGTCCGTTTGATTTTGAGGTTATGGTTGAGAGGCTGAAGCAGCTTATAGGTTGGTCTAAAAAAGATAGCACTTCTTTAGTAAAAAAAGAAGCTCACAGTCTTGAAACTGTTATCTCAGATATAATGCGTGAGATAGGTGTACCGGCACATATAAAAGGTTATCAATATCTCAGGGAGTCAATAATGCTTGTTATAGAAAAGCCAGATCTTATTCATGCGGTTACAAAAGAGCTTTATCCGACAATTGCTAAAAATAATACAACAACATCTTCAAGAGTTGAAAGAGCAATCAGACACGCGATTGAGGTTGCGTGGGACAGGGGAGATGTAGACGTTTTAAGTTCATATTTCGGCTATACAATACTTAATTCAAGAGGTAAGCCTACAAACTCGGAATTTATTGCAATGATAAGTGATAAACTCAGACTGAAAATGAGGTAATAAATAAAAAGAGACTGAAAGGTGAAAACCGATCAGTCTCTTAATATATGCAATGATTATTCGTTTACGATAGCCTCAACGGGACAATCAGCTGCACAAGCGCCACATTCGATACAAGTATCAGCATCGATTGAGTACTTATCTCCTTCAGAGATAGCTTCAACGGGGCAGTTAGCTGCACAAGCGCCACAAGCCATGCAATCGTCAGTGATTACGTATGCCATATTTCTTACCTCCCTTAATATTTTGTAATTCTATAATATCACATAAAAATAAAATATCAATAGTATTTTCAATATTTTTTATTAATTTTTAGCGGTTTTATTTCCAAATAGACCATAAAATAGTTTTTGATAATAATTATAACAGTAATTACTTGTCAAAATGATTTTTATATTGTATAATAATATGAATTATAATTTACAGGTGAATTAGTGTGTTCGAAAAGTTGACAGTTACCGATTCTTTCAGAAATTCAATAACCTCTGCTTTTAATGCCGGAAGATTATCTCACGCACTCATTTTTGAGGGAACTGACGATATGACACGTCTTTTGGCTGCTAAAGAGACAGCAAAAGCGATTGTGTGCAAAGGGGATAATAAGCCTTGCGGAAATTGCCTCTGCTGCTTTAAATCCGAGAGTGACAATCATCCGGATATTCATCTTCTTGTAAAAAGTGACGACAGTGCAATGATCAAGGTTGATGAAATAAGAAATCTGAAAGCCAAAGCTCAGATTTATCCTAATGAAGCAGATAAAAGTGTGTTTATAATCCACGGTGCACAGTTTATGAATACTCAGGCGCAGAATGCTCTTCTTAAAATTTTTGAAGAGCCCTCGGCACATGTTTCTTTTATTCTTACCTGCGACAGCAAATCATCATTGCTTGATACGATTATTTCAAGAGCAACGCTCTATTCTTTAGGAGAAGAAAAAGCTTCTGATGAAAAGAGTGAAGAAGCTGTTCTTGCAGCTGAAAAAGCAAATGAATTACTTCAGGCTTTTATTAAGGAAAATGAATTTGAATTTTTAAAAAGAACAGCTGTGTTTTCTAAGGATAAGAGCTTCTTTAAGACTGTGCTTGAAGGTATGCTGCCGGTAATAAGAGATGCACTTGTTCTTCAGAGCGGCGGAAAAGACTTGTTGTGTGAAGAAAATGAGGTATCTTCTCTTATCAGAAATCAGCTTACACAGAAGAAAACTCTTAAGCTTATGGAAAAAATAAAAGAACTTATTGCTGATGTTGACGCATCATCAAATCACAATTTAACCGTTACAAGATTTACATCTGTATTGTATAATATAAAATCCCGTTAAGGAGGATAACATAAATGGCAGAAGTTGTTTCAGTCAGATTTAAGGATGTCGGAAAAAATTATCATTTTGATCCGCAGGGTAAAGAATATAAGTGTCAGGATAAGGTTATCGTTGAAACTGCAAGAGGTGTTGAATGCGGTACCGTTACTATTTCAAACAGAGAAATAGATGATGAGGAAATCACAGTGCCTCTTAAGCCGGTTTTAAGACTTGCTGATGAAAAAGATCTTAAAATTGTAGAAGAAAATAAAGCTAAAGAGAAAGAGGCTTTTGAAATCTGCAGTAAAAAGATTGTTTTTCATAATCTTGAAATGAAGCTTGTTGATGTGGAATATACTTTTGACAGAAATAAGATTCTTTTCTATTTCACAGCTGACGGACGAGTTGACTTCAGAGAGCTTGTAAAAGACCTTGCCGGTGTGTTCAGAACAAGAATTGAGCTCAGACAAATCGGCGTAAGAGATGAAAGCAAGAAGGTGGGGGGGCTTGGCGTATGTGGCAGACCTTTCTGCTGTAATACATTTTTAGGTGATTTTCAGCCTGTTTCTATTAAGATGGCTAAGGAACAGAGCTTATCTCTCAGCCCGGTGAAAATCAGCGGCACCTGCGGAAGACTTATGTGCTGTCTTAAATATGAGCAGGAGGCATATGAGCACCTTCTCAGAGTAACTCCGAAATGCGGAGCTATTGTTGAAACCGTTGAAGGTAAAGGTACTGTGGTTGATAATAATCTTCTTACGGGTATGCTTAAGGTCTCACTTGAAAAAAGACCTGAGGCTGCACCTATCATTGTTAACCGTAAGGATGTTAAAACAATCAGAGATTCACAGATAAAGGTTGACCGCAAAGAGCTTGAGGCTCTTAAGGGGATTGAAGAATGATAATATCAGTATATCTGATTTTATAAAAAACAGGAAAGAGGTTATGTTATGCCTACATTAATTAAGTTTTTAAAAAGTGTAATTTCAATTGCTCTTGCAGTATCGGTTTTAGTGGCTCCTACTGCTATGGGACCTACAAAAGAAGCTTTTACTCAGCTTGATTCTGAAAAATGTCTTCTTAATTTTGCCGCTATTTCAGATACACATATCGAGTATCCCGATGAATCTATGGCAAGCTATTTTACTGCACTGCTTGGTGAAACACTTTCCGGTATGCAGTCTGCTGAACCCAAGCTTGATGCCCTTGTAATCACAGGTGACATTACTCATGACGGTGATGTTGAGCAGTGGGAACTCTTCAAGGATACAATGGCAGGTTATGAACCCGCTGAGAGAGTTCTTCTTGCAGTCGGCAATCACGACACATGGACAAGAGAAAAAAGTGATAAGTCATTCGGTGAACTTTTCAAGGAATACAATAAAAAAATTACCGGTAAAAAAATCAGCAATACTTACTATTCAACAAAAGTAAACGGTTATTATTTTATTTTCCTTGCAAGTGAAGAAGACAGCACAGACGCATACTTCAGCTCAAAGCAGCTTCGTTGGCTCAAGAGTGAAATGAAGGCTGCAGCCAAGACAAAGAAGCCTATATTTGTTGTTTCACATTGGCCATTCAACGAAACACACGGCCTTCCTGTTACTTTCGGTGATGAGGAATATACAAATATGACCGGCGGTATGGGTGAGCAGAGCAAGAAGGTATATGATATACTTAATAAATATAAGAATGTATTTTTAGTAAGCGGTCATATACATAGTGGCTTCTCTAATGAAGCAATGAAGGAAAAAAATACATATCAGAGTGTTGAAACCTACGGCAACATTACTAGTGTAAATCTTCCTTCACTTGCTACTCCGATGCCTCAGAACGGTCACTTTATGGTCGGTACCGGTTATTCAGTTGAGGTTTATAAGGATGAAGTTGTTTTCAGAGCAAGAAACTTTGCTGCTGATTATTGGCTTCCCGGATATGATTATACAGTAAAGCTCAAATAAAATTATATCTATATAAATAATGTATCCCCGTGAATAGCTTCACGGGGATTTGCTTATTATGCATACATTCTGATTTTATCACTGAGGATAGCAATAAATTCGGAATTTGTTGGTTTGCCTCTGTTGCTTGAAAGGCATTGGGAAAAGTATGTATTCACAGCCTCGTTGTCTTTCATACAGCAGTTTTCAATCGCGTGTCTTATTACTCTTTCTACTCTGACCGGGGTTGTGTTATGTGCCCGGGCAATTGTCGGATATAGCACTTTAGTTACCTGACCGATAAGCTCGGGATTTTCAGCTGACATAACAACAGCATCTCTCAGATATCGGTAGCCTTTTGTGTGAGCCGGTATACCAAGATTATTCATAATAGAAGTTACTGCTGCCTCCAGCTCAGATAATGGTTCAACACCTCTGAAGCTTTTATGAGAAACAGAGAAATCTTCGGGTGATTGCACAGAAGAAACACCGTCAGCACTGACAATAAGCTTTTCAATCATTTCTTTGAGCATAGAAATATTTTCATCTGAAAGAGTGATTGTAAAATTCAAGTCTGTTGAATGATTTTCACATATATCTTGTTGCAATCTGTCACTGCTTATTACTGTTAAATGTACTTTGTTTTCCATATATACCCTCCGTTATGTGAATAAATTAAACTTTTGATATGGTGAAATATTATCACATAATTTTACAGAATGCAATAGTTTTTTCGAATTTAATTTATATTCTTGCATTTTTTTACTTTAATTTTATTTGGAGAGGTAAGGATATCAGAAAGGAAATACATTAAGCATTCGTTTGTATTGACTTTTAAATAAAAATTTTGTAAAATATTCTAATGAAAGAAATAATTATCGGTCAGGAGGAAGTCTTATGACTGAAAATAAAAAATATTGTATGGGATGCATGAAAGAAATCGATATAAATCTTAGTGTATGTCCTCATTGTTATTACAACTCCGAATCCATTCAGCATAACCCCTGCCTTCCGAAGGGGAGTATAATATCAGGGAGATATCTTGTCGGTAGAGCAATTTCAATTGCAAATGATTCAATTACTTATATAGGTTTAGATAAGGATACTGAAGAGATCGTTTCTGTCACTGAATTTTTTCCTTATAAAATTGTGAGCCGAGCTAACGGCAGCTGTGAAGTGGCTGTGAAGCTCGGTTATGATACAATGTTCAGAAACTGTCTGAGCAGCTTTATTAATCTTTGGAGGAATATCGGCTCTGTTAAGGGAGAGATTGCTCTTCCTGAGGTAAGAAACATTCTTGATTTCAACGGAACGGTTTATGCTGTGTGCAGATATACTGACAGCATTACTCTTAAGGCGTATTTTGAAGAAACAAGAAAAACTCTTCCCTGGCAAAAAGCATATTCAGCTTTCAAGGGTATATTCTCTGCTCTTTCAAAGCTTCATTCAAAGGGTGTATTCCACGGAAATATTTCACCTGCCAGTGTACACGTTGGCTCAGACGGAAAGCTTCATCTGACTTCTTTTTCTGTCAGTCAGTGTTATTCACCTCTGAAAGAGCTTTCCGCTGCTCCTCTCAGCGGTTTTTCACCCTTGGAATTTTACAGTGAAAACCGAAGCTTGTCTGCCGCCTCGGACGTATATTCCGTTATGGCACTTATTTATTATTGTATCACCGGTATCGTGCCGCCTAAAGCGACAGAGAGAGTTGTCAAGGATGAGATGGTTATTCCTTCGGCTGTTGCCTCATCTCTTCCTAAGAGGGTTATCAGTGCTTTTGTAAAGAGCCTGGCTGTTGATACTGAAAACCGTATTCAGTCAATTGATGAGCTTATCCGTGCTCTTTCGTCAGATGTACAGAATACAGCTGTTAACACGCCTAAAGGAAAAACTGTTGCCGGTAAAAATACTGCAAAGACAGCTCCTGTCAGAAAAGCATCTTCAGATAACTCTGCAAATCAGATAAAAAAGAAAAATAAAGACACTTCTCTTGTTGGTCTTGCTATAAGCACTTTTGCAGGTGTTGTTGTATTATGTACAGTAATTTTTTCAATACTTTATACTACTATTCTTTATAAGAACTACAATGTTCCGGTACTTAATAAAGTATTTTCATCGTTCTCATTCCTGCCTATGAACAAGGAAAATGAAGATACAACTGTAAATGCAACAGTGCCTACAACGGAATATGTGCCTCAGGAAAAGAATTATGTTACCGTCCCTGATTTTACTGCTCATACTTATGACAGCATAATCGGTAACGACACTTTCTCAAGGAACTTTACTTTTAAATTTACTTTTGAATATAATGACAAATACGCGAAGAATGCTGTAATAAGTCAGGATCTTACAAAAGGTGAAAGTGTTCTTGCTGGCACAACGGTAAATATTGTTGTAAGCCGTGGTGCTGAGCAGATTGAGCTTCCCGAGGTAATGGGACTCAATTATAAGGATGCTGAATCTGAGCTTAAGGAAATCGGCTTCAAGGTGAAAATAGAATATCTTGAAAATGACGGTTCACATAATGAAGGTATAGTTGAGATGACAGATAAGGTTGCCGGTCTTGAATTTGATCTAGGTACAGAGATTGTGCTTTCAGTCTGGGATGAACCGAAGGAAGAGGAAACAGAAGAAGAGACAACAAAAAAGAAAAAAGAAGATTCAGGTAAAAAGAAAGAGGAAACTACTAAAAAGAAAAAAGAAAAATCTGATAAAAACGATGAATAAAAGTCGTTACAGAGGCATAAAATAAAAATATAAAATTTTTTTGAAAAAACTATTGACTTTCTCAAGTGTATAGGTTATAATGACTGAGCACTTGAGAGAGTGATATATCGCGGAGTGGAGCAACCCGGTAGCTCGTCGGGCTCATAACCCGGAGGTTGCAGGTTCAAATCCTGTCTCCGCAACCAGTTAAAAGAACCTATCTTAACGGTAGGTTCTTATTTTTTCTACACTCCTGCATCCGACGGGTTCCTTAGGCTAGAACCATACCGCGTCCTGAGGACGATGAAAGGAGGGTGACTATGGCGCAACAAAACTTTGGGAACTGCAAGAGGGACTTTGCAGGTTCAATTTTATCTCCGTACCGGAATGAAGTATTCACGTTTTTGTGAGTACTTTTATTTTTAATAAGATTTACAAATAGTTAATCCTATGATATACTGTAGCGGTAATTAAATGAAAAGAGGCTTTGAATATGAGTTGCGTTAATAATTCAGTTGCCATAGTTACAGGCGGTAACTCGGGTATCGGATTGTGTACAGCAAAAGCTCTGAGAGACAGAGGCTGCACCGTTTATGAATTCAGCCGTCGTACCATTGAAAATGACGGTATAGTACATATTACTGCCGATGTTACTGATGAGGCTGCAGTTAAATCTGCAGTTGCAGAGGTGTTAGAGAAAGAAGGCAGAATCGATATTGTTGTAAACTCTGCAGGTTTTGGTATATCAGGCGCCGTTGAATTTACTGAGCTTTCGGAAGCCAAGAGGCAGATGGATGTTAATTTTTTCGGTATGGTTAATGTAAATAAAGCCCTGCTTCCTATTATGAGGAAGGCGGGAAAGGGACGTATTGTAAATATAAGCTCCGTTGCTGCAGCTGCTCATATTCCTTTTCAGACCTATTATTCTGCATCCAAGGCTGCCATTGAGTCTTATACCTGTGCACTTGCAAATGAAGTCAGACCTTATGGTATTTCTGTTACCGCAATTCAGCCGGGGGATATAACAACAGCTTTCACCGATGCACGTGCTAAATCTGATGCCGGTGATGAAGAGTATGGTGGACGTATATCACGCAGTGTTGAAGGTATGGAGCGTGACGAAAGAAAAGGTATGAGTCCTGAAACTGCAGGCAAATACATTGCCGACATCTCTTTGAAAAAGAGGGTTAAACCTATATCTGCAATCGGCATAAGCTATAAGCTTCTCAGCACTATTTGTAAGCTCGCACCGTGCAGCTTCAGAAATTGGGTTGTCGGTTTGCTTTATGCTAAATAATGTGAGCAGAATATTTGTTTTTGTGATATATATTTTTTTTGATTTTAATTGTTGAGGGTACTATGACTAAATTACTTCTGAAAATTTTCATTAAAAATACTAATGATTTATCTGCTATGCGCTCGTCAGTCGGAACTCTTTCCGGTGCAGTAGGTATAATATGTAATATTTTTCTTTTTGGTTTAAAGCTCCTGATAGGTACTGTTTCCGGCTCAGTATCAATTACTGCTGATGCTATGAACAACCTTTCTGATGCTACAAGCTCAATTGTAACTCTTGTAGGTTTTCAGCTTGCCAGAAGACCTGCCGATGAGGATCATCCCTATGGACACGCAAGATACGAATATCTGTCCGGTCTTGCGGTTGCTGCGATGATTGTTGTTATCGGTTTTGAGCTTGCGAAATCCTCAGTTGAAAAGATATTCCATCCTTCTTCTGTTGAGCTTTCCGTTTATGCATGCATAGCTCTTGTCGGCTCTGTTGCTGTTAAGCTCTGGCTGTGCTTATTTAACCGTAAATTAGGAAAAGATATTAACTCTTCAGCTCTTCTTGCTACTTCAGCTGACAGCCGTAATGATGCCGTAGCAACCTGTGCGGTCCTTATTGCAGGGATTGTTGAATTGGCTTTTGGTGTTCCTGTTGACGGATATATGGGTCTTGCAGTTGCTTTATTTATTTTTTACAGTGGAATTATGCTTGCAAAAGATACTATCAGTCCTCTTCTCGGAGAAAATGCAAGTCCGGAACTTAAGGAACACATTATCAGTGTTATGTCCATATATCCTGAGGTCCTCGGTTATCACGATTTAATGGTACACGATTACGGACCCGGTCAGAGATTCGCAAGTATTCATGTTGAAATGGATCATAAAGCCGATCCTCTATACTGCCATGAGCTTATTGATAATCTTGAAAGAATATGCCTTGAAAGACATAATATTAATCTTGTTATACATTATGACCCGATTGTTACCGGTGACACAGAGCTTGAAAGACTTAAGGATATTGTTATAGTTCTTCTCAAGGAACAGGATTCAAGAATTTCTATTCACGATTTCCGTCTTGTGAGAGGGGAGAAGAATACAAATCTTATTTTTGATATTGCGCTTCCTGCTGAGCTTATGTCTGTAAAGAAAAAAATTAAAGAAAAACTTGATTCTGATCTTAACAAGCTTGATAGTATGCATTACTGTACTGTTGTTAATTTTGATATGAGCGCATTCAATGATGATGTAGCACACAGATAAAAAAATAGCTCCCGATTTACGGGAGTTATTTTTTTGAAGTTTCTTTTTCAGGCTGCAGAGCTGCCGGGATTTTTGTATACTCTCGGACTATGCTTTGCCTTTACCGATACTTGCTTCTGTCTGTTTTGCTGTGTGCTTTTAATTTTTGCTTTTTGTGCTTTAGCTCTTTTCATCTTTCTTACCTTTGCATCAAACTTTGCCTCAAGCTGAAGACACTGTTTTTCGAAAAGCACCAGAAGAATAAAAATAGTTGCAAGAATAAAATAAACTGTTGAAAAGCTTCCTAATGTATCAAACATAATTTTGTCCTCCTTATCGAACATTCGTTCTTTGTTTCTGATTAAATTATAGCACAAAATGTCGAAAAGTCAAGACAAATGTTCGATATTTTTGATTTCACAGTCCTCATAAAAGGACTTTGCTCTGAAAATTTTTGTGATTTCAGATATGTCAAAAAAAATATCTGTTTTTTGTTAATTTTGCTATGACTATAATTTTATAAAATAAATGAAAACTGAATTATATTATGCTATAATTATTAAAATAATATTGCTCGGGAGGAACAATTATGATAAAAAGAGAATTTACTTTTCAGTCTGTTTCAGGTCTTGCTGATATTCATGCTGCATCCTATTGTCCTGAAAACGGTGAAATCAAGGCTGTTATTCAGGCAGCTCACGGCATGGCTGAACATCTTGAAAGATATGAGGCTTTTGCTGAAGTGCTTTGTAAAGCAGGCTTTGCATTTTATATCAATGACCATCTCGGTCACGGTAAGAGTATAAAATCCGAAAGTGAATTAGGATTCTTCGGTGAGAAAGACGGATGGAAGGTGTTTGTAGAGGACTGTCACGAGCTTACAAAAATAATAAAGGATGAGAATCCCGGAAAGCCTGTAGTTTTCTTCGGACATTCAATGGGCTCCTTTGTAGCAAGAGCATACTGCTTTAAATATGCTGATGAAATTGCTGCTGCCGTATACTGTGGTACTGCGGGACCGAATCCTGCAGCAGGTGCAGGTATTGCTCTTACTAAAATTATTGCAAAGGTCAAGGGCACACATTACAGAAGTAAGCTGATTGATAAAGTCGGTTTCGGTACATATAACAGTAAATTTGAAGGCAGAACTGCTTTTGACTGGCTTTCAAGAGATAATGAGCAGGTTGATAAATATATAGCTGATGATTTGTGCGGCTTCCTTTTTACTGCCTGCGGTTACGGTGATCTTTTTGCACTTCTCGGATATGTTTCTTCAAAGGAATGGTTTGAAGGTCTTTCAAAAACTCTTCCTGTACTTATAATTTCCGGTGCTATGGACCCTGTAGGTGAGTACAGTAAGGGTATAGAAAAGGTTTACAGAATGCTTACCGATGCAGGCAAAGATAACGTTGAAAGAATACTTTATCCTGATGCAAGACATGAGATTCTTAATGAAAGTGCTTGCTTCGATACGGTATGCAGTGATGTTATCGGCTGGATTAACTCTAATATCTGATATATAAAGTAAAGGACTGTTAAAATGAGTAGTAATATTATTATTGAAAATTCACTGATAGGAAAAGAGCTTTATATAAAATCTGACAGAATCAGAGGTTATTCTGTTACAAACAATCTCAGTGGAAAAACACTTGTAGCAGATGAGGGCTCAGAGGAGTTTATAATCAGGTTAAAAACGGGCTTCAGAGTGACAGAAATTTTTGCTTCCCAGCTACGGATTTCAGATTGGAACTGCTGTGAGAAAAACGGACTTAAGGAATACAGAATTAATTTTAAGCCGTGCAAGGTCAAAGACAGTAAAATCAGAGTAAGCCTTGTATACGTTTTAAACGATTTTCGCTGCTATATCAGAAAGTATATTGAAATTGCTTTTGATAAAAAAGGCAGAAAAGAAATTGTTCTTGATTCTGTTGATTTCGAATATCTTAATTTTGATAAAAGCTGCAGACACTGGACGCTTCCTAAACAGAAAGATTCAATAATATCAGGCTTTGCCTTGTCTCTCGGACAGCCGGTGTATATTGACTCATTGTATGCAGGTTGTGAATTCCCGGCGGCAATTAATAAAATTAAAGATGCAAAAGCTATTGTAAGGTATTACAACGGTAAAAAGCTTTCTGTACTTATCGGTGCTGATAAATATATTTCTCCGAAAAGTGTTCTCGGAGGTGCAGAAAGTGATATATACGAGCAGGTTCAGAAGGCGTTTTATGAATATATCAGAGATATTTCCAAGCCTGTATATTTAAGAAGGCAATATAATTCCTGGTTTGATCATATGCTGAAAATAAACGAGAAGAAAATTACCGATTCTTTTCTTGAGGTAGAAAAGTCTCTTACTGCCACCGGTGAGCCGGCTCTTGATTCTTATGTAGTAGATGACGGATGGAATGATTATTCAAAATCATTCTGGTCCTTCAATTCAAAATTTCCCGATGAACTGTACCCGATGAGAAAGCTTTCTGAAGCTTTAGGTTCAAGATTCGGTATGTGGCTTGGTCCGAGAGGCGGTTACACATCGGATACAATAAAATTTGCCCGCAGAATTGAAAGGGCGGGAAACGGCTATGTGAACAAAAAATGCTGTGATATATGTGTCGGCAGTGAAAAGTATTTAAACAGCACAGCCGAGTTCCTTTCCGACTGTCAGAAACGCTTCGGTATTAATTATTTCAAGCTTGACGGTTTTGCACAAAAGCCTTGCAAAAACAAGCATCACGACCATCTTACGGGTGGGTATAAGAATATGTACTTCTATAGTGATGTATGGGAAAGATGGATCAAGGCTTTTGAAAGGTTCGGTCTTAACGGAGGCAGTGACTTCTGGATTAATCTGACCTGCTATGCATGGCCTTCTCCCTGGTTTCTTCAGTGGGTAAACAGTCTCTGGCTGCAGATAAGTGAGGATATCGGATTTATCGGTAAAAAAGGTAGTGTATCTGACAAGGACAGAATGCTCAGTTACCGCGATGAAATATATCTTGACTTTTATAAGGTGCGTCAGTTCCAGCTTCCTCAGAGAGCTATTTATAACCACGACCCCATATACGGTAATGAAGCCAAGGTGTCAATGACAGATGAACAGTTCAGAGATTATCTGTTTATGATGGCCACAAGAGGAACACAGTTCTGGGAGCTTTATTATAGTTTCAATATGATGAATGAAGCTAAATGGCGCATAAATTATGCGTGTATGCGCTTTTTGCAGGAAAATATCAATGTGCTTTCAAATTCAGTTATTTTTGGCGGCAGGCCGTCACAGTCTAAGGTTTACGGATACAGCTGTTTTGAAGATCACGAAGGAATCGTCTCACTGCGTAACAGCTCGGATGTTGAGCAAAGCTTCACGTTAAGACTTGATGAACTTATCGGTGTCAGAAAGAGCTTTGTATGCGGTGAGCTTTATGTGCTGTTACCTTATACAACAGGCGGCAGCTGCGGAGTATACTCTTATGGTGATACACTTACCTTTACTCTTTCTCCTTACGAAAGCAGAATTCTTCATTTCGGAAAGAAGAAAAAAGAACTGAAGGCTGAATACATAAAGGCAATAAATAAAAATTGTCTTGAGGTACAATTCAATCAGACGGTTGATATATCATCTGTTGTATGTGAAGAAAATCTTATTAAAGATATCAGACTCCTTGAAGATTATATTACAGCTGTTGTTGAGTTTGAAAAGCCTTTTGAAACCGATAACAAAATAACTCTTTCATCAGTCGGTGATATAATGGGTAATACAGCTGATATAACGGCAGAGTTTTCTTATTATGAAAACGGAGTTATTTCAACCGGCAGAATAAGCGGAAGAGGAGATTTCACAGTTGAAATCAACATAACCGGAACTGAAGCCCGTACACTTTATAAGCAAGGTGATGAAATAGAGATATTTATCGGTGATGATGGATTTGTAAGATTCAGAGTCGGAGTTTCTACGCTTAAGTCTTCTGCTCCCTGTACGGATGCAGTACAGATAACAGCTGTACGTGAGAGAAACAGCGTTTTAAAGCTTTATATTAATAAAATTCTTAATGCGGGAATGGTATCGGTCAACTGCAATCTCAGTGGTGCTACTCCGTATTATGACGAAGGTCTTAATATAAGAGTGCTTGATAAAGCGTTGGCATACGATGAAGTGTAATTATAAATAGGGCATTTGCAGTTGCTTCTGTGACTTTGTTGACAATCTGAGGCGGAGATTATCTCCGCCTTTATTTTTGCTTGTATGTCTTATTTTGTCGTATATTGACAAAATAAGAATAAATGATAGAATATTCTTAACAAAAATATATGTAGTGGGTGAAATATGAAAAAGCTTATATATTCTGTAATTGCAATATTCTCAGCTATGTTTGTGTTCGGCTTTTCTGCGGTATCTGCTGATTCAGTTCCTTCACAAAGTGGAAAATACAGTAAATATTCTTCTGTGTCCTGGTCTTTTTATGATAACGGAAGTCTTGTTATTGAAGGTACGGGAGAGATTCCGTCTTTTACCGATCCTGAAAAATTGCCGTATATCGGACTCTTTAAAGATGATAAGGTTGCTTCGGTTATTATAAAGGAAGGTATTACAGCAATAGGCAATTATGCATTTTACGGCTGTAATGCGAAAACTGTCGAAATTGCATCGAGTGTAAAGGTAATTGGTGATTATGCTTTTTCACACTGCGGATCATTGACGGATATTGATGTTACGTACGGAGTAAAGGAAATCGGGTCAAGTACTTTTTCCTATTGCAGTGAGCTTGAAAATATAACCTTTGCCACTTCTGTAAAATCAATCGGTAGCTTTGCTTTTTCGGAATGCACTGCTCTTGAGAATGTTCCTCTTCCTTATGAGCTTACAAATATTTCTGAGGGATTATTTTATAACTGCAATAAACTTAAAAGTGTGGTTCTCGGTGAACAGATTTCTGTTATAGAAAAATCTTCTTTTGCCTTATGCAGTAATCTTGAAGTCGTTATCTGTAACGGAACAGAAAAGGCTTTTAATGAAATAAGCATAAATGAAAAGGGTAATGAATATTTTTCTTCAGCTGCCAAGCATTTTGCGACTCACAGTATTGTTAAATCACCTGCATCTTTACCTTTATGTGTCTATGATGGATATACAGCCGGTGTATACTGTAATCAATGTGAGTGTTATTTATCCGGGCATGAAGTAATTGAGGCTGAATATACAAAGCACAGTATGGGGGAATATACTAAATTCAAACCTGCTTCATGTACTGAAGTCGGCGAAAAAAGAGCTTATTGTCTGAGAGAATGTGGCTATTATAAGTCTAAGACTATACCTGTTGAGGAGCATAAGTATACATCAGCTGTTATTGAGCCTACATGTACTGAATACGGATATACTGTGTACACCTGCTCGGTGTGCAGGTATGATTATGTAGGTGACTTTACCGATTATGCTGACCATGTTTTATCAAAGTATTATGTTGTTACCAAAGCTGAGTGTGAGAAAAAGGGTATAGAAAGAGCAGATTGTACTGTTTGCAAAGAATATTATAATCTTCGGTACATTCCGGCTACGGGGCACAGCTGCACCGTTAAATCTGTGAAGAAACCGACCTGTACCGAAAAGGGTTATTCTGTATATTCGTGTAGCTGCGGTTATACTTATCTTGATGATTACACTGATATGGTTAATCATACTTTGTCAGCATATAGTGTATACAAATCTCCTACTTGTACGGAAGAGGGAACACTGAGGGCAAAGTGCAGTAAATGTAAAAATTATTCTGAAAAAACTATTCCGGCAAAAGGGCATATCTACACAAAAGCTTCTGTAATTAAGCCTACTTGTACAGCAGGCGGATACACGCTCAATAAATGCTCTTGCGGTAAAAGCACTAAAACTGACCGTGTTGAAAAGCTCGGCCACAGTTATTCTAAAAAATATACTGTCGATAAAAATCCTACCTGTAAGTCGAAGGGAAGTAAATCACGCCACTGCAAAAGATGTGATAAGACAACAGATAAAAAAGAAATCAAGAAGCTTTCACACAGTTATTCCTATGTAATAATACCTGCGACGCTGAAGAAGGACGGAAGCAAAAATAAAACCTGCTCCTTGTGTGGCAAGGTGTCTTCCACGAAAACAATCAATAAAATCAAATCTGTTAAATTGTCTGCGAAATCCTTCGTTTATAACGGTAAAACCAAAACACCTGATGTTATCGTAAAAAACAGCAAGGATAAAGTGGTCAAAAAAGATGAAGATTATACTGTTAAATATCAGTCCGGAAGAAAGAAAACGGGCAAGTATACAGTTAAGGTTAATTTTATCGGCAAATATTCGGGTACTAAAACACTTACATTTAAAATAATACCGTCTGATGTCAAGAATATTACGTCGACTGCTTCTTTAAGCAGCATTAAGCTTTCGTGGAGTGAGTCGAAAGGAGCAACGGGATACAGAATATATTACTATGACAGCAAGAATAAAAAGTATATAGCTTTAAAAGATACAAAAAATAGCTCTTATACAGTAAGTGAAGTATCAGGTAAAAAGCTTAAAAGCGGAACGGATTATGTTTTTGCTGTAAGAGCATATTCGGATAATTCAGATAAAAGAGTTTATTCGTCAGGCAAAAAGAAGCATACTGCTTCGACGAAGCCGGGCAAAACAAAAATCAGTAAGCTCAGCATTTCATCGGGCAAAATCACGGTAAAATGGGAAACAGTCAATTGTGACGGTTATCAGCTTGTATATGCAACTAACAAAAGCTTCAGCAGTATGAAAGAAGTCTTTATTAAAAAACAGTCTGCAGAAAGCTATGTTATCGGTAAGACTGTTAAAGGTAAGACCTATTATGTTAAAATCAGAGCTTATAAAATTATTGACGGTGAAAAAGTATACGGATATTATAGTGATGTGAAAACCGTTAAAGCAAAATAGAACAGATAAGATAAGGCAAGGAGACCCCTTGTCTTATCTTGTTTTCAGAATATATCAGTTTACTTTCACCCAATAATATAAAATAATAACAAATTGATATCTTTTTGCTGAAAAAATAATTAAAATTATAAAAATTATTACTATTAATGTTGATTTAATTTAATTGATTTATTATAATGTAAGTTAATATGAGAAACTATGGCTGTATTCAGATAAAATTCTTGAAGCGGAGGACTTCTGATTATGGAAAATAATAAAAACAGAAGAGTGAAAAAGGGGAGCGCACCTACAGGCACTGCACCCGTTACAAAGAAGAAAAGAAAGAAAAAGAAGCATTCTGTGCTTTATACGATGTTCCTCTTTTTCTTTTGTATATTTGTTGCAGGTATGCTTACATTTATTATTGTAGGCGGATCTGTTGCGTCATATATTGACGGATTCGTCAACGGAGATGAAGCAATTGATCTTGAAACCTATAAGAATTCTCAGAATCAGACATCGATAATGTATGCCTATGATTCGGAAGATAATATAATTGAGCTTACCCGTCTTCACGGTGAAGAGAACAGAATTTGGGTTGACTATGAAGATATGCCTGAAAATCTTCTCTGGGCTTTCGTTTGCCTTGAAGATGCCCGCTTTTATGCTCACAGCGGTGTTGACTGGATAAGAACAATTGCTGTTATGATAATACCTGAATATGAGGGTCAGGGTGGATCAACAATTACACAGCAGCTTATAAAGAATCTTACAGATGAAAAATCTGCAACCTATAACAGAAAATTCCATGAAATTACAAAAGCCTTGAATCTTGAGAGAAATTATTCAAAGAAGGATATTATTGAAGCATATCTTAATACGGTTTCTCTCGGTTCCGGATGCTACGGTGTTAAAACTGCGGCTGAAACATATTTCGGCAAAGAGGTTGACGACCTTAATCTTGCTGAATGTGCTATGCTTGCCGGTATCACTAAAGCTCCGTATACCACCAACCCTTATGCTAATATTGATAAGTGTAAGGAAAGACAGCTTCGTTGCCTTAAGGCTATGGTTGAAGAGGGGAAAATTACTCAGGAGCAGGCTGATAAGGCTTATAAAAAGAAGGTTAAGATTCAGAGCAAAAATACTTCTGCTGAAAATCAGGAGGAAATTGATACTTCTGAAATTATGTCCTGGTATGAAGAATATACCGTATCTCAGGTTATTGCTGACCTTCAGAGTGAGTACGGCTATGATTACAATGAGGCGTGGAGACAGGTATATTACGGCGGACTTAAAATATACGCTGCTGTTGACCTCAGTATTCAGGAAATACTTGAAGAATCATATGAAACAAGATCGGGATTCCCGTGGTCACATTATGACTCCTACGGTGAGCTTCCTGAGTCTTCAATGACAATTATGGATTATGAGGGCAGAATTGTTGCACTCGTAGGCGGTACCGGCAAAAAGACTGCAAACCGCGCTTATAACAGAGCGACAGATGTACGAGCTAAAAGACAGCCCGGTTCTTCTATTAAGCCTCTTTCGGTTTATGCACCTGCCATTGATACGGGACGTCTTACATCGCAGTCAGTAATTCTTGAACAGGCAATTACATTGAAGGGAGAAAAATGGCCGAGAAACTTTAACGGTGATCACGGCTCAGGAGATTATGTAACAGTTGAGAACGCACTTATCCGATCACTCAATACAGTTCCCGTACGAATTCTTGATGAAATGTTAGGTGTTGAAATTCCGCTGGAATACTGTAATAAGTATTTCCATCTTAATCTTAGTGAAGGTGACAAGGATCTCAGCCCCTTAGGTGTTGGCGGTACTCAGACCGGTGTTACTACTCTTGAAATGGCAGTAGCTTTTGCTACCTTCGGTAACGGAGGCAGATATTACAAGCCTTACAGTTATTATAAGGTTACTGACAGAAACGGTGAGGTTTTACTTGATAATACTAATAATAAGCCTGAGCAGGCAATTAGCAGAAATACGGCATCTGAAATGCTTTCTATGCTTACAGGTGCAGTAAATCAGAGCTACGGTACAGGTTACGGCTCTAAAATAGGAAGCTTCCAGACCTTTGCAAAAACAGGTACAACTTCTGACAACTGTGACAAATGGTACTGCGGCGGCACTCCCTATTATGTTACGGCTGTATGGTACGGCTTTGACTACCGTTCTGACCTCAGAACAGGCTCGACTAATCCGTCAAAGACTATTTTCAGACACATCTTCAGCAAAATTCATACAGGCCTTCAGGCAAAAACCTTCACACAGGTAAGAGAAACGATTGATAATAAGCTTGTTGATGTTGAGATGTAAGGTGAAAAAATTATGGTAATTTTATCTGTGGATTACGGTGATGCAAGAACAGGCATAGCAGTTTGTGATAAACTCGAAATGCTTGCCTCACCGGTAACGGTTATTAATCAATCCTATGCACCTAAGGTTATTGCTGAAATTGAAAAATTGGTTTCACAGTATAAGCCTGAACTGATTGTTGTAGGACTTCCTAAAAATATGGACGGCACTTCCGGTGAGAGAGCTGAAAAATGCAGAAATTTTGCTGAAGAGCTTTCAGAATTTACGGGAATTAAAACTGTTATGTGGGACGAAAGACTGACTACGGTTTCAGCCCATAAAGCGCTAAATGTAACCAATGTCAGAGGCAAGAAGAGAAAAGAGATTGTTGATGCGGTTTCTGCTGTGATGATCCTCGAAAGCTTTCTTGCATCAAGATAAAGAAATACAGAGAACAATTGCAATTAATCTGCAGTGTTCTCTGTTTTATTTTTTGAAAGTAAATCTTTTGTACCGATAATAATAAGCAGGCATCCGAAAATTTTCCCTATATATTCGGCAGGAATAAAATTTATTATCAGATATCCGGATGCAACACCAAAGATTCCCCATGCAATAAATGATTTTGCAATATCCTTATCAATAATACGGTCTTTGCTGTAATTTATTACTGAATATATTGCAGACGGTATAAAGAAAATAAGATTTATACCTTGTGCCTCTTTTTGCGGTGTATCCAGATAGGAGGTAAGATAGATTATTAAAAGTGAGCCTCCGCCGAATCCCATTGAGGAAAGTAGTCCCGATATAAAAGAAGCTAATATTGTAATAAGATTCATAGATTCACCTTAACAACATTTTTATGCCTGACCATAACATAAACAGTGCGAAAATTTTTCTCAGAATTCTGTTTTCGGCTTTTTCCATAAGACGGACACCTATTATTGAGCCGGTTAAACCGAAGGGTATATATTTAAGTGCTTCCGATATGCTGAATTCCTTATTAAAAAGATATATAAGAGCACTAATTACTGTTAAAGGTAAAATTATTGTAAGAGTTGTAGCTTGTGCCTCTTTTTGTGTAAGACCGTTTTTTCTTAATATAGGAACAGATATCATACCGCCTCCGGCACCGAACGCTGAGTTTATAATACCGATTATAATACCGTAAAATATTTTTGAATTTTTCATTTTGCCGTTTCCTTTTTTATTGGTGTAGTAATATTTTTAAGAAAAACACCTTTAAATATGTATAAAAGATAAAAAATATGGTGAATTTGTTTGATTAAACTCTTGTAAATATAAAAAATAAGTGATATAATCTGCTTATAAATGTTTAGGAGGACTAATTATGATTTGTAAATTTTGCGGCAATGTAATTGACGATAATTCAGATTTTTGTTTTATCTGCGGTCAGAAGAATCCTGCGGAAGAAAAAGAAGCTCAGGCAGATATCGCAGAAAATAACAATGTATTTTCACAGGCTGCTCCCGAAGCACCCGCTACTGAGCCTGTAGCTGTTGCTGTTGAAGCTACTGCACCTGCAGCTGCTGAAACACCTGTGTATGACGCTACTGTAGCACCTTATTATGCACAGTCAGCACCTATCTATGCTCAGTCTGCTCCTGTTTATGCTCAGCAGGTTATTATTCAGCAGGTTGCTCCCGCACAGATTGTTAAGGCTGCTAAAAAGAAGGAAAAGGATTCAAGTGTTGCATCAAAGGCAATGATTATCCTTACAACTATTTTATCAGCTACATTCCTTTTACAGTTTATTCCCTGGCTCTGGATTAAGGATGCTAAGAAAGCTGGTCACGAAACAAAGGCAGTTACTCTTCTTAACTCAATCATGATTGGTCTTTGTATTTTTATGGCTGTTATTTGCCTTGTTTTCGTAAAGAAATTTATGCTTTGATTTTAAATCGTAACAATAAACCTTCCTGTTTGCAGGAGGGTTTATTTTTTTGACATATTGAAAGGTTTGTCTGCATAGAAATGCAATGAAGATTTATTGAAAAGAGGTTTTGCAGATGACAAATACAGGTTTATATGATTCTATAGCCAGACGGACCGGCGGTGATATTTACATAGGTGTGGTAGGGCCTGTACGAACAGGTAAATCCACTTTTATCAAAGGCTTTATGGATAAATTTGTTCTGCCGAATATTGATGACTCTGCCAAAAGAGAAAGAGCTATGGATGAGCTTCCCCAGTCTTCATCCGGCAGAACAATTATGACAACAGAGCCTAAATTTATCCCTGAAGAGGCTGCTGAGATTAAAATTGACGGCTCAATGAAGCTTAAAGTGAGAATGATTGACTGTGTCGGTTATGTTGTTCCCTCATCATTGGGATATATTGAAAATGATCAGCCGAGAATGGTTAAAACACCGTGGTATGAAGATGAGATACCTTTTAATATGGCTGCCGAGGTGGGCACAAATAAAGTTATTACTGAACATTCCACTATAGGGCTTGTTATTACTACCGACGGAACAATAAGTGATATTCCGAGAGAAGAATATGAGAAGGCAGAGGAAAGAGTTATTTCTGAGCTAAAAGAAATTCAAAAGCCTTTTGTAGTGGTTCTTAACAGTCGTGACCCTGAATCGGATAATTGCAAAGCTCTTGCTGAAGGAATGAGTAAGAAATACGGAGTGAGCGTTATACCGATAAATTGTCTTGAAATGACATCTTCTCAGATAACTAAAATTCTTACAGAGCTTTTATATGAATTTCCGATTAAGGAGATGCTCATTGATTTTCCGCGTTGGATAACGGGGCTTGAAAGAGAGCATTCTATCAGAAAAAATATATATACTGCAATTTCTTCTGCTGCCTCAGGCCTGAGAAAGGTCAGGGATGCAAAAAGCTTTGAAGAAGAGATATCAAAAGCTGATAATATTGATAAATGTGAAATTGACAGTATCGAACTTTCTACAGGCTCGGTGAAGGTAAATGTAAAAGTTTCCCCGGATTTATTTTATAAGGTTATCACTGAAAAGACAGGTGTATCAATACAGAATGAGCAACAGCTTATGAATTCGCTTCTTGACCTTTCTAAGGTGAAAAAAGAGTTTGAAAGATTTAAAACGGCTCTTGAAGAGGTAGAGGCTACCGGATACGGGATAGTAATGCCTACAATGAATGAACTTACACTTGAAGATCCGGAAATAATGAAGCAGGGTGGAAGATACGGTGTGCGTCTTAAAGCTTCTGCTCCGTCAATTCATATGCTTAAAGCGAATATAAATACAGAGGTTGCCCCTATTGTAGGTACTGAAAGTCAGTCTGAGGAGCTTATAATGTATCTTCTTAAGGAATTTGAAGAGGATCCTTCGAAAATATGGCAGTCAAATATATTCGGTAAAACCCTTGACAGTCTCGTAAACGAGGGACTTCATAATAAGCTTTATAAAATGCCGGCTGATGCAAGAATGAAGCTTCAGGAGACCCTTGAAAGAGTAATTAACGAGGGCTGCAGCGGTCTTATATGTATAATTTTATAATTCTACAAAAACCTTAAACGCTGATAGCCAAGACATATAAAACGGATGGATATTTTTAATCCGTCCGTTTCGTACTTTTCGGGGATTATTTATTTTTCGACAGAGATTTTTTAGATTGACAAATGAAGAACAAAGGAGTATAATCATGTCGAACAAATGTTCTTTACGGAGTGCCGATAAAATGGAAAGAGTAATAATACATTCTGATATGAATTCCTGCTATGCATCTATAGAGTGCAGTATGAATCCCGAATTAAAAGGTAAAGCTGTGGCTGTCGGTGGGTCTGTTGAAGACCGACACGGTATAATTTTAGCTAAAACTGCAAAGGCTAAGCTTTATGGCGTTACAACGGGTGAGCCGATATGGCAGGCAAAAAAGAAGTGTCCTGATTTGATAGTAGTAAAACCTCATTTTGATTGTTATCTGAAATATTTCCGTCTTGCACACGAAATTTATGCACGGTATACTGATAAAATTGAGCCGATGGGCCTTGATGAAGCGTGGTGTGATATCACGGGCAGTATAATGCTTTTCGGCTCTGCTGAAAAGATAATAAACGAAATAAAAGACAGCTTTAAAAATGAATTGGGTCTTACGGTTTCTGTCGGTGTTTCGTATAATAAAATTTTTGCAAAGCTTGGCAGCGATCTTGCGGAAAATGATGGAGTATATGAAATAACAAAAGATAATTACAAAGAAAAAATATGGGGATTACCTGCAGGCGCTATGATGGGCGTAGGCAGAAAAACAGCAAAAAAGCTTTCATCATACGGAATAAAAACAATAGGAGATATTGCACTTTCGTCTGTACATTGGCTCGAGCAAGTTCTCGGAGTTCAGGGAAATGAAATATGGAGCTTTGCAAATGGATTTGATACATCGAGAGTAATGCCTGACGGATATTCTGCACCTATAAAGAGTGTCGGTCACGGGATTACCTGCACAGCAGATCTTATAAATGCGGATGAAGTGTGGAAGGTATTTCTTTCTCTAAGTCAGAATATATCAAAAAGGCTCAGAGAAGCAGGATTATCAGCAGGAGGAATACAGATCTCAATTAAGGATAACAAGCTTCTTACACGGCAATTTCAATGTGAAATTCCTATCTTGACTCAGTCTGCTACAGAAATTGCACAGACGGCTATAGGACTTTTTACAAGGAATTATAAGTGGAATTATGACGTAAGAGCTGTAAGCGTCAGGGCGATAAATCTGAGAAGCGAAAAAGAGCCAATTCAGATGAGCTTTTATGACGATTATATAAAACACGAAAAACAAAAGAAAATTGACGATGCGGTAATGGAACTGAGAAAACGTTTTGGTGAAAATGCAGTGTTTAATTGCTGTCTTTTAACTGAAAATAAAATTCCGGGTCATAATAAAGATAAAATACCGCTTCCTATGAGAATGTACAGGTAGGTGTAAAAGGTTGGATAGTAAAAAGGTTTATGTTGATGTTGTTGCGAAAATCAGCAGTGACGGACTTGTTACGCCACTTACAGTTATATGGCAGGACGGAAGAAAATACGAAATAGACAGGATTTCCGCTATACAGCGTGCTTATGCAAGTAAAGCGGGCGGAACGGGAATAAGGTATACGATTTCCGTTGGTAACAGAACTACCTATCTTTTTGAAGATGAGGGTAAGTGGTTTGTTGAGGCCAAGGGATAATAATACTTGATTTTTTTTGAAAAATAGTGTAAAGTATAACTGTTGTGTAAAATGAGGAAATCAGCACAATATTTTGTGTTTAATTCTGAGTTTCAGATGAAAGGATTTAGATAAATAATGGCTAAAAAATCTGAATATTCAAATGACGATATTCTTATGCTGGAAGGTGCCGACAGAGTCAGAAAAAGACCTGCGGTTATTTTTGGTTGCAACGGTATAGCCGGTTGTGAACATTCAATTTTTGAAATTCTCTCTAACTCTATTGATGAAGCCAGAGAAGGTCACGGTGATAAAATTATTGTTACAAGATTTTCTGACGGTTCTGTTGAGGTGCAGGATTTCGGACGCGGTATACCTGTAGGATATAACGAAAAATATGACAGATATAACTGGGAACTCGTTTTCTGTGAGCTTTATGCAGGCGGTAAATATAAGACTAATTCGGGTGGCAGCTACGAATATTCTCTCGGTCTTAACGGTCTCGGACTTTGTGCTACACAGTTTGCCAGTGAATATATGGAAGCTGAAATAAAAAGCGCCGGAGAAAGACATACCCTTCGATTTGAAAAAGGTAATAATGTCGGCGGCCTTGTAAGTGAGCCATATTCCAGAAAAGACACCGGCACAAGGATTAAATGGAAGCCCGATACTGAGGTTTTTACGGATATTGACGTAACACTTGAATATTATCAGCAGGTAATGCAGAGACAGGCTATTGTTAATCCCAAGGTTCGTTTCGAGCTTAAAAATCAGATTAAAGGCGGCTTTGAAACCTTTACTTACTATTATGAAAACGGAATAAGCGACTATGTCAAGGAGATAGCAGGGGAGGATACAATTTCTTCTGTTCAGTTCTGGCAGGCAGACAGATGCGGCAGAGACAGAGAGGATTTACCTGAATATAAAGTAAAGCTTAATGTCGCACTTACATTCTCGAATAAAAAACAACTTATAGAGTACTATCACAATTCAAGTTTTCTTGAGTTCGGCGGTTCTCCTGATAAAGCAGTTACAAATGCCCTTGTTGCACAGATTGATGCTTATCTTAAACAGACGGGCAAATATACAAAGAGTGACAGTAAGATTAAATTCCAGGATATTGCAGACTGTCTGGTTCTTGTTTCTTCATCATTTTCAACGGAGACTTCATATCTCAATCAGACTAAAAAAGCAATAACTAACAAATTTATTCAGGAAACAATGACTGAATTTCTGCGCCATCAGATGGAAATTTATTTCATTGAAAATAAAATGGAAGCAGATAAGATTGCTGATCAGGTGCTTATTAATATGCGTAGCCGTGTTAAGGCTGAAGCAGCACGAATAAATATTAAAAAGACTCTTGCGTCCTCTAATGATATGGCAAACCGTGTACAGAAGTTTGTTGATTGCAGAAGTAAGGATATAGACAAGCGTGAGCTGTTTATAGTGGAGGGTGACTCTGCTCTCGGCGCCTGTAAGCAGGCAAGAGATTCCGAGTTTCAGGCAATCATTCCTGTAAGAGGTAAAATCCTGAACTGTCTTAAATCGGAATACGATAAGATTTTTAAGAGTGAAATCATTACTGATCTGCTTAAGGTTCTTGGATGTGGTGTAGAGGTTAATTCGAAGGCACATAAAAATCTTTCAACCTTTAACCTTGATAATTTGCGTTGGAGTAAAATTATAATCTGTACCGACGCCGACGTTGACGGATATCAGATCAGAACTCTCATTCTTACAATGATATATCGCCTTGTTCCTACGCTTATTAAGGAGGGAAAGGTGTTTATTGCCGAATCACCCCTTTATGAAATTACAAGCGGAAATCAGACCTGGTTTGCATATACGGAAAAGGAAAAGATTGATGCAATAGAAGAGATCGGTAAGGCAAAATATACCGTTCAGCGCTCAAAGGGTCTTGGTGAAAATGATGCGGATATGATGAACCTTACAACAATGAACCCTGCAACCAGAAGACTTATCAAAATAGATCCTGCTGACGCACAGCTTACTGCAGAAAAATTTGATCTGCTTTTAGGTGATAATCTTTCGGGCAGAAAAGATTACATCGCAAATTACGGTCACTTATACATCGATATGACCGATGTCAGCTGATAGTGAGGTAAAGAAATGGCACGAAAAAAGATTGCAAAAAAAGAGGATGACGGTAATCTTCTTAAAAATACCCACATAGCTAATGCGGGCGAAATGATTGAACAGCATATTACCGATACTCTGGAAATAAACTATATGCCGTACGCAATGAGCGTTATTCTTTCAAGAGCTATTCCTGAAATTGACGGCTTTAAGCCTTCACACCGTAAGCTTTTATACACTATGTATAAGATGGGACTTTTAGGCTCAGGCAGAACTAAGTCTGCTAACATTGTTGGTCAGACCATGCGTCTTAATCCTCACGGTGATGCGGCTATTTATGAAACAATGGTACGTCTTTCAAGAGGCAATGAAGCCTTACTTAATCCTTTTGTTGATTCTAAGGGTAACTTCGGTAAGGCATACTCAAGAGATATGCATTATGCGGCTCCTCGTTACACTGAGGCTAAGCTTGAAAGTATGTGTAATGAGCTTTTCAGAGAAATTGACAAGGATACCGTAGATTTTGTTGATAACTATGACAGCACGATGAAGGAGCCTGTTCTTCTTCCTGTAACTTTCCCGTCTATTCTTGCCAACGTTAATTTAGGTATTGCAGTAGGTATGGCATCCTCAATCTGTTCATTCAATTTAAAAGAGCTTTGTGAAACTACAATTGAGCTTATAAAAGACCTTGATCACAACTGTATTGAAACTATGCCTGCGCCTGATTTTGTAGGCGGCGGTACTATTGTATATAACCGCAATGAAATGGAAGAGGTTTACCGTACCGGCCGTGGCGGTATCAGAATAAGAGCAAAATACAGCTATGATAAGAGCTTTAACTGTATTGATATCAAGGAAATACCGCCTACAACTACAGCTGAGGCAATAATCGATAAGATTATTGAACGAGTTAAAGCGGGATCTATCAGAGAAATTACTGATGTCCGTGATGAAACTGATAAGAACGGTCTTAAAATTACAATTGACCTTAAGCGCGGTACAGATCCGGATAAGCTTATGCAGAAGCTTTATAAGCTCACTCCTCTTGAGGATTCCTTCTCATGTAACTTCAATGTCCTCGTTGACGGTTATCCGAGAGTTATGGGCGTTAAGGATATTCTTATCGAGTGGATACGTTTCAGAGGCAGATGCGTAAGAAGAAGGGTAATATTTGACCTTAACAAAGCAGAAGCTAAGCTTCATCTTTTAAGAGGTCTTGAAAAAATTCTTCTTGATATTGATAAGGCAATTGCTATTATCCGTAAGACTGAAGAAGAATCTGAGGTTGTTCCCAATCTTATGATAGGCTTCGGTATCGATGAAATTCAGGCAGAATATGTTGCTGAAATCAAGCTTCGTCATCTTAACCGTGAGTATATTGTAAAGCGCCTTAA
This sequence comes from Acutalibacteraceae bacterium, assembly GCA_045649935.1. Taxonomy (GTDB): domain Bacteria; phylum Bacillota; class Clostridia; order Oscillospirales; family Acutalibacteraceae; genus UBA6857. The sequence goes on along the minus strand of JAZRQQ010000049.1, from coordinate 18,136 downwards.
GGATATTGAAAACCTTGAAGCTACTATTAAGGATATGAAGGATATTCTTGATTCAAAAGCTAAAATCAAGAAAATTATTATCGGTGAGCTTAATGACGTGATTAAGAAGTATGCTCAGGATAGAAAAACTGACCTTTATTATGTTGCTGAAGGTGAAGAGGATGCAGATGTAGAAGAAATTCCTGATTATGCTGTAAATCTCTTCTTTACAAAAGGCGGCTATTTCAAGAAGATTACTCCGCTTTCACTGAGAATGGGCGGTGAGCATAAGCTTAAAGAAAACGACGAGATTTTCCAGAGCTTTGAAACCACCAACAACAATGATCTTTTATTCTTTACCGACAAGTGTCAGGTTTATAAGGCAAAGGTCAATGATTTTGCAGATTCAAAGGCAAGTGTTCTCGGTGAATATATTCCTTCAAGGCTTGAAATGGAGGAAGGGGAAAATCCGATATTTATGGTTGTTACAAATGACTATAAGGGTTATATGATGTTCTTCTTTGATAACGGAAAAGCTGCGAAGGTTACTTTGTCGTCTTATGCTACAAAGACCAACCGAAAGAAGCTTATCAAGGCCTACAGTGATAAATCACCGCTTGTTTCCCTTATGTATCTCCCTGAGGATAAAGAAGTAGTTCTTGAAACAACAGGTGGCAGATGTCTTCTTATTGATACATCTGTTATTGCTCCTAAGGCTATGAAGGACACTCAGGGTGTCGGTTGTATAACTCTTAAGAAAAATCAGAAGCTATCTCTTGTCCGTGACTATGTTCAGGGTGAGTTTGTAAAGCCGTCGAGATATAAAGCAAAGAATCTTCCGTCAGCCGGTGCCGTAATCAGCAACGAAGACGTTATGAAGAAAAATAACATGACTTTTGACGGATTCGAATAATATAAATTTAATCCTCCCGGATTTCACTCCGGGAGGATTTCGTTATTATTCTGACGGTAATACAAAGTCAATAGCATCGTGACCGATATAAACATAGTAGCTGCTGGACATATAACCGTCATAACCTGTCGCAAGGCTCAAAGCATATTCACCGCGGAACTTAAGTCCGTCTTTATTATATACAGTAAAGTCAAAGCCGCATGGATGTATATTATAAACATCGTATTCTGTATTGGCCAGGTACAGATATTCACCGTTCCATTTTGCAATATCACCCATATATTCAGTTAAGACGGTGAATTCATTTTTATATTCTTCGTTTTCATTGATTGATACAACGGTATAATAATTTTTGTCTGCCAATTCATCATAGGTACTGTAAAGAATAAAGTTTTCACCGATTCTGTTTACGTATGAATAACCTTTTTCAAAGCTGCTTATTTCAAGTCTGAATTTCTTTTCGAAGGTTACGGTATCTATTACGGTCATAAAAGATTTGTTGTTTTCTCTGGTCATAATATAAAGGTTTTCTTTGTTTTCAGAAAAGTGAATTTCATAAATACCGTTTTTCTCGTCAACCGGATATACGTTTTTAATGTTTTCAAAATCAAATATGACGCTGTTTTCGGTTTCAGTGTAGGGGATGCAGTAAATACCGTAGCCGCAAGGAATGTTTGTTGTATCTATAATTTTACCGTTGAGAGTTTTGTTATCAAATGATAAAAAGACATTACTGTCTGTTATACAGCCCTCCATATAAAAATCAAAACTGTCAGATGTTTCTTCTGTATAGGAAGTCCCCCATTGAGAGATATTTCCGCTTTCATTGACTATTGCGCTTATTGAAAGTTTGTGACCTTCAACTATTGGTATTCTGAAATAATCATTAAATTCATTGATTATAGATTGCTCATATTCTGAAATGTTGCTATCAAAAAACGGAAAGCTGATGTGAAGATTTTCGAAGCTGAGATCAACAGCTAATGGGTAATAGTCAAAATAATCAGATAACAGAATAGTTTTTTCTTTATGTTTATACGGTTCTGCATTCTTCATCATATCATCATAAGCGTTTTTCATTGTGTTGAATATATTATTATTGAAATCACCGCCGCTCGTTGAAAAATTGAAGCAGGTGTAAACACTTAAGTTCTTTATGAATTCTGAATCTTCATCTTTGATTCCGAAGGGATGAAATTTGAATTCTGTTTTTGCTTCGGGAGTTTCAGCAATGGTATATTGTGTTTTCCACTGTAATTTATTACGGTATCTTGCATCAGCAATAATTGTGATATCTTCAGCAAAGCTCTTATCACCGTATACGATGCTTTCAGTTACAACAACGTTGTCTTTTTCTTTGTTGATATCAATAAAAATTGAAGAATACAAAGCAATAAGCATCAAGAAGATTGCTGAAAACAGAGCAAGTGTTTTACCCATAAAATCACCCCTCTTTGCCGTTTAATTCATCAAGTGCTTTACTTACACGGTCGCTGCGGTAGTTGTAAGTTTCTTTAATGAAGGTTATAAGATTTTTGCCCTCGTCTTCTAGCTCAAGTGTTGTTTTGTCAGCAATGATTTTACCTTTGCGTATAAGAATTGCTCTTCCGATGAAATCTGATACTTCTTCAATCAGATGTGTTGAGAGAAGAACAGTTTCGTTGGGCTCAAGAATACCTAACAGCACCTTATAGAAGTCTTCACGGTTAAAAATATCGTTTCCTGCAAAAGGCTCATCCATAAGAATATAGTCTGCTCCCTGAGATAAAGCAAGAATTACTTCGAACTGATTTTTCTGACCTGTAGAAAAGCTTCTTGTCGGCTTGTTTTTCTTGAGTTCAAAAAAATCCATAAGTGAATTGAATCTTTTTTCAGAAAAATTCGGAAAATGTTCTTCATAAAAGTCTTTATGTGCGTTTGCAGTAAGATTTTGGAAAAAAGAGTGTTCACTTGTTGCAAAAGAAATTTTTGCAATATTTTTTTCATTGATTTTTTTACCGTCAAGGGTAATGTCACCTTTATAGGAGATAAATCCAAGAATTGATTTCATAAGCGTGGTTTTGCCGGCACCGTTTTCACCGAATAAACCGATTATTTCTCCTCTTGGGATTTTTAGATTAATATCATCAAGGGCGAGTACATCTGAATATTTCTTACTTAAATTTATTATTTCTATCATATTAAAGCCTCCTCTTTTTGCATTTAGGTTTATAAGAAAAACTTTGAAATAAACATTGACCATTGTCCGTCAACAAGGCACTCGGGTGGTGTTGCGCAGATATAATGTCTGAAATAGATGAATATCAGAATTACAGAAAATAATTTGCAGAGTAAAATACAGATAACAGGCACTGTTAAGCATCTCTTATGCAGCTCATATTTCTTCGGCAGTCTTTTCATTGTATATATGCTTTTGCTGTCTTTATAGTGGTATGCATAGTGGTATATGATAAGTACAACGAGCAGAAAAGCAGTGACATAAAAGCCTTTAAAGGATCCTTCTATAAGAATATAAAAGTCGGTCATTTTTCTGCCGGAAATCAGAATTCTTTTATCGTCATAATATTCGTAAAGGTTATGGTAACTGTTATAATAAGATGCAAAATATGATAAAGAATGAAGGAAAGAAAATATCATAGCCGTTAATATTCCGACTGCTTCTTTTTTTACAGATATTCCGACAGGTATTAGTTTTGAAAAAGCTTTATTCATATATTTTCGCCTCCGATCCGAACCTTGCAATGGCAATGCCACCGAGTATACAGCAGGCTCCTATAAGATATAAAGGCTCTGCACTTGTAAAATAAATTAAAGTAAAAGGAATAAGAATGAAAAGTTCAAGGGAAATTCTTTTTCTTCTTAAAAAATAGGGGAATACAGCGGCTGTAAAACCGAAGGTTAAAATCGTAAGAAGATTGGTGATGTGCCATATAATATCATCAAGCGGTAAAAGGCTATGCAAAAAATCACTTCTGTAAAAAGCAAGAAAAATTGTCTGATGATTAATTTGTGTTGCTTCAATTGTGTTCGTTTCAGCTGCGAAATTCATATACATCCGGCACATTATAAAAACGGTTATTACCTCTGAAAGGAGAAAAACTGTGTAGAAAAGGGAATTTGAAATAGTTTGACAAATGAGAATTTTCTTTTCTGTGATTCTGAGTCTTCTTAATGTATAGCCTTGTTTTGATCCTGAATCACATCCTGATATTATTAAAAATGCTGTAAGAATCAAAAATGAAATGCCGAATACTAGGATGATATTTGATTTTTCTATGTATCTTTCTATGCCGAGAAGTCCTGTTTCCAGGGATGTATCAATGATTATGGTCTTGAGTACGTTTTTAAACATCAGTACCTGGGTAAAAGCCATAATGCTGATTATTGTTATTAGCTTGTAAATGTTACTGCGTATGTATAAATATAATACTGATAAATATTTTTTCATATTAATCACCTTCATTCCAGAATCTGCTGATAATATTCAGTGCTTCGTCTTTTGTTATACCCATTTGCCTTAGTGTTCTGACTGCGTTCATAGCTTCTGCTTCTGCAAGCTCGGAGCGTATTGTAGTTCTTTGGCTGTCTGATACAACAATAAAGCTTTTTGCACCGGTGTGGGATTGAATAAGACCTTCATCCTCAAGCATTTTATAAGCCTTTTGTACGGTATTGGGATTTACTCCTAAAAGTGCAGAAAGAACGCGTCTTGAAGGAAGCTCGTCACCGTCATTGATTTTTTTTGCAGAAATCTCACGCTTGATAAATAATATAATCTGCTGATAAATAGGCCCGTCAGCAGTAACGAAAGTTTCAAAGGAAACCAAAACAGAAACACCCCTTTCTGAATACAAAGTGTATTAGTCGACTGATACGGTTGCAACTGTATTATAAGACTGATACAGTTGTTTGTCAATAGTTTTTTTAAAAAAACAAAACCTCTTTATCTCTGTTGAGACAAAGAGGCAAATCTATGATTGCGCCGGAGCTTCTCCGCACAACCGACGGAGAAGCCGCAAACGCTTTGACTTATCCGCTAAAAATATTATGTGTAAAGAAGCATTGAATATTATTGGAAAATTATGTTATTTAAGTCTGTTTACCATCATCTGAGCAGCCTTGTAAATGTCACCGCAGCCCAGTGTGATGATAATGTCACCTGATTGTGCATTTTCGAGCACATAATCACATATCTCTTCAAATGTATTAAACCATACACTGCCGGGAATTTTATCGGCAAGATCCTTTGTGTAGATGCCGATTGTATTAACCTCTCTTGATCCCATAATTTCAGTCATAACACACTTATCGGGAATCTGAAGCACCTTCACGAAATCATCAAATAATATAGAAGTTCTTGAATAGGTGAAGGGCTGGAATACAGCCCAGACAGTGTTGTATCCCATTTTCATTACAGCTTCAAGCGTTACCTTGAGCTCATTCGGGTGATGTGCGTAGTCATCAGCAATTGTTATACCGTCTATTTCACCTAAAATTTCAAAGCGTCTGCCTGCACCTGAGAAGGCAGAAATGCCTTTTTCACACTGCTCAGGCGTACAGCCTGCATTGATTGCTGCAGCAAAAGCAGCAAGTGAATTAAGAATATTGTGTTCACCGGGTATGTTAAGTACAAGGTGAGCAATTTTGTTTCCTTTACTCATTATATCAAACTCAGCAAAGGAACCGCGGTTATATGTTATGTTTTCTGGATAGTAATCACTTTCAGGTGTATTACCAAAAGTGATTTTACTTCTGCTTACATTTGCGACTGCTCTGACTGTTTCCGGGTCGCTGTTGTTATATATCAGAGTTGTTGAGGTGAGATTAGCAAATTTTTCAAATGATTTGATAATATTATCAAGGTTCTTGAAGTATTCAAGATGATCTTCATCAACATTGAGGATAATTGATACATCAGGAGAAAGCTCGTGATAGTGGTCACAGTATTCGCAGGCCTCACAAACAAAAGTCTCGTTTTTACCAACTATTGCATGGCTGTCGATAAGGGGGAGTCTGCCTCCGATAAGTGCTGACGGATCCTTACCAGCCATTACAAGGATTTGTGTAAGCATAGCAGTAACTGTGGTTTTGCCGTGAGTTCCGCATACGCTTATGCAATTACTGTATTTTCTTGTGATAGCACCGAAAATCTTGCTTCTTTCAAAGCAGGGAATACCGCTTGCTTTAGCAGCTACAAGCTCGGGGTTATCCTTAAGTATTGCAGCAGTATAAATAATCATTTCGGCACCTTGGATATTTTCTGCCTTCTGACCGAGAATGACGTCGATGCCCATTGAGCGAAGCTTTATGATATTGTCACCTGTGTTATTATCTGAGCCTGTAACGGTGTATCCCCAAGCATGCAGAATTTCAGCAATAGGGCACATGCCTGAGCCACCGATACCGATAAAGTGAATTCTTCTGACCTCTTCAAGCAATTTATCTATTTCATACATTTTATGCACCTCAAATCAACATATTTCCATTCTATTATATTGCATAGGTAAAAAATAGTAAACACTTTATTTAAAATTAACATAAAAAATTTTAAAGCATAGTATGTATTGAAATATGAATTTTGTTCCGGGAGGTTTATATGGCAAGTGTAATCATTGTAGGAGGAGACAAGAGGCAGTCATATCTTAAAGATATTCTGAGTCGGAAGGGTTATTCGTGTGAGCATATAAATTCGGCTGAAAATATTGAAACGCTTAACATTTTAGGAAATTTTGATTGTTTGATTTTACCGTTACCGATTAGTAAAGACGGAATGAATATATATTCAGACAAATCTGATTTTACAGTCAGTATTGAGGATATAATCGGTAAGCTTAAAGAGAATCAGATTGTATTTGCAGGATCAATTAATAAAAAACTCGGGTCATATTTTGATGAAAAGAAAATAAAATATTATGACTATTTTGACAGAGAGGATTTTCAGATTTTTAATTCATATCTTACGGCACAAGGAGCCTTGCGGTTGCTTCTTGAAAATACTGATGAAACAATCGTCTCAAAGAAAATTCTTGTTACCGGCTACGGTAGAGTTGCGAAAGCAACGGCAGAATTGTTTAAGAATGTCGGTGCTGATGTTTATATTGCCGCCAGAAACAAAGCTCAGCTTGAGGAAGCCGCTTCCAGAGGCTTTATTCCAATAGACATAAACAGATTAAGCAGCAGAATGTTAATATTCGATTATATATTTAATACAGTTCCGTCAAATGTTTTCGCCTCGAGTGAAATTGAACATTTCCGCGGAAAATATTTTGAGCTTGCTTCTGCTCCCTTTGGCGTAAATAAAGAATATTTTTCGAAAAAGAATGATTACTATATTCCGGGTGGCTCTCTGCCGGGAAGATATTTTCCTTATTCTTCAGCTGAGAAACTTGCTGAAATCACGATAGAATATTTATACGAGAGAAAAGGGGGAGATTAATGAAAAATTTAACCTTTGGTTATGCACTGACGGGATCTTTCTGTACTTTTGAAAGATCTGTTATGCAGATAGAATATTTAATTTCTGAAGGTATAAATATATTGCCGATAATGTCTTTTAATGCTTCGTCTGTTGACACAAGATTCGGTAAGGCTGATAGTTTTATTGAGAAAATAGAGAGAATCACAGGTAATAAGGTTATAAAGACTCTTGAAGATGCAGAGCCGTTAGGTCCAAAAAAGCTCATAGATTTATTGATAATTCTTCCTTGCACGGGAAATACTCTTGCCAAGCTTGCACTTGGAATTTACGATACACCGGTAACACTTGCTGCAAAATCACACCTTAGAAATCAGCGGCCCATTCTGATAGGTGTGTCCACAAATGATGCTTTAAGCAACTCGGCAAAAAATATAGGTGCACTTCAGAACTATAAGAATTATTATTTTATACCTATGAGTCAGGATGCGCCTGACAGTAAACCATTTTCGGTAGTATGTGATTTCGAAAGAGCATTCGAGGCATCTGTGTGTGCTCTTGAAGGTAAACAGATTGAACCTATTTTAATGTAAAAAAATAGAGCCTTAAGTGTATTCTTAAGGCTCATTTTCAGCTTATAAATTGTTAAACTTATCTTTAATTTCAGCTGCTCTGCCGCAGGTCATTCTGCCTTCGGGACAAGCACCCGATGCGTAACAGCTCGGTCCGTAATGAGAGAAAAGATCAGGTGCAATTTTACGAAGCTTCTTAAGGAAGTCAACTGCAAACTCCTGAATTTCCCATTGTGCTCTTGTGCAGCTTCTGAGTTTAAAGAAGAGAAGAAGCTCTCGTGCGTTCATAGTTGTGACAATATCAACTGTGTTACCACTGAGAACACAGTAAACGAGGATGCTTTCACTATATTGCTTATCTTTTAATGATTTATATAATTTGTTCATATCCTCAAAGCACTTTTTATAAATTCCGAGTGCTTCGGAATCAGTTTTTACTGTTTCAGGAATTATATAGCTGTTTCTGTCTGCTGTAATAAGTCTCGGAATACATATACTCTGCATTCTATGTCTTGCAAAATGTGTAAGACAAGCAAGTGAAACCTTGTTGAATCTGACCGTGCAGCTGAAGCTTTCAAGTGCCCTGGGTCTTGAGGATTTTACAACAGCGGAAATTATTTTTCTGACTTTTTCTTTGCTGCTGACAATTTTTTCAACAGCTGCTGATGAATAGTTGTAGTTTTCAATCAGTGCTGTTCTGGCAATGTTTTTTTCACCGTCTGAGGTGTATGAAAGAATCTCACAAATATCGCTGTTTTTGATTTCATCTTCAACCTCAAAGCCGAGATCGATATTATCGTTATATTTTTCAGCTCTGTTTTCAAAGTCGGTAAATATACCCGGTGCCTTTTCACGGCATTGGCCGAGAAGAGATATACCTAATTCATATATTTCTCTGACATTTTTTCCTCTTCCGTAAAGCATTGCGTTAAGAACATTTACAAGCTCTCTGCCGTTAAGTGAGCAGTAGAAGTTACTGTAAAAGCAATAGGGTAAAATAAAGCGTGCATCCTCCTTGGGAATTCCTTTATCTGTAAGCTTTATGTAAGAGTCAAAAAGACTTTCAACAGTTTGTGAAAATTCAGCCTTATCTTCTTCATTTGTAAATTCAGGCATATAGTATCCTGAGGAGCTGAAATCTACATAACGACGGGATTTTACGGTGAAAGATGCGAGTCTGAATTCAATCATAAACTGCTCTACCACAACGGAAACATCTTCGAAAGCAAGGTTGAAGAAAATATGCTCGGTAGTTGATGTATGTCCCGATTTTGTAACCTTGCTGATTAATTTTTCGTTTTTATCTTTATCCTGAGATTTTTCAAAAATCTCCATAGCTGTACCGTTCTGGGTTGAAATTCTGCCGCTTGCTGCACAGATTTTTTCATCGCAGTCAGATATACCTACAAGATATACGCCTGGCTTTGCCATTTAATCACTTCCTTCATAATTTTACTCATTTATTCTAGATTAAAATATCACTTTTATCATCAATTGTCAATTGTATAGCTGTATTTTGACTTATGAAGCAATAATATTTAATTTTGTTATTAAAACGAAAGAAAAAATTAATAAAAAAAGATTGATTATATATTAAAATATGTTATAATGATTTGAAAAGTAAAATGGGGGTAGTAGAGATATGATTAAAAGAAACAATGAAATGACTACAGATATAAAAATTCAGATGCGCGGCGGTGACGGACAGGCTGTTATAAGAAACGTTCTCGACAAAGGTGAATATAAGGGAGCATCAAGACTCGTAGCAACTATTACTCTTGAGCCCGGCTCATCAATCGGTGCTCACATTCACGAAAACGAAGAAGAAATTTTCTATATAATCAAAGGTACTGCTACATATAACGACAACGGAAAAACCGAGATTCTCAACGTGGGAGACAGCTGTGTATGTCTTTCCGGTCAGGAACACTCTATTGCTAATAATGGCAGTGAGACACTTGAAATCTTTGCTGTTATTCTTACATACTGAGGTGTTTTATGGGCAGAATGATTGTTATTGAAGGCCTTGACGGAAGCGGAAAGGCTACTCAGGCTGAGTTATTGTCTTTATATCTTGAAAGCAAGGGTTATACAACCTACGCTCTTGATTTGCCTTATTATAATGACCCTTCAAGTACACTTGTTAAAATGTATTTAAACGGTGAGATGGGTGATAAGCCCTCTGATGTAAATGCGTATGCTGCATCAACTTTTTATGCCGTTGACCGATATGCAAGCTTCAAAAAGCATTGGGAAAAGGAATATAATTCCGATAAAATTACCGTGGCGAACCGTTATACTACATCCAATGCTTCTCATCAGATGACAAAGCTCGGTGAAGATGAATGGGACAACTACCTTAATTGGCTTTTTGATTTTGAGTATAACAAAATAGGTATTCCTGAACCTGATTGCGTAATCTATCTTGATATGCCGGTTGATATTTCTCAGAAGCTTCTTCTTAAAAGATATTCCGGAGATGAAGATAAGAAGGACGTTCACGAGCGAGATGTTCAGTACCTCTTATCCTGTCACAAGGCAGCTGTTTATGCTGCAGAAAAATTAGGCTGGGAAGTTATAAAATGCGGTGAAAATGGCGAACCTTTTACTGTTGAATATATTTCACAGATGGTTTGTGATGTAGTCGAAAGGAAGCTTTTAGGAAATGATTGAGTTCAGAGCACCTGAATTAAGTGATAAGTCCTGGGTTAAAGAACGTTTGTCAAAAAAAGATAATCTCACTTGTGAGTATTCTTTTTCAAATATTTTTTCGTATACGGAAAAAATGAAACTGCTCATTGCCGATGTCAATGGTTATCTTGTTACAAAGTGCTATATTGATGATGTAATCGGTTATTGCTATCCTGTAGGCGATGGTAACATAAGAGATGTTTTGATGCTGGTTATTAATGATATGAAGCAGGAAGATAAAGCTTGTTTTCTCTTTGGTGTAAACGAAAATGATAAAGCTGAGCTTGAAACTCTTTTTCCGGAAAGCTTTGATTTTGAGCTTGACCGAGACGGCTTTGACTATATTTACCTCAGCTCTGATCTTATTTCACTTTCAGGAAAGAAATATCAGCCTAAAAGAAATCATATATCTTTTTTCAAAAAAAATTATAACTGGTCCTATGAAAGCATGTCAGCCGAAAATGTCGGTGATTGCTACAATATGAATATTGAATGGCTTGAAAAAAGCGGCAGTATTTATTCAGAGGATCTTTCAAGCGAACTGAAAATAATACGTAAAGTGTTTGAAAATTTTGAAGCACTCGGATGCCGCGGAGGAGTTATACGGATTGACGGTAAGGTTGTAGCCTTTGCAATGGGTGAGGAAATTAATAAGGATACTTTCTGCGTTCATTTTGAAAAGGCTTTTTCTGATATAAGAGGCTCTTATGCAATGATAAATCAGCAGTTTGTTGAAAATGAGCTTTCAGCGTACAAATATATCGACAGAGAAGATGACCTCGGACTTGAGAATCTCAGAAAGGCAAAGCTTTCGTATAATCCCATTCGTTTACCTGAAAAATATGAGGTGTGGCTTAGAAAATGCTGATTGATATTAACTGTTACTCTCAATCTCTTAAAAAATTATGGTCAACTGTTTTTGGTGACAGTGATGAATATATCAGTCTGATTCTCGATAAGGGATATAAGCCACCTGAGGTGTTCGGTGAAATCGTTGACGGTGAGGTTGTATCGGCCCTGTATCTTCTCGGCTGTAATATAAAATCCGATGGTAAAATATACAGAGGGAGATATCTTTACGCAGCCGCAACACTGCCTGAATACAGAAAAGCAGGTATGATGTCAAGGCTTATAAATGAGGCTGAAAGGTATATTGAGGAAAATAATATAGATTTTATTGCTCTTGTTCCTGCTGAGGATAGTCTTTACGGTTACTACAGTAAATTCGGCTTTGAGCCGATGATGTATAAATATGTATCCGTTGTTCCTGACAGCAAATACAGTTATCCTGAAGATGAAATTATTTCTGATGCTGAAGCTGTTCTGAATTTTCGTAATTTATTTACAAGCAGTAAATTGAGCTTTGAAATATCTGATATGAAGTATGCTCTTTCCTGCCTTGAATTTGCAGGATATCATACTTACAGAAACAGCGAAGACAGTTATTATATTTCTGATAAAAATAAATCTGAAATCATTGAGTTTATTAGTTCTGAAGAAAACCTGATTGAAAATATTAAAACTTTTCTCACTAAAATCAAATCGGGTGCAGAAGTTTCTTCACCTTATGATTTAAGTATGTTTTGTGAAAGTAAAAAACAGGTTTTCGGTATGATTTTTACTGAAAATGTAGCTTTGAAATCTGTTATATGTGATGGCATATATATGAACGTTGCACTTGATTAAAGGAGAATTAAAATGGTTTATTGTTTTTTAGCTGATGGATTCGAAGAGGTTGAAGCTCTTGCAGCTGTAGATATGATAAGAAGAGCAGGGATTGAGCTCAGAACAGTAGGTGTAGGATCAACAGTGATTAATGGTGCACATAATATCAGGGTTGAAGCTGATTGTACTGAAAATGATGTCATACTTGACGGAGAGCTTGAAGCAGTTATTCTTCCCGGTGGTATGCCCGGAACTATTAACCTTGAAAACAGTACAACTGTCAGAGAGACTGTAGATTTCGCGTTTAATAACAATAAGTATGTTTGTGCAATATGCGCCGCTCCGTCTGTATTAGGCCATATGGGGATTCTTAAGGGTAAAGAAGCAATTGCTTATCCCGGTTTTGAAAAAGATCTTGAGGGTGCAATTATCAGCGAAAAATCCGTTGTAAGTGACGGAAATATAATAACCGCTAAAGGTGCAGGCGTTGCAGTTGATTTTGGTCTTGAAATAGTTGCTGCATTATCTTCACCCGAAAAAGCTGAAAGCATAAGAAAGGCTATTCAGTCGAAATGAGTAATGATAAAGCTGAACTCAGAAAGAAATTCAGAACAGTAAGGCAAAAAGAAAAGTCTGAATATAAGGACAGAAAAATCTGCCGGGTTGTCATTGATATAATTAAATCTGAAAATATTGATGTTTTATTTGTTTATTATCCGGTCGGGTCTGAAATTAGTACTGCTGAAATTATTGATTATGCATTGCGAAAAGGTATTATTGTAGCTTTTCCTAAATGTCTTGATGGTAACGGAACAATGGATTTTTTTGCCGCGGACGACTTAAAGAATCAACTTTCTGAAGGTATGTACTCGATAATGGAGCCTGATATTTCCAAATGCAGCAAGGCAGTATTCAGCAAAAATTCTGTTTGCATTGTGCCGGGACTTGCTTTTGACAGATTGGGTTACCGACTCGGCTACGGCAAGGGTTATTATGATCGTTTTTTATGTGAATTTAAAGGGAAGAGTATAGGCTTATGCTATAATGAATGCTTATGTGACAATCTCCCTTATGATAAATATGACTGTAAGGTTGATATGATTATTACAGAAAAAGAAATTATAAACTCAGGTAAGGAGGAATACATATATGGATGACCGTTTCCGTTCAGAGGATACCGGATTTAATAACAATCAAGCAAAGCCCGGTCCGTCCCGTATTTCTAAATCAAACCCGCTCGGCGATTTCAGTGAGAATATCGATTCAGTAGGCGGTAAAGCAATTAACGGTATACCATCATCCGGTACACCGAAAGCCAAAAAGTTTCAGGTTACTCTCCCGGAGGAGGCTAATCTTATACCTGATATTGTGCCCACACAGCGACGCGCTGACGCCCCTTCTCTTCAGAATGTTACCGGCAGGGAGTATGTTGAGTCAATCAGTAACAGAAATGTAAGTAACAGGGGAGAGGCGTTATCTGAAAATAAGGTAATTACTTCAAATGCCACTCAACCTGCTCAGCATACAAGAATTATTCCCGAGGTGCAGTCTTCTTCAGATTCGGGTCAGCCCCGTAAGGCTATTGAGAAACCTGCTAAGGTACAGAAGACAGCTCCTGTAAAACCGGAAATCAGACGCCCTAAAAAGGTCAGTGCAAGAAAAAGATATAATTTTATCAATTCTGTGCTTGTTGCCTGCGTTTGTGTAATTTTTATTGCTATACTTACTGTTACGGCATCAACCGTTGCTATGACAACAATAAACGATATTCTTGTTATCAACAAGGGTGAAAGCGGAGAGTATGTGTCAGTATATATTGAACCCGGCTCAGACTACGATGAAGTATTCGAAACTCTTAAGGATGCAGGACTTATTAAGCAGCCGATTATCACTGATTTCTTCTGCAAATTCCGTCATTATGATGAGATTGACGTTTACGATAAAGAAGGAAATTACGTTGAAACAAGACGTATTGCCTATGAAGCGGGTAACTACTACCTTGATGCTGATATGGGCGTTGAGTCTATGCTTGAATCTATGATGTCCTCGAGAATGAACTCAAGTGACACTGTGCGTCTTACTTTCCCGGAAGGCTGGACAATAGCACAGATATTCCAGAAGATTGAAAAGTATAAAGTATGTGAAGCTGAAAAGCTTTATGCAAACCTTGATATTATTGGCAGTCAGTATGATTTCTTTGAGGATATTACATCTGTGAATGGTAGATATCTTAAGGCTGAAGGCTACCTGTTCCCCGATACCTACGACTTTTTTATCGGAGAAAATGCAAGCTCTGTAATTAAAAAGCTTTTCAATAACTTTAATTCAAAGTGGAAAGATGAATATAATGACAGACTTGATGAGCTTGGTATGTCTGTTGATGAGATTATTACAATTGCCTCAATTATTCAGAGAGAGGCTAAGGATACAACTCAGATGGATGATATTTCTGCAGTAATTCATAACAGACTTTCTGACAAAGCAACTTATCCGTCTATCGATATGAACTCTACAAAGGATTATATTCTTTCTCTTAAGAGCTTCAATATTCTTTCGGATTTCTACTATAATATGTATCTTAATTCATATAACACGTACAGTAACGGTGGATTACCTCCCGGACCTATCTGTAATCCCGGAGCTGCGGCAATAAGAGCTGCGCTGTATCCTTCAGATAATAATTACCATTTCTTCTGTCATGATGATTCTGGTAATATTTATCTTGCTGTTACCGCAAGTGAACATCAGGCCAATGCAGAGAAGGTTCTCTACGGTCATTAATGAGGTTTAAAATGAGTAATGCTATAAAAAAGCCGGAGCTTCTTGCTCCGGCAGGAGATATGGAAAGACTTAAAGCGGCTGTTAAGTACGGTGCTGATGCTGTATATCTTGGCGGCACTGTTTTCGGTATGAGAGCTGCACCTGCAAACTTTGACGGAGAGCAGCTTCACGAGGCTGTACGCTTTGCTCACGAACACGGCGTTAAGGTTTATCTCACATGTAATGTTCTTCCCAGAAACAATGAAATTGAGCTTTTGCCTGATTTTCTTAAAAATGCTGTTTCTGCCGGTGTTGATGCTCTGATTATTTCTGATCTCGGTGTTCTTGAATATGCAAAAAAATATGCACCGGACACAGAGGTTCATATTTCTACACAGACGGGTATTGTAAATTACGCTGCAGCCAATGCATTTTACAATCTTGGTGCAAAAAGAATTGTTACTGCAAGGGAATTGTCTCTCAAAGAAATAAGAGGTCTTAGTGATAATATACCTGAAGATATGGATATTGAGTGTTTTGTTCACGGCGCAATGTGTGTTTCATTTTCAGGCAGATGTCTTATTTCCAATTATCTTGTAAACAGGGACGCAAACAGAGGTGAGTGTGCACAGCCATGCCGCTGGAAATATTCACTTATGGAAGAAACACGTCCCGGTCAGTATTTTCCCGTCTATGAAGGTGACGGAGGTACATATATTCTCAACTCAAAGGATATGTGTATGATTGAGCATATACCTGAAATGATTAAAGCTGGTATTACAAGCTTTAAGATTGAAGGAAGGGCAAAATCTGAATATTATGTTGCTGTTGTCACTAATGCATACAGAAAGGCAATTGACGGATATTTTGAAAATCCCTCAGATGATTACAAGCCTGAACAATGGATTGTTGATGAGATGCGACGTGTAAGCTACAGAGATTACTGCACCGGATTCTTTTTCGGTGATCCTTCCGAAGATGGGAATATCAGCTATAAAGGCGGTTACAACAGAGAATGGGATGTTGTTGCTGTTGTTGATAAATATGAAAACGGTGTTGCTTACTGTACACAGCGCAACAGATTTTTTGACGGTGATGAGTTGGAGGCTATGCCTGTCGGCAAGAAGCCTTTTACCGTTAAAGTTAAAAATCTTAAGAATAACTCAGGTGAAAGTATTGAGTCAACTAATCATGCTATGATGAAGTTTTCTTTCGAGTGTGAAGAACATCTTGAAAAAGATATGATTTTAAGAAAGCAAAGGGAAGAAAAAGCCCGTGTTATCATTTGACAGACAGCTGAAAAAGCTGTCTGCTTTTGTTTGGCGTAAAAAATATTGTGTTTTTCGGTGATTTTTTAAAAAAACTTCAAAAAAACTGTTGCTTATAAACTTGTTTTTATTATATAATATACAAGTATAATTATGTACAGTGATGTATGGAGGTGGATTATGTCAGCTAAGTACAGTGTTTCTTTGGCAAAGTTTCTTAAGGATATGCAGATGGAAACTTTATATTTACCGAAGGATCCTTCGGAGATTCTTATTTCTTCCCGTGATGTAAACAGACCCGGTCTGTTCATATCCGGATACGAAAACTTTTTTGACAGCAGCCGAGTTAATTTCCTCGGAAAGACCGAGGTTGAATATATAAACAGCTATCCTGAAGAAGAGAGATACAGAAGGATAGAAAGATTTATGTCAAGAGGTCCGGCCTGTGTTATAATTACCAGGACTCTTCCTTGTCCCCAGGAAATTCTTGATCTTGCACCGAAGTATGATGTTCCGGTTCTGCTGAGTAACGATTCAACATCGAGTGCGATGGCTACTGTAATTGCATATCTGAATGTTGAGCTTGCTGAGAGAATAACCCGTCACGGTGTTTTCGTCGAAGTATACGGTGAAGGTGTTCTTATTCTCGGTGACAGCGGTGTCGGTAAAAGTGAGACAGCTGTAGAGCTCATTAAAAGAGGTCACAGACTTGTTGCTGACGATGCTGTCGAAATTAAGAAGACCGGTGCAAAAACCGTTGTGGGTTCAGCGCCTGACAATATAAGACACTTCATTGAGCTGCGTGGTATTGGTATTATCAATGCAAGAAGAATTTTCGGTATGGGTGCTGTTAAGCTCGCTGAAAAAATTGATATGGTTATTGAGCTTGAGCCGTGGGACAGCGACAAGGTTTATGACCGTATGGGTATGGAAAATGAATATACCGAGATTCTCGGCGTAAAGATACCGCATACAGTAGTGCCTGTAAAGCCCGGCAGAAATCTTGCGGTAATTATTGAGGTTGCCGCTATGAATAACAGACAGAAAAAAATGGGTTACAATGCCGCAAGAGAATTGATGCATAATCTCGGTATGGCTGACGATATTATACCCCAGGAAGAAGAGCTTAAAATCTGGGGAAATTTTTAAGAGGTGAAAGATATGTATAAAATTGGTGTAGATTTAGGCGGTACTAACATCGCTGTAGGTGTTATCAACGACAAATACGAAATTATCGGAAGAGGTAAAGCAAAAACAAATATGCCCCGTCCTGCGAAGGAGATTTTTGACGATATTGTTAAATGTATTTATCAGGCAATTGAAAATGCAGATATTGATATCTCGGAAGTAGAGTCAATCGGTATCGGTACACCCGGCTCATGTGACCAGGAAAACGGTGTGATTATTTATGCTAATAACCTTGATTTTTACAATGTTCCCGCAGTTGAATATATCAACGAGAAAATTCCCGGTATAAAGGTTCATATTGAAAACGATGCTAACTGTGCTGCGCTTGGTGAAGCTCTTGCGGGCTCAGGTGTTGGAAAGCAAAGCTTTATTGCTATCACGCTTGGTACAGGTGTAGGAAGCGGTATTGTTCTTGACGGTAAGATTCTCACGGGCTGTAACGGTGCAGGTGGTGAGCTTGGTCACGTTGTTATTAAATTCGACGGTGAAGAATGTAACTGCGGCAGAGTCGGATGCTGGGAAAGATATGCATCTGCTACAGCACTGGTTAATCAGACTAAAGCAGCTATGCTTGAACATAAAGAAAGTAAAATGTGGGAGCTTTGCGGCGGTGATATCGAGAAAGCAGGAGGAAGAACTGCTTTTGATGCTATGCGTGCAGGTGATGAAATCGGTACACAGGTAG
>JAZRQQ010000048.1:0-11174 GCA_045649935.1 Acutalibacteraceae bacterium | reverse complement strand
CGTTACGGTAAGCTCCGTCCCTATCTTATCTTCACACCTATTCCTCTTGGCATAATCACCGTTCTTTTCTTTGGCGGTGCCACCTTCCTTGAGGGTGTGGAATCAACATCGGCAAAAATAGTATATATGTGTGTCACATATTTTATATGGGAGTTTTTCTATACAATCGGTGATATTCCCTTCTGGGGACTTTCGGCTGCTATTTCTCCCAACCCCGAAGACCGTTCAAGAGCTATTAAGTCAGCACGATTCATTTCAGGTATTATCGGCGGTATCCCCGGTATTCTTGTTACTGTATGTATTGACCTTCACGATAAGGGCTATCTTCCCTTCTCACTTGCACAGCTCTTCCTTATTCTCGGTATTATCGGTGGTACCTTCGGTATGATTCTCTTCTCTCTTTCAGGTATCTGCACAAAGGAAAGAATCAATCCCAACAACGATGAGCCGAGTATTCTCGACTGCTTCAGACATCTCTTCAGGAACAAGCCGCTTCTTCTTATTACACTTTCATCTGTTATCAGTACTGTAGGCGGTATAGGCGGTATGTTCTCAACATATTTCTATTCCTTCTCTCTGGGTATTGCAAGTCTCTCACTTCTTGCAGGTCTTCCGGGAACAATTGCCGGCTTTGCAACCTACGGTCTTATGTCAAAGCTTGAAGCACGATGGACGAATAAGCAGATTGTTTTAAGAGTTCCATTTATCCATGCGGCGGTTACTGTTTGTGTATTCCTTCTCGGCTGCAGAAACTATACCGACCCGAAGATTATTGTTCCCCTTCTTGCTCTTCAGGGAGTTTCCTCAAGCATATGCGGCTCAATCAACGCTGTTATTCCCACTAAGATGATCGGTGAAACTGTTGACTATATGGAGTGGAAAACCGGTGAGAGAAACGAAGGTATGGGCTTCTCAATCCTTACCTTTATCAGTAAGCTTACAGGCTCACTTTCAACTACAATCGGTACGGCTCTTATGCCTGTTATCGGTCTTACTCAGATCAATGCTGAGGAATGGACTCTTCCCGCTGAAAGCGCAGACAGAACCTGCTTCCTTATGTGGGCACTTATTACCTGTGTTCCTACACTTTTAGGTCTTCTTGCTCTTATTCCCTATAAGTTCTACGATATTGAAGGCGAAAAGCTTCAGACTATCCAGAACGACCTTGCCAAGAGAAGAAAGGAAACCAACCTCAAAGCAACAAAGGAGGCAGAATAATGAATAACAATTGTCCTAAATGCGGAAGAAAGTTAAGTGTATGGTATATCAAGCAGAACTGTCCTGACTGCAAGTGCGACCTTCTTTATTACGATATGGAAAAGAGACTTGAAGAGGATGCAAAAAAGGCTGAGGCTGAATTTGAAGCCTGGGAACGAATCAAAGATAAGGTTACACCGGGCTTTCTTAAAAAGAGGAAAGAAAAATGAGAGCAACAGTTTTAGTTGATAATATTGCAAAGGATAATCTCAAGGGTCAGTGGGGACTTTCCTTCTTCATTGACTATGAGGGGGAAAGCTTCCTTCTGGATACGGGCTCAGGTGCCTTGTTCAGTGAAAATGCAAGAAAAAAAGGTATAGATCTGAAAACTGCTGACTACGGTATTCTCTCTCATGCTCATTATGACCACGCAAACGGTATGGCGCAGTTTTTCAGAGAGAACAGCAAGGCAAGGTTCTTTTTAAGGGATACCTGCAAAGAAAATTGCTTCGGCAGAAGGTTTATCTTCTTTAAGTATATAGGTACGAAAAAAGGAACTGCAAAGAAATATGCTGACCGTATAGAATACGTATCGGGGGATAAAGAGATAGCAAAGGGCGTTTATCTTATTCCTCATAAAACCGAGGGACTCAGCGCCATAGGAAAAAAAGCAGGTCTTCTTAAATTTGAAAAAGGGAGAATGGTACCTGACGATTTTGACCATGAGCAGAGTCTTGTATTTGAGACTGAGAAGGGTCTTGTTATTTTCAATTCCTGCTCTCACGGCGGTGCAGATAACATTATCAACGAAATAAAATCAACCTTTCCCGGAAAGAAAATCTATGCTCTTATAGGCGGTTTTCATCTTTATAAAAGCAGTGATGAAGAGGTAATGGCTCTTGCGGACAGAATAGAGGATACGGGCATAGAAAAAATTATCACAGGACATTGCACAGGTGATAAGGCTTTCAGAATTCTTAAAGAAAAGCTGGGAGATAAGGCAGAACAGCTTTATGCCGGAATGGTTATTGATATCTGAGTGCAGAATGCAAAATGCAGAATTGCGCCGGACAGATATTGCAGCGGGAAAATTGTACCCGCGTCATCAGGCTTAATAAAATGATATATGATTTCAAGGGCGTTATACGGACGCCCTTGATTTTTTTGTATTTTCTGTTGATTAAATGGGAAGATGAGATTATAATAGAGAAAAAGGGAAAAGGATGTGACGGAATGAGCCTTTGCTGTGAACAGTGTGCTTACTTCAACTATGACGAGGAGTATGACGAATACTACTGCTCTGTAAATCTTGACGAGGACGAAATGGAAAAGTATGTCAGCGGCAATCTGGACTCCTGCCACTACTTCAGTCCCTATGATGAATACAAGGTAGTTCAGAAACAGAATTGACAGGTGAAAATATGAAATCTCTTAAATATTTATACAAAATAGGAAGAGGACCTTCCTCTTCTCACACAATGGGACCGGACAAGGCGGCAAGATATTTTAAAAGCACTTACCCTGATGCGGACAGCTATAAGGTAATTCTTTACGGCTCACTTTCAAGCACGGGCAAGGGACACAAAACCGACGAGGCTATACTTGATGTATTCAGTGACAGTGAAATTGAACTTGTCTTCGGCAGCGGTAATACTGAAAATCTCCCTCACGAAAACACAATGGAATTTATTGCCTTCAGAGACGGCAATGAAATTGCAAGAGAGAGAATTATGTCTGTCGGCGGCGGTCAGATTGTAATTGAGGGAAAGCCTGAGCTTGAAGAGGAGGATATATATCCTCTGGGCACCTTCGGACAGATAGCCGAATACTGCAATACACACAATATCAGACTTTCAGAATATGTTGAGGAGATTGAGGGCAAGGAAATGAAAGCCTATCTTCTTGAAATATGGAAGGCTATGAAAAACTCCATCAATGAGGGACTCAGCACAAGAGGTGTCCTTGACGGCGGTCTCGGTGTTGAAAGGAAGGCTCAGTATCTCTATAATCAGAGCCATATTGACGAAAGTGATATCACAAGGGAAAACAGACTTGTCTGTGCCTATGCCTTTGCTGCAAGTGAGCAGAATGCGGGCGGCGGAGTTATTGTTACTGCACCTACATGCGGTGCCTGTGCTGTTCTTCCCAGTGTGCTCAAATATATGCAGGATAAAAAAGGCTTCAGTGATGATGATATTGTTAGAGCTCTTTCCGTAGGCGGTCTTGTAGGTAATCTCGTAAAGACCAATGCATCAATAAGCGGTGCCGAATGCGGATGTCAGGCTGAAATCGGTACTGCATGCTCTATGGCAGCGGCAGCTCTCTGTGAGCTTTTCCGTATGGGTATCGGTCAGATTGAATATGCCGCTGAGGTTGCTATGGAGCATATGCTTGGTCTTACCTGTGACCCTGTATGCGGCCTTGTGCAGATCCCCTGTATAGAAAGAAATGCTGTTGCTGCTATGCGTGCTATCAACGCACTTTCTCTTGCCAATTTCCTTTCAACCACAAGAAAGATAAGCTTTGATACGGTGGTTGAGACTATGTATAAAACGGGTAAAGACCTTAACGCAATTTATAAAGAAACATCTCAGGGCGGTCTTGCTGCTACTTATGTGCACCCCGGCTGCTGAGTAAAGCACAGATGCTTCTGAAAGGATTCCCTGATGAAAAGTGAAGATATAAGGAATAAGCTTTTGTCTCTCAAGGACGAAAAGTACAGAGCTTTTACGGCAAAGCTTATGCCGACGGTTGATACAAACAGAATTATAGGTGTCAGGACTCCTCTTCTTCGTGCCTTTGCCAAGGAGCTTATCAGGGAAGGGGAGTGCAGAGACTTTCTTTCCTTTCTGCCTCATAAGTTTTACGAGGAGGATAATCTCCACGGCTTTATTATCGAGGGCATAAAGGATACTGATCTTTGCATCAGTGAGCTTCGGAGATTTGTTCCGTATATAGATAACTGGGCAACCTGTGACTGCGTAAGACCTGCAGCACTGAAAAAAGAGCCTGAAAAGGTTTATCAGTTCATTCTTGAGCTTCTTGAAAGTAAAAAAACCTACACTGTAAGATACGGCATAGGTCTGCTTCTTAGCTTTTATCTTGATGAAAATTTTTCAGAGATACATCTCAGGCTTCTTTCTGAAATACGCAGTGATGAATATTACATCAATATGATGCTTGCCTGGTATTATGCTACTGCTCTTGCAAAGCAGTGGGAAAGCACAGTACCGTATATTGAAAAAAGAATTCTGCCTCAGTGGGTACACAGAAAAACTATTCAGAAAGCAATTGAAAGCTATCGTATAACTGATGAGCAGAAGGTATATCTGAGAACACTTAAATGATTTTTTTTAAAGGAGTGATTTTATGAAAAGCATCAAGCCCGGCAGAGGTCCCTCATTTATGGGCGGAATAACAGGTATATTGGTGTGTCTGTTCGGTGTGGTATGGACGGTTGTTGCTGCAAGTATGGGCGGTGGTATTTTTGCCCTCTTCGGTATAATTTTTGTTGCTATTGCTGCCGTTCAGGTGATATATAACTTTAAGAATGCCACCGGCAGGAACCGATATTCTTCCTTTGATATTACTGACGGCGAGGAGGAGCCTGACCCGTGGAATGAACGCTTCGGTGATTTTCATAATCATACCTGTGCAAGTGACAGTAAATACTGTCCTTATTGCGGAACAGCTGTGAAGAGTGATTACGAATACTGTAATAACTGCGGCAAAAAGCTTCCCTGAGGGAAATAAGAATATAGTATAAAAACCGTTGTAAAAGCTGATACAACGGTTTTTCTGTATTTGCCCCTTAAAATCGACAGACTTTCTTAACTTTTTTGAAATAATGGCTGTTTCGGTTGACATTTGAACACGAAAGTTGTATTATACATTATGAGTAAAATCGGATTTTTATGTTTATATATACTCGTTGAATAAGACAGGAGCGTACGGAAATGAAAAAAGCATCAGCACTTTTCCTTACAATTTTAATACTGCTTGTTACACTGATGCCGACAGCATCAGCTGTTGTTGTTTCCTTTGAAAACGGACTCGGCTTCAATCCCGGAAACACAAGATGGCTTGCTCCCGAATATAATTATGCTTGGATTGATCAGCTTTTTGTAAGAGATGATTCCGACTCTGTAATGCTTAAGGAGTTCAGACCTACACCTGACGATTATGCTTACGGTGTCAGATATGAGGACTTTATTCTGGAATGTGACAGATATATTGACCTTTACAATGTTGATGCAGAATCTGTCAGTGAGGCATATATGCAGTCAATCGAAGCTTTTTATTATGTGGCACTTGCTATGGGCTTTACTGACGACGTAGGATATATGAGTCAGGAGCTTGTCAAAAACGGAATTAAGCTTCCCGATGACCTTACGGCTGAGGACAAAGCGGCAATCGGTGCAGTTTATGCTGTTATCGATTATAATGCCATTTACATAATCACAGGTGAAGAGCTTACTATTCCTTACGGTACAACTCTTGAAGAAGCACTTGTTATGATTGCTGCAAAGCTTTCGGGCACAGAGGCTCCCGAGGATGTGAATACTCTTTCAGGCTTAGGCGTCAGCGCAGTAAGAAAGTATCTCGAAGAATATGACGAGGATATTGTTATTCCTCTTAGTGATAATCCTACCGATGATGAGCTTTTCTATTGGCTGAAGGCTTCCGTAGCTTCTGAAAACGGTTACGATGTACCTTCTGAAAAGTATAATCAGATAACAAAAGACGATTCAGAATATGTTGACTATGTATATTTTTCATCTGTTCTTGAATCTGCTTATGAGGTAAGAATTGATCCTGAGCAGCTTCTCTATGCTCATCAGGACAAAGAAGATCAGTACAGAGTACACCGTCTTATTCTTAAGACAATGCTTGAGGAAAAGGGTGTTGAAAGCTCTGAAGCCGATTCGCTTGAAAGACTTTTTGACCTTGCCTGCGAAAACGGATACTTCGCCCTTGAAAATGAGTTCTTCAGTGATGTGCTTAAGTATGAAATCGAGGTTGCACCCTCCTGTGAGAAAATCTGGTTCACACCTATTACCTTAGGTGACCAGCTCAACGGCGGAGACAAGACTGCTCTTACTCTCTTCCTTCAGGATATGAATATTGCTCCCGGCTCAACAACTGCAGCACTTCTTGATACAACCAAAGGTGAAGAAACCGTCCGTCTTGAGGTTATTTACAATGACGGAGGCAGACAGGAGAGCGCAGTATATGAGTTCAGAATTATAAAGAATCCTGAGCTTGAGACGGAATCTGAGAGCACTACAGCAGATGCACTCGGTTATGTGCAGGATTTTGTCGATTCTGTAACACCTGAAAATGAAAAGGTTGATCAGGCAATCAGCGGTGTATTCGGAGCTATAGATAATATTTCCGGTCAGGTAAACGGTGCTATGCCGGAGGATATCCTCTCGACTTATGCTACATATATTGAGCAGGCAGGAGAGGCTGTGACAGGTGAGTATGATTTTGACTATCTCGGACAGCTTCTCAGCAGTGTATATGAAACTGACGTGTACGGTAATGTTGTAACTACCAAGGTTTACACAACCGAAACGGAAACAACAGCTGAAGCAGAAAGTGATGTTGTTCAGATGGTGACTCAGGCTGTTGCCGAAAATCCTGAAATAGTTGCAGCGCCCACAGGTCTTATTGCTCTTGGCGGTCTTTTAGGATTTATGATGAATAAAAAGCATCGCAGTAAGGAGCTTTTCGCTGAGGATTACGAAGACGGAGAATAATCAATAAAGCTGTGACGGCAGATTTTATCTGCCGTCTTTTTCTTTTTGGAAATTTCAGCAGCGGCAGGGGATTGAATATGAAGCAGGTGTGAAAATCCCGCCATGTTCATATTATATAAAAAATTAATCAAAATTATGCGGTTATCCCTTGACATATTGTACAAATTGTTTTAAAATATACGAGATAGTGTATAACTATCTCGAGTAATATTACTGTAATTCTTTTGATGACCACAACGGTGATATATTGATTATCGAAAATTGATGCTATTAAATGACGGTACCCGTCGTCTTTAACCACATTGATTTGCAGATATTTCCTGTTATGTATTGCTGAAGGCGATTACGCCGACAAAAAAACGAAAAAAGGAGGTGCTGCTACTTTGGATTGGTTGACTATTGTAATTCCGGTTGTCTGCTCAGTTGTATTTGCCGTTATCGGCTTTGTACTTGGTCAGGCACACCGTAAAAAGACTGCCGAGGCACTTATCGGCTCCGCTAATGAAGAAGCTATCCGCATTGTTAATCAGGCGGTAAACGAAGCGGAAACAAAGAAAAAAGAGGCTATTCTTGAAGCTAAGGATGAAATTCATAAGCTCAGAAACGAAACTGACAAGGAACTTCGTGAAAGAAGAAATGAAGTTCAGCGTCAGGAGCGCAGAATGATTCAGAAGGAAGAAAGTCTCGATAAGAAAACAGAAAACCTTGAGAAAAAAGAAGAACAGCTTGACGAAAAAATCAAGCAGGCTGAGAACCAACTCTCCGAAGCAGAAAGCATCAAAAGAAGTCAGTTAGAAATGCTTGAAAAGATATCGGGCTATACAAAAGAGCAGGCTAAGATTGATTTAATCAGAACAATCGAGGAATCTCTCAAGAGAGAAAAGGCTGTCAAAGTTATGGAATATGAGCAGATGGTACGCGAGGAAAGCGAAAATCTTGCAAGAGAGATTATCACCACTGCTATCCAGCGCTGTGCAGCTGACCACGCATCAGAAGCAACTGTTTCTGTTGTTGCTCTTCCCAATGACGAAATGAAGGGCCGTATTATCGGCCGTGAGGGCAGAAACATCCGTACCCTCGAAACTATCACAGGTGTTGACCTTATTATTGACGATACACCTGAAGCAATTACACTTTCAAGCTTTGACCCCGTTCGCAGAGAGGTTGCAAGAATCACTCTTGAAAGACTTATCACTGACGGCCGTATTCATCCGGCACTCATTGAAAAGATTCACGAAAAGGCAAAGCGTGATGTTGACCAGACAATCAAGCAGGCCGGTGAAAGAGCAGTTATTGATGCCGGCGTAAACGGTGTTCATAACGAGCTTGTCAAGCTTCTCGGTCGACTCAGATACCGTACAAGCTACGGTCAGAATGTTCTTAACCATTCACTTGAAGTTTCTTATATTGCAGGTCTTATGGCTGCAGAGCTCGGCGTTGATGTGAAGCTTGCAAGACGCGCAGGTCTTCTCCACGATATCGGTAAGGCAGTTGACCATCAGCAGGAAGGCTCACATATTGAGCTCGGTGTTGAGTACGCTAAGAAATATAAGGAAAATGAAACCGTTATCAATGCAATTCATGCACATCACGGTGATGTTGAGCCCAAAAGCATTATTGCCTGCCTTGTTCAGGCTGCCGATGCTATTTCAGCTGCACGTCCCGGTGCAAGAAGAGAAAATCTTCAGAATTACATCAAGAGACTTGAAAGCCTTGAAAAGATTTCTGAGTCCTTTAACGGAGTTGAAAATGCATTTGCAATTCAGGCAGGACGTGAGGTTCGTATCTTAGTTAAGCCTGAGCTTGTAAGTGATGAAGAGATGGTTCTTCTTGCTCACAACATTGTTGAAAAGATTGAACAGGAGCTTGAATATCCCGGTCAGATCCGAGTAAATATGATCCGTGAGACAAGAGCTGTTGACTACGCAAAATAATTATTCGGAAAGGAGCTGTGACAATGTTACGGCTCCTTTTTTACAGGTGAGACAGATGAAAATACTTTTTGAAGATAAGGACCTGGTTGTCTGCATTAAGCAGAGAGGTCTTCTTTCCCAGGAGGGAAAAGAGGGAGAAAAAACTGTGCCGCTTCTTTTGAGTGAGCAGCTGAAAAGTGAAATCTATCCCGTTCACCGCCTTGATAAAGAGGTGGGGGGAGTGATGGTATATGCTAAAAATAAAAAGAGTGCTGCGGCTCTTTCTGCTCAGGTAAGTGACAGAACAATGGATAAGCAGTACCTTGCCGTAATTGAAGGTATGCCTGGAGAAAAAGAGGGGACACTTGAGGATTTACTCTTTTTTGATAAAAATAAAAACAAGTCTTTTACGGTTAAAAAAGAAAGACGCGGAGTAAAAAAAGCCCTTCTCAGTTATAAGACATTAAGTGAAGGTGAAGGTCTGTCTCTTGTAAGGGTTAAGCTTCATACGGGAAGAACTCATCAGATAAGAGTTCAGTTTGCATCAAGAAAAATGCCTCTTGTCGGTGACAGAAGATACGGCAGTAAAAAAGAAAGCTGTATAATTGCTCTCTGGTCCTGCTGTATTTCTTTTGTCCATCCTTCGAGTGGTGAAAGACTTACCTTTGAAGAGCTTCCCGAAGAGGAGATATTTACCCACTTTGACTGTATATAAAAAAAGAAAAGCCGGATTACTCAGTGTAATCCGGCATGCATATTTTATGTATAAGAAATTAAGTAAAACCTCTCAAATAAATTATGCTTCTTCTGCTTCCTCTTTCATCTTTGCAAAGCATTCGCTGCAGTATACCTCTCTACCTTCTGTGGGCTTGAAGGGAACCTTAGCTTCGCCGCCGCAGCTAGCGCAAGTAGCGATAAACATTTCTCTTGCAGGTCTTGCAGCATTTTTACGTGCGATGCGGCATTCCTTGCAGCGCTGGGGCTCGTTCTGGAAGCCTTTTTCAGCATAAAATTCCTGTTCGCCTGCAGTGAAGATGAAGTCAGCACCGCATTCTTTGCATTTGAGTGTTTTGTCTTCGTACATGATTTTTTTACCTCGCTTGAATTAAAATCGCCCCTATCGGAATTGCACCGAGAATTTACTCACTTGAGTCAGGGCATATATTAAGCTTCTTCACGAAGCTTATTTTTAAGTTTTTTTCTGCCCCTCTGAAGGGCACTGTCAACGGATTTTACGGTTGTATCCGTTTTTTTAGCAATCTCACCGTAGGAAAGACCTGCAAGGTGGAGCATAAAAATCTCTTTTTCTTTAGGTGTAAGCTCGGAGTTGATAATATCCGTAATATATTCGGCACCCTTTCCGGAAATTATACTTTCTTCGGGGGTGAGTGCAGGACATCCCGTATTGGTCTGACTTTCAAGGGAGACAATCAGCTCATCGGGAATACGTCTTCCCGTATTGGTGGATCTTATAAGGCTGATAATACGGTTTCTTATACAGCAGGAGGCATAGGTGTTAAAGGATGCACCCGAGCCTTCAGAGAAAGAATATACAGCGCCGAGAAAGCCTATCATACCTTCCTGAACAAGGTCGGCACTGTCGGAGTTTTTTAAGGAAAAGCCGTTGGCGATATACTTTGCAACGTTCATATATCTTTCCGTAAGAAGAGATAAGGCAAGGTCATCCTTTTCCTGGCTCAGTCTTACCAGCTGTTCTTCACTTAACTGATAGTAGTTTTCCATCAAATGCCTTCCGTTCTCCTGAGATATTACACTTGCAACTATAATATAATAATTTTATTGCAGTGTCAAGAATATTTCTGTACAAAATGCACAAGTGTTTTTTGTGCTTTTATGCCAACTTTTGTAAGTTTTTTTGCTGAAAAAGAAAGCTGCCATCTGAATATGGCAGCTTTTATGTGTATTATTTTATAATTCCGCCGCCTACTACTGTATCACCGTCATAGAGCACCAATGCCTGACCTGAGGTGACAGCTCTGACGGGCTCGTCAAATTCGGCATGGAGGGCGTTTTCCTCTGTCTGCCATACGGTAGCCCATTGCTCTTTGTGAGTATATCTTGTCTTTGCTCTTACTCTTATGGGGGAGTCAATTCTGTCACAGGCAATAAGATTAATATTATAAGCATCAACATTTTTTGTGAAAAGCTCGTCATTATAGCAAAGAATAACCTTATTTTCCTGAGGGTCCTATGTTTTTACATACATAGAAGCGGGAAGGGCAAGACCGAGACCTCTTCTCTGACCGATGGTGTAACGGATAATACCCTTATGCTCACCGAG
>JAZRQQ010000047.1:0-22861 GCA_045649935.1 Acutalibacteraceae bacterium | reverse complement strand
AATATGTAGACCCGTTTACGGGTAACAAGTAACAATCTTTTGCATTTGGTAGTCGTAGGGTACGCCTTGAGGCGATGCCAGTAACATAGGGCTATGCCCGCATATGAAGAACCCCCGGCTAAGCCGGGGGGTAACTATTATTTAAGCTTTGCCTTAAGAACACCCTCTGTTGCCGTTTTAAAATCAGCAACAGTTTTTTCTCTCCACTGCGTTTCTGTGGGATAGAAAAGCTCGTAGTAGTTTTCTTTTATTACTTCGCTTGTAGTTTTGTTTTCTGTGGGGAACCAGTGCTGTCTGTTTTCGTCAACGGTATATTTAAGAGAAAGAATAGAATCTATAAAGCTGTCTCCGATTGTACCGAATTCAAAGCAGGTTGAAAAAAGCTCTTTGTCTGTTTCTTTGCTTTCTGCAAGACGGTAAAAATAATCTGTTGTGTCACCGGTTGTTGCATAGAAGGATTCGGAATCGTGTGATATTACATAGTCATAGCCGAAGGCCTTCTTTGTTTCTTCCTCTGTCATTGTTTCATATACAGAGTTGAAAATTACCATATTGTATCGGGGACCGTAGCCTGAGTGTACATCGATGTGTACTATATTCGAATACTCACTTTCAAGGCAGTCGTTAAATACTCCTTTGAGATATGCCGTTGATTTTTCGTCCTCAGCTCCGCCATAGTAGACTCCCTGAGGATATTCGTACTGACCTGTGAGAAGAGCATCTGAAACCTTGTCTGCACCCTTAGTAAGTGCTTCCTTAGCAAGATTGAGATAAAATCCTGCTTCGTGCCAGAATGCGTTTCCTATCTTTCCCTCAGGCTGAAGGAATTCCTTTACCTCGGGGTAATCCTTGTTGGAAGCTTTGTCAAAGTTATTCCAATCGAGAATAAAATTACGGTTAAGGTCAACGTTGTTTTCGTTATAGCGGCGCATATATTTCATACCGTAGGGATTAACGTTTGCAATTATAAGTATACCTGTTTTGTCAGTGTCAATATCGGGATAGATTTCCTCGAAAAATACATCGAGCATAACCGAGCCGATATAACCCTCCATACCGTGTACACCGGTAGTAATGACAATAAGATTTTTATTTTCTTTTTCTGAGGGCAGATAAATGCTGTCAATGTATAAATCGTCTGCCTTATCTATGGCATACTCAGAAACTTCAACATCAATGCCCTTTTTAATAAGAGAAGCTGTTCTGTCCTTCAGGTGAGAGCGGATTTCACTATAGCTGTTGTAGAAATATTCACTGTAAGTGTATTCTGCTTCAACCTCAGGCTGACGGGCACCTCTGAGAACAAGAGCAGGACCGGCAGCGGTAAGCGAGATAACAGCAATCAGAGTAATACTGAGAATTGTGATGATAACCTTTTTAAGCTTTTTGTTCATAAAAATCACTCCTTACTTCATCATTATAGCATAAAAGAATCAGCTTTTATATATCTCCGTTAAAAAAGAAATTTCTGCATATTTATTGTTACTGCCGCAATCACAGTGCATCAGTATTATTTCTGTTCTGTTCATTCACCTCTGTCCTTTTTTCACATAGAATAGTCAGGGGAGGTGAATTTTATGTCAACATCATGCAGAAGCTGCAGTCCCGGATGTGTAGTATTTGCCGTTGTAGCAAGTCTTATTATCGGTATAATTACAGCATTTCTCAGAATAACCGGAACAATAACTCTTACTCCTGCTTTCCTTTGGGTGCTTTTAGGTATTGCTGTGGTATATCTTGCCGCTATTCTTGTTACTGCCGGTCTTTCCCGCAGCGGATGCTGCAATGATTTGTGCAGCATAGTTACAGCATTTCTTGCAGGTATTCTCGGTACAGTGCTTCTTTCAATTGTTCTGCTTGCTATTGAATTTGTGGCAACAAGCATAATCGGTGCAGTTCTTACAGGAGGACTTCTGTTTTTCTTTTTCCTTATTGTGACATCTGCATCCTGCCTTGTACGTTGCTTTTTCGGTTGTGACGGTTAAGGTCGTTATGTAGCCGTGTATTTATATCAACCCGGTCAGAAAAACTCTGCCGGGTTTCTTTCTGCAGTTTATTGAAATGTTGATTTATTTATGATACAATGAAATGACAAAAGGAGGAATGAACTATGTTTACATTTACAAAAATGATTTCTGCGGTAACTGCCTTTATTATGATGATACTTCCATTGGAGAGCCGTCCTCAGGAGCAGAAGTGTAAGCCCGAATTTACAGGTACATTTATTCAGTCCTGGATGACAAGTGTGTGGGATGACGAAAGATGGGCAGAAGAAGCCGAAAATATGAAAAAAGCGGGTATAGAGTATCTGGTGCTTCAGTCTCTTGCAGATAAAGCCTATAAGAAAAACGGCGGTCAGTGGAAGGTTTATTACGATACAGATGTTGAAGCCCTTAAGGATGCAACCTTTGGCGGAGACTGTCTTGAGCCTGCCCTTAAAGCATGTCAGGATGCGGGTATAAAGGTTTTCGTAGGTCTTTCGATGTTTGACGATTTCTGGAGTGAGGCGGGTCTGGGCTCTCTTTATCAGGATGTCTGCCGTGTTGCCGGTGATATGATGGAGGACATTTACAACAAGTACGGTGAAAAGTATAAGGACAGCCTTTACGGCTGGTACTACACTCCCGAAATCAGTAACGGCTTCCTTTGTCAGCTTACTCTTGACGGTATAATAAAGGGAATAAATCATATAATTGACAGAATCAACGGTGTTGACCCGTCAAAGCCTCTTCTTATGAGTCCCTTCTACTCAGAGTATATTGCAACAGACCCTATAACCACTCTTTGCAATTATGTGCGTTTCTTTGATAAGGTCAATTTCCGTGACGGTGATATATTTGCTCCCCAGGATGCAATCGGTGCAAAATGGACGAGAGAAAAGAGCCTTGAAATGACCTGGAAGGTTTATAAGGCTGCCTTTGATACCTGTGAGGCTGATATAAAGCTCTGGGCTAACTGTGAAAACTTTGACGGAGCAATTGCAAGTGAGATTCTTTTCGGTGCTCTTTCTCCGAAGATTACAGAGTATAAATCAAACATAACTGTAACTCTTGACCGCTTCGTGCGTCAGATGGAGGTTGCCTCAAGGTATGCAGAAAACATTATTACCTTCTCATATAATCATTACTTCAGTCCCTCAATGGTAAATCCTGCATTTATCAATACATATTACGACTATGTGGAAAACGGTTATGTCCTTGAAAAGGAAGCACCCAAGGCTCCTGAAAATCTTAAGAAGGTTCAGAACGGAAGCAGTGTTGAGCTTTCATGGGATGAGGCAGAGGATAATATGGGTATTGCTTATTACCGCCTTGAAAAGGACGGAAAATTCCTCGGAAGAATTGATAAGAATTACGGAACGGAAGAAAATTGTTTCGTGGCTGAAAATTCGGGTGCAGACAGTATATATACCATTGAAGCTGTTGATGCTGCCGGAAACAGTACCGGTAAGATAGTAATAAACTGAAACAGACATAGTGGTATAATAAAAGGCAAGGAGAGAAAAATATGAATCTTAAGCGCTATGAAAGAAGCACCCGTAACGACAGGGATAAGCTGAATAAAATTTCCAATTATACATTTCTCAACTGTAATTACTGCCTTAAGGGACAGACTGTTCTTGCCGGTGATTCAATCACCGAGTTTTACAATCATTATGAGCTTTTTGCTTCATACCGAAAAAGAACAGGTCTTGAGGTTTATAACCGTGGTATAAGCGGTGATTTCAGCAACAGGCTTATCGAAAGACTTGAAAGCAATGTCCTTTGTCTTGAACCGAAAAATGTAGTGTATCTCATCGGCATCAATGATATGTCAAGGGGAGCTACCAACGAATACACAAGAGATAATATTTCAAGGATAATTGACCTTACAAAAGAAAAATGCCCTGAATGTAATATCTTTGTTCAGTCAGTTTATCCCGTAGTGGATTACAGAAAAAGAAAGAATGTATCTGTTATAAGGCTTAACAGTCTTATCAGAGAGCTGTGTAAGGAAAAGGGCGTAACCTACGTTGACCTTTTTGATAAGCTGACTGACAAAGAAGGTAAGTTCTCCTCTGAATTTACTTATGACGGTCTTCACCCCAACGTAAGGGGATACGAGGTAGTAACAGAAGAGTTACTTAAGTTTCTTGATTGAAATTTATATAAAAATATGTTAGAATAAGTTTAATAAAAAACAAAGGAGTAAATTATATGACATTTCTTCGTATTATAATGGCTATTATGATGATTGGTGTAAACCTTTATAACTATGCTTTCAATGAGCGTGCTTATCCTGCAGTAAGTCTCGGCGGTGCCTATGTTTTCTGCTATTTCGTAGGTAATGAGCCTGAGGAGCAGACTATTCATCTTGCAGTAAGCACCGACGGATATAATTTTGATGCTCTTAATAACAATGAAGCAATTATTGATCAGACTATGGGTACAGGCTGTGTGCGTGACCCCTATATTTTCAAGGCTAAGGATGCTGAGGGCAAGGATTGCTATTACATAGTAGCAACAGATATGGATGCTATGCAGGGCTGGACCTCCAACCACGCAATTATTTTCTGGAAGTCCTATGACCTTGTAAACTGGGAGGACGAATATCTTCTTGATTTCCGTGATTTTGAAGGCTGGGAAGGCTGTAACAGAGCCTGGGCGCCTCAGGTAATCTGGGATGAGGAAGAGGGCAAGTATATGGTTTATCTTGCACTTTCGACCTGGGACGATCCTGCAACGGAGTCCAACGAGGATATGGCTCAGCATTATTATCTGTACACCACAGATTTCAAGAGCTTTACTGAGCCCGAATATCTCTACGGCAGAAGAGATGAGGTTGTTACAAGAGAGGACGGCTCTGCCTTCACCGGCGTTCAGTGTATTGACGGTGATATGATTTACAACGAAAAAGACGGTTACTATTATCTTTATTTCAAAGAGGATCTTACTCAGAAGATTGCTTATGTAAAATCCAAGAGCCCCACAGGTCCTTTTAATGAGGATTATACAATCTGTTCACTTAACTGGTTCGGTGTTGAAGGCAGTACAATGTACAACATTACAGGTACAAATGCATGGATGATGATTATGGACGAATATTCTGAAGGCACCTTCTTTGCACAGATGACAAGAGATTTTGAGAATTTCAGACAGGTAAGAAGATCTGCTTATTCCGTTGATCAGCTCAGACCTCGTCACGGCTCTGTTGTTGCAGTAAGCCTTAAGGAATATTATACTCTTGTTGACGCATACGGAATTCAGAAATAAAAAGCGATAATTTATTGATGGCACTTTCAGGTGAGCTTTCACCTGAAAGTGCTTTTTCATTTTTAAAGTGTATCTGTCTCTTATTGGTAATTATAACTAAAAAATAACCTTTATTTTCTATAATGCAAAGGGTAGAAAGTATGATATAATCTTTGAGTAAGAATTAAACAAAGGAGGATTACAATATGAATACTTACACAAGTAAGGAAAGGAATATGTACCTTATCGGTCTGATGGGTCAGAACATTATTTACAATGTTATTGCAACGGGTATGATATTCTATTTCCAGAGCGTTATTTTCATTCCCGCAATGGCTATCAGTATTATTACAGGTGTAGCCAGAGTCTGGGACGCAATCAATGACCCGATGATGGGTACAATCGTTGACAGAACAAGAAGCAAGTACGGTAAATGCCGTCCCTATCTTTTCTTTGTTCCCGGTATCGTTATGATTACAACCATTCTCACCTTTGTCAACGGTCAGTATTCCGCAGAGAATCCGGCTTCAACCAATGCACTTATAATTGCATGGGCGGCAATTTCATACATTCTCTGGGGTATGACATATACAGCAGGTGATATTCCTATCTGGGGTATTACGGCTCTTATGACCGAAAGCGATAAGGACAGAAGCAAGCTTCTCGGTGCCGCCCGTGTTGTAGGCGGTATCGGCGGCGGTATAGTTATGGTCGCTCTTATTCCTGTTTCTCAGATGGTGGGCGGAATGTTCACTGATTCAGGTATGACCTACAGTA
Source organism: Acutalibacteraceae bacterium (assembly GCA_045649935.1). Classification (GTDB taxonomy): domain Bacteria; phylum Bacillota; class Clostridia; order Oscillospirales; family Acutalibacteraceae; genus UBA6857. The sequence goes on along the minus strand of JAZRQQ010000047.1, from coordinate 16,853 downwards.
AGGGTCTTCAGATGGGCTTTATCATTGTCTGCGGCGCTCTTACCGTTATCGGATGCCTTCTTTTCCAGTGCTCAGCTTATGCAAAGGAAAGAGTTGAACAGCCTTCAGATGACCACAAGGGATTTATTGACAATGTAAAAATCATGTGGGACTGCAAGCCCTTCCGCCGACTTCTTCTTTCCGGTATTATCAAGGCACCCACACAGATTCTTTCACTTGTTGCTATGACCCTTCTTTCATACTACTACGGTGACAACGGCGGCAGTGGTCAGAGCTATATGCTTTTCCTTGCTACTCTCGGCGGCTCTATGTTTGTAGCTATGTTTGCCGGTAATGCAATTGCTCCCAAAATCTGTGAAAAGATTGAAAAGAAGACCGCTTATAATTTAAGCAGTATTATCGGTGCAGTTCCCTACGCATTTATTTTCGTTGCATTCCTTATTGACGGTACAGGTCTTTACAAGCCCTTCTGGATTGTTATTCTCAGCGTAATGTTTGCTCTTGCAGGTGCAAGCTTCGGTATTTCAGCTGTTCTTCAGTCAATTATGATAGCTGACTGTATCGACTACGATGAGCACAGAACAGGCTACCGTCCCGACGGTATATTCTTCTCAGGTCAGTCCTTTATCACAAAGCTCGGCGCAGGTATTTCCTCTTTCATTCAGGGTATCGTATTTGCTGTTGTAGGCTTCAGCGGTGACGCAGTCAAGGCCTGTAATGAGGCTCTTGCAGCTTCACCGGCAACTGACTATCTCTTTGCAACAGCTCCTGAGTTCGCTTCATACCGTGCAGGTATGTTCTTCCTTATTTCAATTCCCGCCGCTGTAAGCTGTCTGATTTCAATTATTCCTATGAAGGGTTACGAAATCACCAACGCTGAATATGCAAGAATCCTCAGTGAGCTTAACGAAAAGAGAAACGAAAAAGACGTTTAAGAAATATGAAAGGCAGAATTGTACTCTGCCTTTCTTTTCTTTTTCTATTGCATTCAGACGCTTTTTCGGTTATAATATTTCTCAGTAAATAAGACAAGGAGAAATAAAATGCCTATAAAAATAGATGACAGACTTCCCGCAAGAGAAAGTCTGGAAATGGAAAACATTTTTATAATGACCGAATCAAGGGCAAAGAGTCAGGATATCCGTCCGCTTAAGATTATTATTCTTAATCTTATGCCCACAAAGATTGTTACGGAAACCCAGCTTCTCAGACTTCTGAGTAACTCTCCCTTGCAGGTGGATATTGATTTTCTGCAGACAGCAACCCATCAGTCCACCCACGTTTCACAGACACATCTTAATACCTTCTACTATACCTTTGATGAAATCAAGGACAGAAAGTATGACGGTATGATTATTACAGGCGCTCCCGTTGAGCTTATGGATTTTGAAGAGGTGGATTACTGGCCCGAGCTTTGTAAAATTTTCGAATGGACAAAGACCAATGTTTATTCTACCTTCCACATCTGCTGGGGTGCTCAGGCAGGACTTTATTACCATCACGGTATTCCCAAGTATACCCTTCCCGAAAAGATGTTCGGTGTATTCCCTCACAAGCCCCTTGACCTTTATCATCCTCTTCTGAGAGGCTTTGACGAAATATATAATGTTCCTCATTCGAGACATACGGATATTAAATTTTCAGATATAGCTCTTTGTAAGGACCTTCAGATTATTTCATATTCTGAGCAGGCAGGTATTCATCTTGTGTCTGACCTTGAATGCAGAAATTTCTATGCTACGGGTCATTCGGAATATGATGCAGATACTCTTGCAAAGGAATATTTCAGAGATAAGGCTAAGGGCCTTGATATAAAGGTACCGTATAATTATTTCCCTGATGACGATCCTACGAAGAAGCCTATAGTTACCTGGAGAAATGTAGGAACACTTATGTTTACTAACTGGCTTAATTATTTCGTATATCAGAGAACGCCTTACGATATTAATGATATATAAAAAACAAAAAAACGGACGAAAATTGATGTTTCGTCCGTTTTTATCTGTCTGTCATTCACTGAACATATATATGCTTTCTTTCATTCTGAAATTATAGCCGTGATCCTCAAGAGTCTGCATATTACGGAGAATATAACCGGCACCCTTTGCTGCGCAATGCTCCGGGTCGGCAGATCTTCTTACCTTGATACCGAGCCTTGAGCTCAGCTCCTTGTCAAGACCGGGGAGGTTTGCTGTTCCGCCGGTAAGAAGAATACCCTCGTAGCAAATATCAGAATAAAGCTCAGCGGGAGCCTGCTCCATAACGGAGACGATTTCTTCAAAAATCAGATTAATCTGCTCCTTGAGAGCATCGTAAACCTCATTGGAGGAGATATTGAATATTTCGGGCATACCTGTAATATAGTTCTTGCCCGTTGCCTCCATTTCAACTTCTTCACTGCGTCTGAAGGCACAGCCTACAGTATGCTTTATTTTTTTTGCTGTATTAATGCCTATGTTGATATTTTTTTCTCTTTTTACGTATTGTACAATAGCTTCATTAAGTGTATCTCCTGCAATTTTCAGTGAGGAGGCATAAGCAACCGTACCCATTGTGATAATAGCTATATCCGTTGTTCCGGCACCAAGGTCGATTACCATTGTACCGTGAGGGTGGTCAATAGAAAGACCTGCACCTAAGGCTGAAACTACGGGCTCGTCAATTATACTTACCTTTCCTGCACCGCTTACACAGGCAGCTTCAACAAGAGTTTTTCTTTCAAGAGCCGTAATACAGCTGGGGGCGCTTATAACTATATTGGGGCGGAACACCTTTTTATCGCAAAGCTTTTTTATAAAGTAAGAAAGAATTTCCGTCATAACGGAAAAATCGGAGACAGCACCGTTAATAATAGGCTTTTTTACTGTAAGTGCGTCGGGTGTTTTTTCAAGCATTTTTCCTGCTTCATTACCCATAGCATAAATTTCACCGTTGTAAATATCGTAGCATACGGCGTTATCTTCAGAGAAAACAATGCCTCTGCCTTCAACAAAAGCCGTTATTTTTTCTGTACCGAGGTCTATTCCTATGTTTTGTCCGGGCACTGTTTTCACATCCTTTGTTTTTCTTTCTTTTAATTTTATAGTTTTTTACTTCCTTTGTCAAGGCGGGTTAAGTAAACATAATCTTTATTTTATAATTCACGGTCAGGTGTAAGGTTTCCTGCAACGGCTACGGTAGCGCAGTAAACATCTTTTGCACCTGCTGCAAGAAGAACATCTGTACATTCCTTAAGGGTTGCACCCGTTGTTTTTATGTCGTCACAGAGAAGCACTGTTCTGCCTTTTATATGGGCATTTTTCTTTACGGCAACAGAGCCTTTTACATTGGTCATACGTTCTTTTGCAGTAAGTCTGTGCTGCTTGGGAGTATCTTTAATTTTAACAAGAAGCTCTTCGTGATCTGTGAAGAGCTTTTTGCTTACTCTTTCCGAAATGAGTCTGCAGTGGTTGGCGTCTTTATCCCTTAAGGCTTTTTCCGATGAGGGTACAAAGGTCACGACATCAAAATCTGTTTTTGCAAAAACTACGGCAACTCTTTCACTTACCACATCACCGAAGAATTTATACAGCTGAGTTCTGCCGGCAAACTTATAATTAAGGAGCTTATTCCTTATAAGTCCTGCATAATGATAGGCTCCTGTGATATGAGGTAGGGGAGCAGTGACACTGCTTTGGCAGCAGCACTCTTCCTTTACTGAGCCGCAGTGAATACAGCAATCAGTCGGAAGCCTTTGTTCTTCACTGCCGCAGCATAGACAGTCCTCTTCGTTTATTTTAAGGAGCTTTCCGCAGACAGCACATTTCTGAGGAAAGAATATCTTTTCAATTACTTTTATAAGTTTCATATCAGTTTTTTAAAAGCAGATGCTTAAGGGCGGAGTAACGTCTTGTTTTTTTGTCATTATCTACCATTGCGTTAACCTGAGCCTGAGTGCCGACAAGAATAAGACGGTTTTTTGCTCTTGTCACGGCCGTGTAAAGAAGATTACGGTAGCTCAGCTGAGGAATAACAGAGCAGACGGGCATAACAACCGATTCAAATTCACAGCCCTGGCTTTTGTGGACAGTGATTGCGTAGGCAAGCTCAAGCTCACCTGCATTTTCAAAGGGATATATTGCAATTCTGCCGTCAAAGTCAATCTTCATAAAGGAAGCATTATGATTAATGGCAATTACAATGCCGATATCTCCGTTAAAAATACCGCTTGAAGCCTCTTTATCTCTTGTCCAGATAATATCGTAGTTGTTTTTAATCTGCATAACCTTATCGCCTTCACGGATAATTTTACCGGCGCCGGCAAATTCCTCTTTCATCTTTGCGGGAGGGTTGAGTATACCCTGCAAGGCGGCATTGAGACTGACGGTGCCAAGCTCACCCTTTCTTGACGGGCAGATAATCTGAATGTCCTCTATGGGATTATATCCGTAAGCGTTAGGGAGTCTTTTAGTGTACAGGTCAACTACAGCCTGAGCAGTATGGAATATGCTGCTTCTCTGAAGGAAAAAGAAATCCTTGTCTGTTCTTGAAAGGTCGGGATATTCACCTTTTACTATGCGATGGGCATTGGTGACGATAAGACTTTCAAGGCTCTGACGGAAAACCTCCGTAAGCGCAACAACGGGAAGAAGCTCTGACGAAATAATATCCTGAAGTACATTTCCGGCACCGACGGGAGGAAGCTGATCTGAGTCACCGACCATAATAAGACGGCAGCCCAGGGGCAGTGCATCAAGCAGTGAAGCAAAAAGGTGAGTGTCAACCATTGAAAGCTCGTCCACAATTACAGCATCAGCTTCAAGGGGATTTTCAATATTACGGACAAACTTCGGCCTTCTGCTTCCGTCGGTCCATTCAACCTCAAGCAGACGGTGTACGGTTTTTGCTTCCTTGCCCGTAACCTCACTCATTCTCATAGCGGCTCTGCCTGTAGGTGCTGCAAGAAGAACACGGAGTCCTTTCTTTTCATAAAGCTCAAGAATACCGTTGAGAGTTGTGGTTTTACCTGTACCGGGACCGCCGGTGAGAACAAGAATACCTTTAGTGACAGCCGTTTTTATTGCTTCTCTCTGCTTGTCTTCAAATTTTATGCCTTTATGTTCCTCTATTTTATCAATATCCTTGTCGACGGTTTTTCCCTGGGCAGGGGGGAATCTGAGCATAACCTTTATTCTGTCGGCTATGCTCTTTTCATCCGTATATTCTTCGGGGAGAAAAATATAGCTTTTGTCACCGAAAAAGTCCTCTATAAGCTCTTTATCTTCAATAAGATCGTTGATAATCTCCTGAGTTTCTTCTCTTTCAATACCGAGAAGCTCAAAAGAGGGGATAATAAGCTTTTCTCTGGGAAGGCAGGTATGACCGTTGCGCAGATTGTGTCTGAGAATATGCAGAATACCTGCACGGTGACGGAAAACAGATGTTACACCTGTGGGAAAGCTCTGTGCAATTTCATCGGCACGCTCAAACCGTATACCTATGTCGGCCTTGCAGAGAACATAAGGGTTTTCCATAATTCTTTCTACGGCAGAGGGACCGAAGGCCTGATAAGCGTTAAGACATTCTGTAGCACTCATACCGAACCTTTCAAGCGCAATCATTATCTCCCTTACGGCAAACTGCTCCTGAAATCTTTTCCCTATTTCCCTGGCCTTATCGAGGCTTATGCCTTTTATATCAGAAAGGCGGTGAGGCTCCTTTTCGAGTATATCAAAAGTATCTTCACCGAAGCGTTCAATAATCTTTGCTGCGGTTGCGGGACCTATGCCCTTAATAGCACCGCCCGAAAGGTATCTGAGCATATCACCTGCACTTTTGGGCAGACTTCTTTCAGCAGCAACAGCCTTGAACTGGGTGCCGAAGGTGGGATGCTTGGTCCAGTAGCCCTTAAGCTTTATTTCCTCACCGGGACAGCAGGAGGGCATTATGCCCACGGCAGTTACAAGACGGTTGTCGTGGTTGATGTCAATAACAGTATAGCCGTTGTCGGGATTAGAGTAAACTATATCTTCGATAACGCCGCTGATAATAATATCTTCCGTATCCATAATGTCCTCCTTTCTGTTATATTACAGGCATTATTATACAACATTTTCTATTGCTATTTCAATCGTTTGAATAAAGATTGTTGCTTATAATTTCTATAAGCTCGTCTTCTTTGCAGAACACAATTTTACCGAAGGGCTCGTTTATAAGACTGCATCTGAGCTTTGTTTCTTCTGTAAGATTATAATCCACTACAATAAGCGGCGGCAGAGAGCCGAGATTGAACAGATTCATCTGAGTATATGCACGGTATATCTCATCGGCAAGATTTTCCTTTTCTTCGTATCCGGCAATTACAGTGTAATAATTCTGCTTACTGCCAAGGCACAGACTTTTACTTATAAGCACGTAGAACAAAAAGGACATACCCGTCAGCATAAGAATAAGACTGACAGCATAAATAATGTTGTAAAGCAAAAAAATCACCTCAATGTATCATACACAACAGATACAGTTGAGGTGAATATTTTTTTGTTGATGAGTGAGTCTGTAAGCCGAGTTCTGTCATTTAAGGCAATCATCTATCTAGACCTGCAATTGCTTGCAGATTCAAGCCACCCTTCGGTTTGCGTCCGGCTGACGTATCATCCTGTCGGTGTTGCTTCGGGTAGGGTTTACATGGCCACACAGTCTCCTGTGTGCCGGTGAGCTCTTACCTCGCCTTTCCATCCTTACCGCGCAGAAGCACGGCGGTTTATTTCTGTTGCACTGTCCCTAAGGTCGCCCTCGGCGGTCGTTAACCGTTACCCTGCCGTGTGAAGCTCGGACTTTCCTCACGCATTATAAAATGCCCGCGACTGCCCAACTCACTCACAGTTTGTTATTGTACATATTTAAAAGGGAAATGTCAATAGTAAAAAATTAATCAGTGCGTGCCGTAGTGAGTTTCACCGTCGGCATGGGTGTGATATTCTTCTGTTACATCATAGTGGGTTGAACCGTCTTCATGGACGTGGTAACCGGGATTAGCAGGTGATGTTTTACTTAAAATAACGGCAATTATTGCAAGTATGAGAACAATTATGCCTACGGGAATAAATATTTTCTTCATTTTAAAATCTCCTTTGAAATTACTGTGTATCAATTTTATCATATTTTTTTTATTTGTGTCAATGAATAAAAAACAGACGGCAGAAAATTTGCCGTCTGTAATAATCATACTTCACCTAAAACAGGCTTTTCTGAATTGATGTGAAGGATATATTTGATCATTGCTGTAAGCCATCTGAAGAAGGACATAAGTCTTGAAAAAACAGTCGGCTCTTTCTTCGCGTCATCAGGCATCTTGTCCCAGAGTGTAAGGTGGCAGTTTTCTTCTGTCATAGGAACAACCTTGCCGGTGTCATTGTCTTTTCTTCCGGTTTCAGGATCCTCTGTCATAGTGTCGGGAAGAAGAATCATAAACTGAGGGAATGCAGGGTCGTCATTTACTGTGAAGTTTGTATGACAGGAGAAGGCTTCAATAAGCTTATCGTCTGTTTCCCAGTTGTTGTGGCAGACATTTTTCATTACCCATAATGAATCCTTGAAAAGGCTGGTTGAAGCATCTATCTGCTTGTCGGGAGAAATATATTTTTCTTTGCCGTCACTGATTGCCTTTTTGATGTGTGAGTCAGATAATGTGCTGAAAACATCGGGAGCAACAGTAGCACCGAAGGAAGCATTTTTAAAGTCAACAAGCTCGTCTGAAAGCTCATTCTGACGGGCGACAAAGGGATACATCTGAACGCCGTATTTTGCTGTAGCACCGAAGTGTACGCCGGCAGCTTTACAGTTGTTGATGATTTCTTCCTTTTTGGAGCTTACGGTATTGTAATACCAGTCAAGCTTTTCAATGAGTCCCGCATACTGATCGTAGAACTCGTCACCTTTTTCACCGAAAACAAATTTCTTTGCTTCTTCATATCTGTCGGTTTCAACTACTGTCCAGTAGCCGGGCATTGTTGCAAAAATTGCAATTGCAAGACGGGGAACAAGGCCTTCATATATCTTCTGATATAAATCGTCAAAGGTAAGACCGAGCTGATCGAGAACACCTGTCTGTGACAGTAAGTCATAGGACGAAAGAATTACATCGTTGAGAAGAGGCATTGAAGCGAAGAGGCCTGCAAAGCTGTCACTTTCGGGATCAACGTTCTGATAGGTAAATCTCTGAAGTGCTACGAAATCAAGCTTGATATCACCGCAGAAGGCATCGGTAAGAACAACGGTGCCGTTACCTACAGTTGCATTGAAGAATACATTTTTGATGTGACCCTGTGTGCCGTATTTCTGAAGATAAGCAAGAATATATGAGCCACCAAGACAGTTGCCTGCAAGAGCAACCTTCTTCTTGCCTGTAGAAGCCATAACCTTTGTGATGTATGTGTGGAGGTCCTCGATAACTACCTTGGGATCAAGTCTCCAGTCATAGCGGAAGGTATAGTCACTTGCGTCATATTTTCCGCCCTGCCAGCTTGCGTTGTTGTATTTGCATGAATTGGCATTATTGGCGCGGTCCTCTTTACCGAGACCTGAATTGTATCGGGGATTGCCGTTTTCGTCAAGTCTGAGCTCTTCGAAAATAGGGGAAATTTCATCGTAGAAGGCCTGATAGTAATTGTCCCACTCATCCATAAAGAGACCCTCAAGAAGGAAGGGCTCAAGAACGTTGACAACACTTTCTTTGATTGAACCGCCTTCGATATTTGCGAAAGCATCGCCCCAGATATTTCTTTCACCGTTTTCGGCAGTTTCATCGGGAACATAAATCTGTGTACCGTCACCACGGAGAGTGATGATGGGGATATTTTCTACATTGGAAGCCGCAAATGCGGGAACGGCAAGAGAAAACATCATAATAAGGCAAAGTGATAATGCTATGATTTTTTTCATGAAAATTACCTCCGTTTTTATTGTTTTAATCAACAGAATTATATTAACATATAATGAACAGAAATTCAATAGAAATTTATAAGTAAAAGTATTCTCATATTAATAAGCAGATATGTCTTGAAAAAAGCCTTCAAAAGTATTAATATATAGTCATAAAAAAACGGGAGGTAAAAAATGAATAAGAATAAAGAAAACAAAAAAAGCTTTGACAAGCTCATTAAAATACTGCAGATAGTTTCTGTTGTGTTTATGCTGGCAATGGTTGCTGCTATGCTTGTGCTTATGAAAAAATTCAATATCAATATCGAAAATGCTGCCGAGCTTTCGTCCTACATAACCGGCGGTACACTTACGGTGGCTTTTATTATTATAGCCTTTACGGTAATTAAATACTTTGCTCTTGTTTTTCCGCCTGCGGTTATTTTTGCCGTTTCGGGAATACTCTTTGATAATCTGTGGGTGGCAATAGGTGTTAATTTTATCGGCGTTGCCCTCAGTATGATTCTTCCATATTATCTCGGCAGATTTGCAGGTAAGAACGCCCTCGATTCACTTAAGGCACGCTTTCCGAAAATCAAAAAGCTTGACGATTTTGCCGGTGAAAATGAATTTATGGTGGTTTATGTTGTAAAGGCTGCGGGCGTTCTGCCTTCGGATCTTCTTAATGTGATCTACGGTGCTATGAATGTCGATTTTACTAAGTATTTTATAGCCTCAAATCTCGGTATGCTGCCCTTTAATATTCTTTTCACACTCCTTGCAAACAAAGGCGACCTTTCGAATCCCTACAGCCTTCTGTATATTCTGCCCATTCCCGTTTTTGTTGTTATAATGAGCATAGTCGTTAAAAAGATGACAAAGAAAAAAGAAAATAACACTTGATAAACAAACAGAGCTGTCAGAATGTAACAGCTCTGTTTATTTTGTTATCTCTCTTCGAATGCATCCTTACCAAGACCGCACCAGGGGCACACCCAGTCCTCGGGGACATCCTCCCAGGCAGTGCCGGGAGCTACACCGTTATCAGGGTCGCCGGCTTCGGGATTATAAACATAGGAGCAGGGACATTCATATTCAGTCATATTTTTCACCTCACAGTTATTATTGTCAGACTGTGAGGCTTTTATTAAAAGAAAAGGGGATACGAAAAACGTATCCCTTTAAAAGTTATCTGTAACAGAATAATTTATATTTTTGTCTGTCTGATTATGTCTTTTAAGCTTTCTGCACTCTTATGTAAAGCACGGACTTCTGCATCATTAAGGGGGAGCATAATCTTGCTGTGTGCGCCCTTATGACCTACAACATTGAGAAGACTCATACATACATCGTCTATACCGTATTCACCGTGAAGCATAGTTGAAACGGTCATAGTTGTGTCTATACCGCTGAGAAGACATTTGCAGATGTGGCAGACTGACATTGATACTGCATAGAATGTGGCGCCTTTTCTTTCGATAACTCTTGCGCCTGATTTTCTTACATACTCCTCAACCTCTTCAATGCTGAGGTCGGGTACTACAATGCCGTCAGGTCTGATGAATGATTTGCTGTACTCCATAATGGGTACATTTGAAATATTTGCCGTTGACCAGGGAATAACAGAGGAGTCGCCGTGTTCACCAAGGACATAAGCGTGAACATTCTGCTGATTGAGAGTGAAATATTCTGCAAGGCGGCTTCTGAGTCTTGCTGTGTCAAGAATTGTACCTGAGCCGATAATTCTTTCTTCGGGGATATCAGAGCATTTGCAGAAAGTATATGTAAGAATATCAACAGGGTTACTTACAATTACATATGTTGCATCGGGAGCATATTTTGTGATGCTCGGAATAATGCTTTTGAGAATATCAACATTAATCTGTGCAAGGTCAAGACGGGTCTGTCCGGGCTTTCTTGCAACACCTGATGTGATTATAACGATATCTGAATCCTTTGCATCAGCATAACTGCCTGCATAAATTGAGCAGGGAGCACAGAAGGGAGTGCCCTGACGGATATCAAGTGCTTCACCCATAGCTTTTTTCTCATTGACGTCAATCATTACAATTTCCGTTGCGATGCCTGTTGCGGTAAGGGTGTATGCGATTGTTGAACCGACACTGCCTGTGCCAATAATAGTAATCTTATTCATAAATAGTTCCTTTAAGTTAATTTTTTGATATTATACACAAAAAGTTGTATTCTTGTCAATATTTAGCGAAGAATTGATTGATTATTTATAAATTATATGGTATAATAACTCGAATTTTGCCAAGAGCAAAACGGTATTGGATGTTTCCCGTAAGGAATAATCGGCCGGATGGTTTCTTATCTGCTTATCTATGTAACCGTAGGACGGATAAGATAAAAATCAGCCGTACAGATACGGTACTGCATTTAAAAGAACATAACAAACAAAAGGAGATTAAACAATGAAAATTACAGTTTGTATCGGTTCGTCATGCCATATCAAGGGCTCACGCCAGGTGGTTGAAGAGCTACAGCGCCTTATAAAAGAAAAGGATCTCGGTGACAAGGCTGAGCTCGGGGGTACCTTCTGTATGGGTAAGTGCCAGCAGGGTGTCTGTGTTACTGTTGACGGTGAATTTCATTCAGTAACTCCCGAAACAGTCGGAGATTTCTTCGAAAAAGAAATTCTGGAGAAGGTGTAAATAATGATAATTCAGATTTGTGTCGGCAGCTCCTGCCATATTAAGGGCTCGGCGGAAATTGTTGAACTGCTTCAGAAGGCTGTAGCAGAATATAATCTTGACGATGAAATAACTCTTGCAGGCAGCTTCTGCACAGGTAAGTGTAACCGTGTCGGTGTAACTGTTCAGGTTGATGATGATATTCATACAGGTATAACCAAGGAAAACTTCAAGGACTTCTTCAAGGAGAATGTCCTGGATATTATAAATAAATAAAGGAGTTGACCGTAGTGACAAACTGTCTTACTTTAAAAAAATCAAATTGTAAGAATTGTTATAAGTGTATCCGCCATTGCCCCGTAAAGGCCATCCGTTTTTCGGGCAATCAGGCGCACATTATAGAAAATGAGTGCATACTCTGCGGTCAGTGCTTTGTTGTCTGTCCTCAGAACGCAAAGCAGATTGTTGACGAAACGGAAAAGGTAAAGGTATTTATTCAGAGTGGTGATCCCGTTATTGTTTCTCTTGCACCTTCCTTTATTGCCAACTATGACGGCGCAGGTATAGAATCTATGAGAAAAGCACTGAAAAAGATGGGCTTTCACGATGTTGAAGAAACTGCCATAGGTGCTACCATTGTCAAAAACGAATATGAAAGAATTCTTGAGGAAGAGGAAAGAGATCTAATTATCTCATCCTGCTGTCATTCCGTCAATCTTCTTATTCAGAGACATTTCCCGTCCTGCCTTGTGTATCTTGCTGACGTTATGTCTCCTATGCAGGCTCACTGTGCCGATATCAAGAAAAGATATCCCGAAGCAAAAACTGTTTTTGTAGGACCTTGCGTAGCAAAGAAGGATGAGGCAGATCATTACAACGGTATAGTTGATGCCGTGCTGACCTTTGAGGAGCTTACCGAGTGGATGAAGGAGGTCGGTGTTGAGCTTGAGGCACAGACCGATTATGACGAGTGCAGCCGTGCCCGTTTCTTCCCTACAACCGGCGGTGTGCTTAAAACAATGAAGGAAAACAGCGGATATACATACGTTGCAATTGACGGCGTTGAAAACTGTACAGCTGTTCTTAAGGATATAGAAAAAGGCAAAATTCATAAATGCTTCATTGAGATGTCTGCATGTAACGGAAGCTGTGTGGGCGGTCCCGTTATTGAGAAGTATCATCACGACTCAACAATCAAGGATTATCTCGAGGTTGCAAATTATGCAGGTGAGAAGGATTTTGAGGTTGTTCAGCCTAAGTCTGCTGAGCTTAAGAAGCGTCTTACCTTTATTGAGCCGAAGCATCCTCTTCCTTCAGAAACGGAAATCTGCAGCGCCCTTCGTCAGATGGGTAAATTCAAGCCTGCTGATGAGCTTAACTGTGGCTCCTGCGGATACAATACCTGCCGTGAAAAGGCAATTGCCATCTGCCAGGGCAAGGCTGAAATTTCAATGTGTCTGCCCTTCCTCAAGGATAAGGCAGAAAGCTTTTCCGATACTATTGTAAAAAATATTCCCAACGGTCTTATTGTTCTTAACGAAAGCCTTGAGGTTCAGCAGATAAACGATTCGGCAATGAAAATTATGAATATACGAAGCTCTGCCGATATTCTGGGTGACCAGGTAATCCGTATTCTTGATCCCTCATCATTTATAAATGTTCTGACAAGCGGCAGAGATGTAAAGGATGAGAGAGTATATCTTGCTGAATATAAGCGTTATGTTGAGCAGACTATTGTTTACGACAGGGATTCACATCTTCTTATCGGCATTATGCGTGATGTTACCGATGAGGAATACGAGCGTGAGAAAAAAGAAAATATCAGCCGTAAAACTATTGAGGTTGCCGACAGAGTTGTTGACAAACAGATGAGAATTGTTCAGGAGATTGCTTCACTGTTAGGTGAAACGGCCGCTGAAACAAAAATTGCACTTTCAAAGCTTAAGGAGTCGATAACTGATGAATGATTTATGTGCAGATATCGGGTATAAAAGTATAAATCATTTCGGTGAAGAGCTTTGCGGTGACCATGTGGATATTATTGAGGAAAGTGAAAACTCTTCCGTTATTGTTCTTGCGGACGGTCTGGGAAGCGGTGTAAAGGCGAGTATTCTTTCCACTCTTACATCCAAAATCATTTCAACAATGATGGCAGAGGGTCTGCCGATAGAGGAATGCGTTTCAACTATTGCCGCAACACTTCCCGTCTGCTCTGTCAGAGGAGTGGCATATTCGACCTTCACCATCATTCATCTGAAAAACAACGAAATGGCAGAGATTATCCAGTATGATAATCCCCATGTAATTGTTATCCGTGATGAGGTCAATTATGATTACCCGAAAACAGAAATGAATATAGGCGGCAAGAAGATATTCAGGTCTCTCATCAAGCTTCAGGAAAACGATATTTTCGTTGCTATGAGTGACGGATGTCCTCATGCCGGCATCGGCATGATATATAACTTCGGCTGGAAAAGAGAGGATATAATCGATTTTATCGAAACTATTGTTCCGGCGGGCTACACGGCCAAAACTCTTTCCACAATGATTGTTGACGAATGTAACAAGCTTTACGGAAACAAGCCCGGCGACGATGCTACAGCCTGTGTTGTCAGAATAAGAAAAAGAGAGCCTATGAATATGCTCTTCGGTCCTCCCTCTAACCGTGATGACGGGGACCGTATGATGTCACTGTTCTTCTCTAAGGAAGGTAAGCATATTATCTGCGGCGGTACTACTTCATCAATTGCCGCAAAATATCTCGGCAAGGAGCTGAGAGCAACCCTTAACTTCGAGAAAAGCGATGTTCCGCCTATTGCCGAAATTGAAGGCGTGGATCTTGTAACGGAAGGTGTTATTACCGTTAATAAGGTTCTTGAATACGCCAAGGATTATCTCGGTGAAAACAGGTATTATGAGCATTGGAGCTTCAGGCGTGACGGTGCTTCTCTTATCAGCAGACTTCTCTTTGAAGAAGCAACGGATATAAATTTCTATGTGGGACGTGCTATAAACCCCGCACATCAGAATCCTGATCTGCCGATAAATTTCAGTATTAAAATGAATCTTGTTGAGGAGCTTTCCGAATGTCTTAAGAAAATGGGCAAAAGAATCAAGGTAAGTTATTTCTAAGGTGATATAAATGAGAAAATTCGATACAAAAGTTCAATATTTAAAATATAAGGTGCTTCGTGAGGTAGCAAGTGAAGCCTGGGAAGATAATACAATGAGGAATGCTATTGATATTCCGAAGAAGATTGTTCCGGGTAAAACCTCAACTATGCGCTGCTGTGTGTATAAGGAAAGAGCTATTCTTGCTGAAAGAGTAAAAATAGCTATGGGCGCAGGTAAGGATATTATCCAGGTTATAGATATAGCCTGTGACGAATGTCCCGCTGCCGGCTTTGAGGTAACCACATCCTGCCGTGGCTGTCTTGCTCACAGATGTGAGGATGTATGTAAAAGAGGAGCTATTTCCTTTGACCATAACCATGTAGCACATATAGACAAGTCAAAATGTGTTGAGTGCGGTCAGTGTGCGAAGGTTTGCCCCTTCTCTGCTATCGTAAACCACAAAAGACCCTGTCAGATTTCCTGTAAGGTAAAGGCTATCAGTATAAATGATGAGAATGCGGCTTCTATTGATCAGAGCAAGTGTATTCAGTGCGGCGCCTGTGTTTATCAGTGTCCCTTCGGTGCAATTACCGATAAGTCATTTATCATTGACGTTATTGATATTATCAAGAAGAGTGACAACAATAAGAATTATAAGGTTTATGCAATGGTGGCTCCCTCGATATCCAGCCAGTTCACCTATGCAAAGCTGGGTCAGGTTATATCGGGACTTAAAGAGCTTGGCTTCTTCACCGTTGTTGAGGCGGCTCTCGGTGCAGATATGGTAGCATATGCAGAGGCTAAGGAGCTTTCAGAAAAGGGCTTCCTCACTTCTTCCTGCTGTCCTGCATTTGTATCTTATATCAGAAATACATTCCCGAACCTTCTGCCTCTGGTGTCCCATAATCTTTCACCTATGGCAACTCTTGCAAAATATATAAAGGAAACCGATGAAACTGCAAAGATAGTATTTATCGGACCCTGTACTGCAAAAAAGGCTGAAGCACAGCTTGAAACAGTAAAGCCTTATGTTGATGCAGTTCTTACCTTTGAAGAATTACAGGCACTTTATGACAGCCGTAATATCGATATAACTGCTCTCGGTGAGGACGTACTTGATAATGCCTCTTATTTCGGCAGAATATTTGCCCGTTCAGGCGGTCTTTCCGATGCAGTTAAGCAAGGTCTGAAGGAGCAGAATATTGATTTCGATCTCAAGGCAATATCCTGCGACGGTATCGAGGAATGCAGAGTGGCATTACTTAAAAAGAGTAAAAATGTTCTTCAGGAAAACTTCATTGAGGGTATGGCTTGTGTCGGCGGCTGTATCGGCGGTGCCGGATGTCTTACTCACGGTGAAAAGAACAAATCAGAGGTTGATAAATACGGCAGGGAAGCTCTTGAAAAAACTATCAGTGAAGCAATTTCTGTTTTATAAATCAGTCTGATTTTCAGTAATTAAACACATAAACCTCTTTCGGTTTAATCTGAAAGAGGTTATGTTTTTTATGTACAAATATCAGAAAAACAGTTGACCTTATTGTGTTCATTAGTGTAGAATGTAAGCAAGATATTTTTATCTTACTAATGAAAAGGAGTTAATATTATGGCAAACAGATTTGTTCTCAACGAAACATCATATCACGGCAAGGGTGCAATCAACGAAATTGCAACAGAGATTAAGGCAAGAAGCTTTAAAAAGGCTTTCGTATGCTCTGACCCTGACCTTATTAAATTTGAGGTTACCAAAAAGGTAACAGATATTCTTGATGCTGCTGAAATTCCCTATGAAATTTACAGTGATATCAAGCCCAATCCCACGATTGAAAATGTACAGAACGGTGTTGCTGCATTCAAGGCAAGCGGAGCTGACTGTATTGTTGCAATCGGCGGCGGCTCTTCAATGGATACCGCAAAGGCCATCGGTATTATTATCGAAAACCCCGAATTTGCCGACGTAAGAAGTCTTGAAGGCGTTGCACCCACTACCAACCCCACCGTTCCCATTATCGCACTACCCACTACGGCAGGAACGGCAGCGGAAGTTACCATTAACTACGTTATCACCGACGTTCAGAAGCAGAGAAAGTTTGTCTGCGTTGACGTACATGATATCCCCGTTGTTGCAGTTGTAGACCCCGATATGATGAGCTCTATGCCCGCAGGTCTTACCGCCGCTACGGGAAT
>JAZRQQ010000046.1:0-4619 GCA_045649935.1 Acutalibacteraceae bacterium | reverse complement strand
ATACCGCTGATTTCAGGTCCGCCGCCGTGTATAAGAACAACCTTTACCCCGACAAGAGAAAGCAGAATAATATCACTCATAACGGCTTTCTTGAGCTCAGGATCAATCATTGCGTTTCCACCGTATTTTACCACAACGGTTTTTCCGTAATATTTCTGTATATAAGGAAGAGCATCCGTAAGGATTTTTGCTCTCATTGCATCACTTATTTCCATTTTTCCACCTCGTATTATGTACGGTAATCTCCGTTGATTTTAACATAATCATAAGTCAGGTCACAGCCCCAGGCTGTGGCTGAATATTCACCCTGCTTCATATCAATATCAAGGGTAATTTCATCTTCAAGAAGAATCTCTTTTGCCTTCTCCTCGGAAAACTCAATACCGAAGCCGTTTTCACACACCTTGACGGTACCTTTGCGTGAGGACAGATATACATCGATAGTATCTACTCTGAATTCACCCGGTGTATAACCGATTGCACAGAGGATTCTGCCCCAGTTCGCATCAGAACCGAACATAGCAGTTTTTACAAGAGATGAGCAGATAATACTCTTTGCTATATTTTTTGCTGTTGCTTCATCGGTGCAGGCAGTAACATTACATTCAAGAAGTCTCTGGGCGCCCTCACCGTCACCGGCAATAAGGCGTGACAGCTTTACTGATACACATTTAAGTGCCTGTCTGAAGATTTCAAAATCCTCACCTTCTGCAGTGATACATTCATTGTCAGCCTTACCGTTTGCCATAATGCAGACCATATCATTAGTAGATGTATCTCCGTCAACAGAAATCATATTGAAGGTATCTTTTACAACATCGGAAAGTGCTTTCCTGAGCATTTCTTCTGAAATTGCACAGTCAGTTGTCATAAAGCATAGCATTGTTGCCATATTGGGATGAATCATACCGGAGCCCTTACAGCAGGCACCAAGAACTACTTTTTTGCCTGAGATTTCAATTTCAACAGCAACCTCCTTGGGAACTGTATCTGTTGTCATAATTGCTTCTGCAGCATCGTGACCGCCTTTTTCGTCCATCTGAGAAGCAAGCTTATCTGCACTTGCGGCAATAGGTGTTACATCAAGACTCATACCTATTACACCTGTTGAAGCAACAATAACGTCCTTCTCGTTTACGCCGAGCGCTTTTGAAGCTATACGACACATTTCCTGAGCTTTTTCGACACCGTCATGATTACATGTGTTTGCGTTGCCGCTATTGACAATTACTGCCTGCGCCATACTGTCAGAAAGATTTTCTCTTGTAACGGTAATAGGTGCACCGTATACCTTGTTCTGTGTATAAACTGCTGCAGCTGCGCATTTATTCTCACTTACTATCATAGCAAGGTCTTTTTTAGAATGATTCTTTCTTATTCCGCAATGAATACCTGAAGCTCTGAAGCCCTTAGCCGCCGTTACACCGCCATCAATATATTTCATAAATTTACCTCCTTATATAGCTGTATCAACAGGAAATCCCATAGCTATATTCATATTTTCAATAGCTGCTGAAGATGCACCCTTACCGAGATTATCAAACACAGCTGTAACCGTAATTCTGTCGTCATTACCGGAAATATATATTTCCATTCTGTTTGTAGCCTCAAGTCCCATAGGAGAAATCATACCGCCTTCCGGAGCCTTGTGTACAGATATAAAAACACTTTCCTTATAGAAATCTTTATAGAAATTACAAATCTCATCAAGGGTCATTTTTTTCTTCAGAAGCTTTGTAAACAAAGGAATACTTACTGCCATTCCGTTATAATAATCACTTACAACGGGATTGAAAACCGGGTAGTCAGAAAGACCGGTTACTGTCTTCATTTCAGGAAGATGCTTATGTATCTGAGTTAGTCCGTATTGTCTCGGCGAATCAAAATCCTTTGGTCTGTCTCCACTCTCATATTCGGCAATCATTTTATTTCCGCCGCCGCTGTATCCGGTAATACTGTGACAGGTTACGGGATAATCAGGTGCCATAATACCTTTTGAAACAAGCGGATATACAGCAGCTATAAAGCCAGTTGCATGACAACCGGGGTTAGCTATTCTCCTGGATTTTTTTATATTTTCAAAATGCTCCTGAGAAAGCTCGGGAAAACCGTAGGTCCAACCCTCAGCTGTTCTGTGTGCTGTAGAGGCATCGATTACAACTGTGTCAGGATTAGTTACGAGCTTTGCCGCTTCAACAGCAGCTGCATCGGGAAGACAAAGAAAAACAACATCACTCTCGTTCATAAGCTTTTGTCTTTCAGATGTATCCTTGCGCTTACTTTCTTCTATTTCAATCAGCTCAACAAAAGGATGATTTGAAAGCTTAGTCTTAAGTTGAAGACCCGTGGTGCCTGCCTGGCCGTCAATAAATACTTTTACCATATTAAACCTCATTTATATAATTATACATTTAATTGTATATTTTTTAATTATTATACATAAATTATCATATATGTCAATATTATATGCATAATTAATTTGTATTTATACAAAAATCAAAAGAGCATATTCATCAGAATATGCCCCAACCAATAATCAGAATATATTCTCAGTGACAGCTTTTAACCTGACAGATGTGTCACTCCTTGAAAGGAATAATTTTCACAAAGCCAATTGAACAGTTTTTCAGTATCCCTATTCAATCGGACGGATAACTGATATTATTTTTAAAGGTAAATCTGCTTGACTGTATAAGAGTACCCTCAAAAATTCTTATATAATATATCACTTTAAACAATTAAAGTCAAGGAAATGCGTGCAGAAAATTAAATTCAAAAAAAATTCCACCCTATAAAGAGTGGAATTAATTTTAATGATTAATTATTTAACCATAGAAGCGATTTCTGATGCGAAATCGTCAACCTTCTTTTCAATACCTTCGCCCTTTGCAAAACGAACAAAGCTTGAAAGCTTGATTTCTGTGTTGAGAGCCTTAGCTACTGAATTAATGTAGCCGTTAACATCACCGTCGAAAAGGTCTGAACGTACGAATGTCTGCTCAAGGAGACAAACTTCCTTGATCTGCTTTGCAATACGGCCCTGAACAAGACCTGCAAAGATCTTGTTGTCAGCGATTTCAGCCTTGTGAGAAACTGCAACTTCAGCAAGTGTAGCTAATGCTTCCTTAGAAATGAAGTTTGTGAAGTTCTTCTTCTGCTTCTGATCAAGACCCTTATAGATTTCGATGTCTTCGTCGCTCCACTTCTTATCAGCTGTTACTTCTTCAATAAGGCTGTTAAGGATGGGAACAGGAAGAGTTTCAGGCTTGTTGAGTGCGCTGTCAACTGTAATTGACTTCATCTTAGCTGCTTCTTCTTCAGAAATGTCAGCCTTGCTTAAATATTCGGGGCTCATAGCAGCAATCTGCATTGCTACGTTCTTGCTCATTGCAACGAATTCATCGTTAGCTGCTGTTGCATCATCAACATCAAATGCAACGAGAACACCAACTGTACCGCCTGCATGGATATAAGTTGAAGTGTGACCTTCAATAAGAGCAAATCTGCGGACCTTCATATTTTCACGAAGAGCAAGGAATACTTCCTGAACTTCTTCGTCAACTGTCTTGTCAGAGTCAACTGCCTTTGTAGCAAGAAGAGCTTCAACATCAGCAGGCTTTGCAGCAACAACAGTCTTAACAACCTTAGCAGCAAGGTTTACGAAAGGTGCACCCTTAGCAACGAAGTCTGTCTCACAGTTGATTTCAACAAGAGCACCTGCATTTGCATCGTTGTAAGCAGCAACTACACCTTCAGCAGCAACTCTGCTTGCCTTCTTAGCAGCAGAAGCGAGACCCTTTTCTCTGAGGATATCAACAGCCTTGTCGATATCACCGTCAGCTTCTACAAGAGCCTTCTTGCAGTCCATCATACCTACGCCGGTCTTCTCACGGAGAGCCTGTACGTCTTTAGCTGTAAATGCCATAATAAATTCCTCCAAAAATTAAATTTCTTCAAAGAAACCCCGTAAAAAACGGGGTCATTATTCATAGATTAATTATTCAGCTGCTTCTTCAGCTGCTTCAACAGGAGCATTTGATTCGCCCTGTCTGCCTTCGATGATAGCGTCAGCCATAGCACCTGCGATAAGTCTTACAGCTCTGATAGCGTCGTCGTTACCGGGGATTACATAGTCAACTTCATCGGGATCGCAGTTTGTGTCAACAATTGCTACGATGGGGATACCGAGCTTGTGAGCTTCAGCAACAGCGATTCTTTCTTTTCTGGGGTCTACGATGAAGAGTGCAGCGGGCTGCTTCTTCATTTCTGTGATACCGCCCATGAATTTTTCAAGCTTTTCGATTTCAAGGTTAAGCTTGATAACTTCCTTCTTGGGAAGAAGTGCGAATGTGCCGTCCTGCTCCATAACCTTAAGCTGAGCAAGTCTCTTAATTCTCTTCTGGATTGTGCCGAAGTTTGTAAGCATACCGCCGAGCCAACGTGCGTTAACATAGGGCATACCTGCACGGATTGCTTCCTCACGGATTGAATCCATAGCCTGCTTCTTTGTGCCGACGAAGAGAACTTCGCCACCGTTCATTGATACTTCACGGATGAAAGAATATGCTTCTTCAAGCTTCTTTACAGTCTTCTGAAGGTCAATGATGTAAATTCCGTTT
>JAZRQQ010000045.1:0-17668 GCA_045649935.1 Acutalibacteraceae bacterium | reverse complement strand
AGGCTCTCTTCCCGGTTGTCTTCAGAGAATCTGGAAAACCAAAGCTCCCGATACTTATCACGTAGAATACGGCTTCTCATGTATGGGATATGAAATCTGTGGTGCTCTCGGTGCAAAGCTTGCAGCAGGGGACAGAGAGGTGTATTCAATGGTTGGTGACGGTTCATTCCTTATGCTTCACAGTGAGCTTTACACAGCCATCCAGGAGGATAAGAAAATTAATGTAATGCTCTTTGATAACAGCGGTTGGGGATGTATTGAAAACCTTCAGAACAATCAGGGTACTGATACCTTCGGTACACGCTTCACAAGAAGAAACGAAAATTCAGGACTTCTTGACGGTGAAATAATTATGACCGACTATGCGAAAATCGGTGAAGGTTATGGCTGTAAGACTTACAGAGTAACAACTGCCGAGGAGCTTTATGCTGCACTTGAAGATTCAAAGAAGCAGACTGTTTCAACTCTTTTTGACATCAAGGTAGCACATAAATCAATGACTGACGGCTATGATTCATGGTGGAGAGTCGGTGTTGCAGAGGTTTCTGAAAGCAAAAGAGTTCAGGAATGCTATGAGGATATGAAAGCCAATATCAAAAAGGCTCGTTTATATTAATTAAAAGGAGAAAATTAAAATGCTTAACAAAGAAAAAGTAAATCTTGCTATTGCACCTATTGCATGGACAAATGATGATATGCCTGATCTTGGTGCTGAAAACACATTTGAACAGTGTGTCAGTGAAATGGCTCTTGCCGGCTTTACAGGCAGTGAAATCGGTAACAAATATCCTAAGGATGTTGAGACTCTTAAGCATAAGCTTGACGTCAGAGGTATGAGAATATGTAATGCATGGTTCTCTTCACTTCTTCTTTCTGAAGGCTACGATGCAACAATTGAAGCTTTTATCAAGCACAGAGATTTTCTTTATGCACTTGGTGCAAAGGTTATCGGCGCTTCTGAGCAGGGCAACAGCATCCAGGGTAAGGATGTAAGCATCTTCGGTGAAAAGCCTGTTTACACTGAAGAGCAGTGGGAGCTCATTGCTAAAGGCTTCAATGAAATGGGAAGACTTGCAAAAGAAAAGGGTATGTATTTCACTGTTCATCATCATATGGGTACCGGTGTTCAGACTGCTGAGGAAATTGATAAGCTTATGGAAATTACTGACCCTGATCTTGTTTACCTTCTTTTTGATACAGGCCATCTTTCATTCAGCGGTGAAGATGTACTCGGTGTTCTTAAGAAGTATGTAAACAGAGTAAAGCACGTTCATCTTAAGAGCATTCGCAAGGATGTAATTAACGATGCAAAAGAAAAGGGTTACAGCTTCCTTGATTCTGTACGCGCAGGTTCATTTACAGTTCCCGGTGACGGTGATTTCGATTTCACACCCGTATTTGATATTCTCGACGAAGCCGGCTATGAAGGCTGGGTAGTTGTTGAAGCTGAGCAGGATCCCGCAGTTGCTAATCCTTATGAATATGCTGTACTTGCAAGAAATTACATAAGAGAAAAGACCGGACTTTAATTCAATTATTTGAATATAAAAGCAGAGCAGTTGATTTTAACTGCTCTGCTTAATTTATTATTTACTTACTTTTCCCATTTCATAACGGTTTTACCGAATGATTTTTTTGTGTCAAGATCAAAGGCTTCCATCATATCCTTGATATTTCTGACGGGCTTTACTATACCAACCATCTGACTGAGATATTCAATAATATCCGGATGCTGCTGATACATTTCAACTGTCTTGACAAAATCTTCACGTGAGCTTCGGCTGCTGCCGAACATTCTGAGACCCTTTTCAAGCATCATTCTTGTGTTGATAGGAACGGGGTATTCACTTACGCCAAGAATAGAAATCGTGCCTTCGGGATTGATATAATCAATAATCTGGCTGATTGCTACCTGTGAGCCGTTACCACCTACACATTCAAAAGCATGGTCGATCTTTAAGCCTTCGGGAATTTCTGTAGTGAGATAGGTTTCATCTACAAAAGTAAAATCACTGAGCTTTTTGGGAACAACACCAAAAACATAAATTTTTGCATCGGGATAGAATTTTCTCAGGAAGATACTGGTCATATAGCTGAGGTTGCCGTCACCCCATACACCTATAACATCTCTTCTTGCGTGTGCGATTTTATCAAAACGAGAAATTGCGTGAACACTTACCGAAACGATTTCTGTAAAAGAAGCAACCTCAGGATTGATACCGTCAGGAAGCTTTACAAGTCGGTCAGGTCTTATTGAAACATATTCCTGCATAAAGCCGTCAAATCCGCTTGCTCTGAATTTACTTGAACGGAGATAGTTTTCGCCGATAATTTCATCCTCCTCAAAAGGAGTGTTGGGAACCAT
This sequence comes from Acutalibacteraceae bacterium, assembly GCA_045649935.1. Taxonomy (GTDB): domain Bacteria; phylum Bacillota; class Clostridia; order Oscillospirales; family Acutalibacteraceae; genus UBA6857. The sequence goes on along the minus strand of JAZRQQ010000045.1, from coordinate 15,303 downwards.
AACTACCTTGTCACCGGGCTTAAAGTTTTCGTCGGGGGAGTAAACTACTTCACCGACAGCTTCGTGAATAAGAGCCATCGGAAGCTTTTCAGCCAAAGCTTTAGGATCTCTTGTTCCCTGGAAATATCTTTGGTCAGCATTGCAGATAGAAAGATATGTGGGTCTGACGATAATATCAGAACTGAAAATATCTATTTCACTGAATGCTATTTCAAATCTACGCGGCTGTGTTAATCTGTAAACTGTATTAAGCATTGCTTTTTCCTTTCAGAATATTATTTGTTTTCATCTAAAAGCGCCATAGCAACTCTTAAATCGTACGGATAAGTAATTTTGATGTTGTGTACTTCACCGTCAATAAGGTGTACGTCATGACCTTTCATACTGAAAATTTTACAGGCGTCAGTGAGAATATCTTTTTCTTCTTCTGTAAGGCTGTAGTATAAATCTTTAAGAAGCTTTGCCTTGAATGCCTGGGGAGTCTGACCCTGATAAAGCTTGCTTCTGTCGGGAATGTTGCTGATTGTTTTTGCGTTCTGGCTTTCAACAATCGTATCTGTAGCAGGAACTACAGTATCAGTTGCACCGTATTTGAGTGCAGCCTGGATATTTTCATCAATAATTCTTGCAGAAACAAAAGGTCTTACAGCATCATGTGTAACGATGATTGTATCATCATCAAGACCGTCGGTTTCTTCAATGTGCTTGATAGCATTCATAATAGTTTCGTTTCTTGTTGATCCGCCCTCGAGAACAACTACTCTTTCATCAGAGGGGAGATGCTTTTTAAGAATGCTCTTTGTATGGCTTACCCACTGCTCGGGGCAAAGAATTATAATCTTCTTGAAACAGCTGTTTACATAAAATTTTTCAACTGTATGAGCGATAATAGGCTTGTCTTTTAAAGTAATATACTGCTTGGGTTTTTCAACATTTCCCATTCTGCTGCCGATTCCGCCGGCTGCGATAACTGCATATACCATGTGTAATCACCTCGTAAATAATATCTTCAGAATTAAACAATATATGATAAATTTAATTCCTTTAAGCAATGTTAGTATACATTATTCTGTTATATTTGTCAATGAAAATAACTATAAAACAAACCTGTGCGGATAACACAGGTTTGAAAGTTATAAATTATGATTTTTTATATGTCTCAAAAAAATCGTCTGCACTGGGAACAAGGTGATAATCATTCTTGGGGAGAGGGGTTTCTCTCTTATGCTTATCGTAATCGTCACCCAAAGCTGTTTCTATGATTCTTTCTGTAGCGTGACCGTCGCAGGAGCTCATAAATTTATTACGGAAATCAATTACTTCCTGCTTGTCAAATCTGCTGTCAATGTTTGTGATATAATCGATGATTTCTTCGTTTGTTGAGAAAATAGGACCCGGGGTAAGCTCATCATAATCATAGTAGAAGCCTCGCCAGTCGAAGAATGTTTCAAGGTCATGTGCAAGGAAAATCATCGGTCTTTCAAAAAGAGAGAATTCAAAGATAAGTGAAGAGTAGTCTGAAATACAGATATCACTTACACAGATAAGAGATTCAATACTCATATCGTCTGTGAAGTCAACTGCAAATGTATTAAGAAGGTCCTCAGGAATATTAGGTCTCTTTCTAACAAGAGGATGGTGCTTCATAATAACTACATAATCCTCACCAAGTGCTTTGAAGAGTTTTCTGGGTTTGAGCACATTAGGAGTCTTAGCTTTTGCAACTCTTCCTCTGAATGTAGGTGCGTAAAGAATAACCTTCTTGCCCTTTGCAGCAGGGAATCGTTCATAAAGCATTTCATAGGATTTTTCAATGAAGCTTTTATCGTAGAATATGTCTGTACGACTGCTTCCGAGAGCCTTTACAACACCACTTTCTCTTGTATACTGCATTGCTTCTTCATAGGCCCAGATAACTTCGGGACTGCTGACAGTAACATGTGTATAGTTTCTGTTAAACGGGAATCTCTCCATAGTTTTTCTTGAAGCACCGAAAATAGCGTCAGCTGTGCTAAAACCGAATTTTTTGAATGCGCCGCAACCGTGCCAGAGCTGTGTGATTACAGTTTCGGGTCTTGTTACGAATTTGCCGTAAATATTTGATGCTTCATCAAAAAATACATACTTTGCAGTAGCCATATCCTTGATGAATGCTTTACATCTCTGGTTGTATTCCTTTTTTGAAACAAAGGTGTTTCTGAGGAAATGACAGTGTATATCAAAATCGGTGTTTGCATAGAGTTCATCATATAAAATCTGGAAACTGTTTGTCAGCTTGGGCAATCTGATTTCCATAAAGATGACCTTATTTTCATCAACCGGTAATTTTGAATACTTTTTATAAATCCGCGGATACAGGAATGTAAGAAGATATTCCGTACGGAGGCGGTTCATTTTCTGACGTATGAATTTTCTGATACGTTTAATTGTATTTTTTACTGAATCAAAAAGCTTGTGTACCTTTTTCTTAATAAATTTCTTTCCTTTGCGGATGTACTTTACAAAGAAAAGATAGATTTTATACAGAAAAGTTCGTTGAATAGCAGCTTTTAATCCCATGTTCTTAACTTCCTTTCCGATTTTCAATGTTTTTCGTCAAATTATTGTACATAATTTGATATGTTTTGTCAAGATGTAAAAATTCTTACAGAATCCCTCTCAGCTGTCTGAAGAAGGTATATTGTGGTAGTCATCTTCGGGCAGTATTTTGTTTTTAATATTCGCATTATATGAAATTCCGAAAACTGTGTCTATAATTCTTTCAGTTGCTTTTCCGTCGCAAGCGCTCATAAATCTATTGCAGAAATCAGTAACTTCCTGATTGTTAAAGCGTGATTCAATGTCGGAGATATAATCTGCAACCTCTTCGCTTGAAGCAAATACGGGGCCTGGTGTAAGGCTTTCGTAATCATAATAAAAGCCTCTTGAATCAAAGTAATTTTTAAGATCGGATGCAAGAAAAATTATTGGTTTTTTGAAGAGTGAGTATTCATATATCAGAGATGAATAGTCGGATATGCAGATATCACTTACGCACAGAAGTGATTCAATAGACATAGAATCTGAAAAATCAACAGCAAAGGTGTCTGATAATTCTTCGGGTATGGAAGGTCTTGATTTGACGAGGGGATGATGCTTTATAATAACAACATAATCATCTGCAAGCGATTTATTGAGTATTTTAAGATCAAGTATATCCGGTGCTTCTGCATTTTCAACATTGCCTCTGAAGGTCGGAGCATAGAGAATAACCTTTTTGTTTTTTGCCTGTGGGAAAAGTTCATAAAGCTTTTCATAGGATTTGCTGATAAAGCTTTCATCAAAAAAGATATCTGTTCTGCTGATGCCAAGGGATTTTACAACACCTTTTTCGTGAGGATAGCGCATTGCCTCTTCGTAAGCCCACATAACCTCAGAACTGCTGACAGTAACGTGCGTATAGTTTTTATGAGTCGGATACCGTTCTTTTGCGGCTTTTGAAGAGCCGTGGGTTCCTCCTTCGGTGCTGTAACCGAATTTTTTAAAAGCTCCGCAGCCGTGCCACAGCTGTGTAACAACTGTTTCGGGGCGTACGGTGAATCTTCCGAAAATATGAGTAGCTTCATCAAGAAATACATATTTTGCCGTAGCCATTTCCTTGATAAGCTCACTGCAGCGTCTGTTGTATTCTTTTCTTGAAACAAAAGTTTTTCTTAAGAAATGACAGCTCAGAGTGAAGTTAGTTTCTCTGTACAGCTTATCGTAAAGCACGTGAAAGCTGTTGGATAACACGGGGAGTCTTGACTCAATGAAAATTACTTTATTTTCGTCAACGGGTAATTTTGAGTATTTTTTGTATAACATCGGATATAAGCAGACAATAGTGTATTCGGTATTGATGCGTCTGAATATACCTGTAATAATTCTTTTAAATGTTTTTACAAGCTTAGTGAACATTACATTTCATCCTTAACTTAGTTATCTTTGAGCATTTTAACAAATACTTCTGAACTTTATTTTACTTTATAATACTGTTTTGTCAAGTGAATTAACTAATCCTCTTATATCTTTGATATGAACGGCACATAATAAGCATATATTTCTTGACATAGCGCCTAAAAAATAGTATTATATCTTATAATGCTATTATTATGGATAGATGTACATAATTTCAGAAATTTATTCAGACTGTATATATATAAATCTTAGAAAAAGGAGTGAATCTGAATTAAATGAGTGAAAAAAACGCTAAACAAATTTCCAATCAGAAAACAAAACAACCGGCTAAACAGAATAATAAACAAAACACAAAACAGAACAACAAGCAGAGCAATAAACAGAATAAAAAACAGCCCGCAAACAAAAATTCTTCTGTTAAGAATAAATCAAAAGCTTTCAGCGGTAAAAAGAAGACTAATAAGTCAAGGGATAATAAAAAGCACAAAAAAAGTGCAGATCCTATCAGAATTGCATTTCTTGGCGGACTTAATGAAGTCGGTAAGAATATAACACTTTTTGAATATAAAAATGATATTATTCTCGTAGATTGCGGTCTTGCTTTTCCGGATGACGATATGCCGGGTATTGATCTTGTAATACCTGATTTTACGTACATTGAGAAAAACGCAGACCGTGTCAAGGGTATATTTATAACTCACGGCCATGAGGACCATATCGGTGCGCTTGCGTACCTTCTTAAGAAAATTAATGTACCTGTTTACAGCACGAGACTTACTAACGGTCTTATTATCGGTAAGCTTAAGGAACACGGACTTTTCGGCTCTGCCAAGCTTAATGAGGTAAATGCAGGTGAGACAGTAAATCTCGGTGAATTCAGTGTAGAGTTTATTCATGTCAATCATTCAATTCCTGATGCTGTCGGCTTTGCAATTAAATGTGAGGGTGGTACAGTTGTTCATACCGGTGACTTCAAGATAGACAGCACGCCTATTGACGGAGGTATGATAGATATTGCCCGCTTCTCGGAGCTTGGTAAAGAAGGCGTTCTCTGTATGACGGCTGACTCTACCAATGCTGAAAGACCCGGATACACGGAAAGTGAAAGAAAAGTCGGTGACTCTTTTGAAATGCTTTTCAAGAAGGCTGCAAAAAGACGAATCATTGTTGCAACCTTTGCATCAAACATTCACCGCGTTCAGCAGATTATCGATGTTGCCGAAAAGTATGGCAGAAAGGTAGCTTTGTCCGGACGCAGTCTTGAAAATGTTGTTGCAATCAGTTCTGAGCTTGGTTACCTTAAGGTGCCTGACGGTATTCTTATAAAGCTCGATATGATAAATAAATATAACGATGAACAGATTGTTCTTATTACTACAGGCAGTCAGGGTGAGCCTATGTCTGCTCTTACAAGAATGGCTTTTTCTGATCACAGAAAGGTTGCAATCGGTCCGAACGATTATGTCATAATTTCCGCTACACCTATTCCCGGTAACGAAAAGACCGTAGGCAAGGTTGTAAATGAGCTTATGAAGCACGGTGCTGAGGTTGTATATGAGAAGATGTATGATGTTCATGTTTCTGGACACGCCTGCAGAGAAGAGCTGAAGCTTATGCTCAGCATAATCAAACCAAAGTATTTTATTCCGGTTCACGGTGAGCAGAAGCATCTTCAGAAGCATGCCGAGCTTGCTGTGTCAATCGGTATAGATAAGAAAAATATTATTATTGCTGACAACGGAACTCAGGTTGAAATGAGCTCTGATTATGTAAAAACAATTGCTAACGTACCTGCCGGCAGAATATTCGTTGACGGTTCTGGTGTTGGTGATGTAGGCTCTGTTGTTATTCGTGACAGAAAGCATCTTGCTGAAGACGGTATAATTATTGTTGTTGCAACTCTCGACAGTGCAACCGGTGAGCTTGTTTCAGGCCCTGATGTAGTTTCAAGAGGCTTCGTATTTGTCAAAGAAGCTGAAGAACTGATTTCTGATGCACAGAATACGGCGTATGATGCAATTATGAAATGTATTGACAGAAACATTTATGATTGGGGCGCTATTAAAAACAGAGTCCGTGATGATGTTTCTAAGCTTATGTATGAAAGGACCAGAAGAAGTCCGATGATTCTGCCCATTCTTATGGAGATTTAATTTATGAAAAAACTATGGAAGGCATTTGATGTATCTCTGATATCATTTCTTGCCGCAATAATATTTTTCGTAGTCAGTGCTTTTTATAACAGAAACCTTGGTGTTATCGGTTTTGCAGTAACCTGCGTGCTTTTCGGATTTAAGGTGTATCTTTATCTTACCCAAAAAACAAAATTACTCAATCAGATAAAAACGGTTTCCCGTGAGCTTGACTATGAAAACGGAAAAGCATTTGAAACATTGACCGTTCCCTGTGTTGTAATTGAAGAAAACGGCACAGTTATATGGCTCAATGACAGCTTCAGACAAAGCCTGGATATTACACCCGACTTTTCCGGTAAAAATATCAGACAGATAATAAAAAGCGATGATACAGAGCAGCTTTTAATAGGCCGAGGTTATTTGCTTAATGTTGATAATAAGTATTTTTCTGTATATTCAAATGAAATTCCGCTGGAAGACGAAACCATATATCTTTTATATTTCTTTAATCAGACAGAACTCAGATTGATAGAAAAGGAATATTATGACTCACGTCCGTCGGTAATGCTTACGGTTCTTGACAATGCCGGAGAGGTTTATCAGACCTTTAAAGAAACTGATTGCGCGGCAATTTTCAGTCGTGTCGAGCAGATGGTTGTCGACTGGGCAACATCTTACGGTGCTCTCTGCCGTAAGTATTCCAACGCAAGAATGATGATTCTTGTTGAGGAAAGAGGTCTCAGAAGGATGATTGAGGATAAATTTTCTATTCTCAGTGAAATAAGAGACTTTACTTTTGACGGTAAAGAGACCGACATCACTCTTTCGGTTGGTATCGGCAAGAGTAATGATATCAACGCTGCAAACACTTTTGCAAAGCAGGCAATTGATATGGCACAAAGCCGTGGCGGTGATCAGGTAGCAATAAAAAAAGAAACAGATTACGAATTCTACGGCGGTGTTTCTGCCGGCTTCGAAAAGAAAAATAAATCAAGAACAAGACTTATTGCAAAGTCAATTGCAGAGATTATCCGTGAAAGTGATAATATTCTTATAATGGGCCATAGATTTTCTGATTTTGATTCTTTTGGTGCAAGTGTCGGAATGCTCAGTATAGCTGAAAATTTGTCTGTGAAGGCTAATATAGTTATTAACGAAGATGCTACCTTAGCTTATCCTCTTATACAAAAATTCAAGGAAGAAAAAGGTGACGCTAAGCTTATCAGCCCTGAGGAAGCCTTAAAAAGTGTTTCTGAAAATACCTTGCTCATTATTGTTGATACACATATTCAGAATTTTGTTGAGTGTTCTGAGCTTGTAGACAAAGTCAAAAAGGTAATGGTAATTGACCATCACAGAAAATCTGTAGGCTTTATTGAAGATACGGTAATGTTTTATCATATGCCTAATTCCTCATCTGCCTCGGAAATGGTTGCGGAGATAGTCGGATATCTCGAAATCGAACCCTTTCTTACACGTTTTGAAGCTACGGCTCTTCTCTCAGGTATAATGCTTGACACCAGAAGCTTTATTCTCAGAGCCGGAGTAAGAACCTTTGAGGCTGCAGCCTTCCTTCGTTCAAGAGGTGCAAATACTGTTGAGTGCAAGAAGCTGTTTTCAAATGATATGGATTTATTCAGATATCGTAATTCAATTATTGATCTTGCAGGTGAATATAAAAAATGTGCTATCTCTGTAGTCAGTGAGGAGTTTCCGAATATAAGACTTGTTACCTCTCAGGCGGCAGACGAAATGCTGAATATTGAAGGAGTTGTTGCTTCTTTTGTAATATTCAGAAACGGTGATATGACTAATATTTCATCAAGATCTTACGGCGAAATCAATGTTCAGCTCATTATGGAAAGTCTTGGCGGCGGCGGTCATCAGACGATGTCTGCTTGTCAGCTTAAAGATAAATCAATTTATGAAGCTGAATCAATGCTTAAAAAAGCAATAGATGAATTTTATAACAACAAATACGGAGGTTAAAGATAATGAAGGTTGTTTTAAAACAGGATGTTAAAGGATTAGGTAAGAAGGGTCAGCTTGTTAATGCATCTGACGGATATGCAAGAAATTTCCTTTTCCCGAAGAATCTTGCCGTAGAGGCAAATGCACAGAATATGTCTGAGCTCAAAAACCGTGAGCAGGCAGAGAAGTACAGAATTGCAACTGAAACTGCAGCTGCACAGAAGGCTGCCGATGAGATTTCAGGTAAGACAATTAAAATTTCAGCAAAAGCCGGTCAGAACGGAAAGCTTTTCGGTTCAATTACAAGTAAGGAAATTGCTGAAAAATTAAATACTGAATTTGGTATTAAGGCTGACAAGAGAAAGATTGTTGTAGATGATATCAAGCAGTTCGGTACCTACGAATTTGAAGTTAAGCTTTATCAGGGAATTTCAGCTAAGCTTTTTGTAATGGTTGGAGAATAATATTCCCAAAGACAGTTCAAAGAAAATGAGGTGAAAATAATGGCGGCGAATCAGGGTTATTCGTATTCATCTGCTGATGATGTAAATATGCCATACTCCCTTGAAGCTGAACAGGCAGTGTTGGGTTCAATCCTTCTTGATCCTGCCTGTATAACTCAGGTGCTTATTCTCGTTAAGCCGGATTATTTCTATCTTCCTCAGCATAAGGCTATTTTTACAATTATGCAGGAAATAGATGCATTAGGTGGAAAGATTGACCCGCTGATTGTTCTTGAAAAGCTCAGGAATGACAAGGTTTATGATGATGCAGGCGGTAAGCAGTATCTTTTGCAGCTTACTCAGATTGTACCTTCAACGGAAAATGTTGAGGCATATTCAAATATCATCAGAGAAAAATATTATATCCGTTCTCTTATTAATGTTTCGAGAAATATTATTGATGAGGCTTCCTCTTCAACCGAGCAGGCCGATACTCTTCTCGAATCTGCAGAGCAGCAGATATATGATATCCGTCAGGGAAGGGTTTCAAGAGGTCCTGCAAAAATCGGTGACATTATTGTTAACGAGGTTTATGATAAGCTTCAGAAGCTCAGTTCAGCTGACAAGGATAAATATAAAGGTTACACAACAGGATTTACAGATCTCGATAAAGCAATTACCGGTCTTAACAGATCTGACCTTCTGATTATCGGTGCCCGTCCTGCTATGGGTAAGACAAGTCTTGCACTTAACCTTGCAAGAAATACTGCTCTTATGGGTAAAAAGAAAGTTCTTTTCTTCTCTCTTGAAATGACCAAAGAGCAGCTTGCACAGAGAGTGCTTTCTACGGAAGCAAGAGTTGAAAGCACAAAAATGAGGACAGGCAATATTTCAGGTGACGAGTGGTCAAAGCTTGCAACAGCAACAGCTCTGCTGAGCAACTGCGAACTTTATTTTGATGACACATCAAATATGACCGTTTCAGAAATGAAATCACGAATAAGAAGATTACGTGATGTTGATGCTGTTTTTGTTGACTATCTTCAGCTTATGAAAAGCGGTTCGAGAGTTGAAAGCCGTGTTCAGGAAGTTTCTGAAATTACAAGAAACCTTAAGCTTATGGCTAAAGACCTTAATATTCCCGTTGTTGTCCTTGCTCAGCTTGCAAGAACTACCGAGGGAAGAGGTAAATCACATAAGCCTCAGCTTTCTGACCTGAGAGAATCAGGCTCAATTGAACAGGACGCAGACATTGTTATTATGCTTTACAGAGATGAATATTACGCCTCAGAAAAAGATGACGGTCCTGATGATATGGAAAGACCTGCAGTAAATGAGGCTGAGTTTATTATTGCTAAAAACCGTCACGGTCCTACAACAACAGTTAAGGTTGCCTGGAACGGTGACTATACCTTGTTCTCAAATCTGGAGACAATCAGAAATGATATGTAAAGTAATAGAAACCATAGAAAAAAACAATCTTCTGTCAGATGTGAAAAGTGTTGCTGTCGGAGTTTCCGGCGGAGCTGATTCAATGTGTCTTCTTCATATTTTAAGTTCATTAAAGGTAAAATATGGTATCATTATAAAAGCAGTTCATCTTAATCATAACTTAAGAGGAGACGAAGCTTTAAGAGACGAAAATTTTGTTAAAGAATATTGCGCTGAAAACGGTATAGAGCTTCTTTGCTTCAGCGAAGATATTTCCTCTCTCTCTGCAGAAATGGGTATAGGGGAAGAGGAATGCGGAAGAATTGTCCGTTACAGGTGCTTTGATAAAGCCGGATGTGACGTAGTAGCTGTAGCTCATTCACTGTCAGACAGTATTGAAACAACACTCTATAATCTTCTCAGAGGTACCGGTACCAAAGGTCTCTGCGGAATTCCCGTAAAGAGAAATCCTAACATTATAAGACCCCTGATTGAATGCAGCCGTCAGGAAATTGAAAGCTACTGTAGAGAAAATAATGTTCCCTACATAACTGACAGCACAAATCTTACAGATGATTATAAGCGTAATTTTATAAGGCATAATATTATTCCGCTTTTAAAAGAGGTTAACAGTGCATATGATAAAAACATATCTCATACAGCTTCTATTTTAAAAGAGGAAAGCAGTTTTATTGAATTGTGTGCATTGGATTTGATAGAAAAATCTGCATATGATAACGGATATCGATTAAAAGAGTTTATTGATTCGCATATCGCTGTTCGTAAAAGAGCAATCGGAATTATTTTGTCTGAAAAAATGAATAAGCCTACTGAATTCAGACATATTGAATCGGTAAATAATATTATTGATAATAAAAAGGGAAAGGTTGAAATTGCAAAAGACCTTTATGTTTTTGTTGAAAATGATATAGTTGCTTTTATAAATAAACCTGACAAAATCGATTATTGGGAGACTGCTTTTGAAAATAATGTTGCTAAGTCTCAGTACGGAGCTTACAGAATTTCTGATGTAGAATTTCCTGCAAGAGATTGTGATACTTTTGATGCTGAAAAAATTGAAGGTATGCTGATGCTTACTTCAAGAAAGCAGGGAGACATTTTTATATCAAAAAGCAGGGGGGTAAGTAAAACTCTTAAAAAGCTTTTTAATGAAATGAAAATCCCTGCCGGTGAAAGAGAATCTAAAGCCGTTTTACGTGACAGCAAAGGAATTATCTGGGTAGAGGGTGTGGGAGTTAATGCTCCTTACTTGCCGGATAAAGATACAAAAAATTTTTTTGTAATAAAAAAGGAAGGGTAAAAATATGATTAATGATATTAAAGAAGTTCTTGTTTCAAGCGACGAAATCAAAAAAATAGTTACAAGAATCGCAGGACAGATAAACGAAGACTACAAAGGTAAGGAGCTTCTTTTAATCTGTGTTATGAAGGGGTCTATCTGTTTTATGTCTGATCTTATGAAAGAGATAACTATACCCTGTAAAATTGATTTTATGTCAGCAAAGAGCTATTACGGTTCAAGTACATCAACAGCCGGTGTTGTTAACATCACAAAGGATATTTCTTACGATATATCTCAGTATGATATACTCGTTATTGAAGATATTTTTGACAGCGGTAAGACACTCGATAAGCTTATGATGGTTCTTGAAGCAAGAAATCCCAAAAGCGTTGCATGCTGTTCTCTTCTTGATAAGCCCGAAAGAAGAGATCCCGGTGTTAAGCTTGAGCTTAAATATACCGGTCTTCAGGTGCCTGATGCTTTTGTCGTCGGTTATGGTCTTGACTATAATGAGTATTACAGAAATTTACCCTTCGTCGGTGTGCTCAAGCCGGAAGTTTACAGTAAATAAGGAGTGTTTCTATATTGAATAATAACAGCAATAAACCCATAAATCCGGGTAATCAGAAGTGGGGGAATCTTCTGTACATTATTATTCCCGTAATTCTGATTGTTTCCCTTGCGTACTTCACCGGTAACGGTAACAAGCAGGATAAACCGCAGTATTATGAAATTGTTCAGCTTTTCAGAAACGGTGAGGTTGATGAATTTTCACTCAATCTTTCAAGCGGTGCGCTCAGCTATTCACTTAAGGAAAGCGATGAAAAAACTGTATATACCGTTCCAAATGTAGACATCTTTTTAAATGATGTACACAATTATATAACTCAGTATAATCTCACTTCAGAAGAGCCTATAAAGTATGACTATATAAGAGGCTCAAATGGCTCTTGGTGGGCAAGTATGTTGCCGATGACACTCCTCAGTCTGATGTTAGTTGCAGTTATGTTATATTTTTACCGTAAAATGGGACAGAATATAATGAATGAAAATAATCGCACACTTTCTTTCGGCAAGGCAAGAGTGAAGCTTGGTAAGGATGAAAAGCGTAAGACTACCTTCAAGGATGTTGCAGGTGCTGATGAAGAAAAGGCTGAGCTTGAAGAAATTGTTGAATTTCTTCGCTCTCCCGAGACATTTAGTCAGCTCGGTGCAAGAATACCTAAGGGTGTGCTTCTTGTTGGCCCTCCGGGCACAGGTAAAACTCTCCTTGCACGTGCAGTTGCAGGCGAAGCCGGTGTGCCCTTCTTCTCAATTTCAGGCTCTGATTTTGTTGAAATGTATGTCGGTGTCGGTGCTTCGAGAGTAAGAGACCTCTTTGATCAGGCAAAGAAAAACTCACCCTCAATTCTTTTTATTGATGAAATAGATGCTGTCGGACGTCATCGAGGTGCCGGTATGGGCGGCGGTCATGACGAAAGAGAGCAGACACTCAATCAGCTTCTTATTGAAATGGACGGCTTTGGTGCAAATGAGGGTGTTATCATTATTGCAGCAACTAACAGACCTGACATTCTTGACCCCGCACTTTTAAGACCGGGAAGATTTGACCGACAGCTTACCGTCGGTGCTCCCGATGTAAAGGGCAGAGAAGAAATTCTTAAAGTCCATGCAAGAAATAAGCCTCTTGCACCTGATGTTGATCTGAAGGTTATAGCTCAGACAACTGCAGGCTTTACCGGTGCAGATCTTGAGAATCTTCTTAATGAAGCTGCACTTCTTGCAGCTAAGAGAAAAAAGAAAGCTGTTACCATGACGGAAATCGAAGAAGCAACGATTAAGTGCGTTGTAGGTACAGAAAAGAAATCACGTAAGATGAGTGATAAGGAGAAAAAGCTTACAGCGTATCATGAAGCAGGTCACGCCATTGCTACCTATTTCTTACCCGATCAGGATCCCGTTCATCAGATTTCTATTATTCCTACGGGTATGGCGGGTGGCTTTACAATGAGTCTTCCTTCTGAAGATAAGAGCTACAGAGCGAAGAATGATATGCTTGATGATATTGTAGTTCTTCTCGGCGGACGTGTTGCTGAAAAAATAGTGATAGGTGATATTTCAACCGGTGCTTCAAATGATATTGAAAGAGCAACAGAAATTGCACGCAATATGGTTACCCGTTACGGTATGAGTGATGAAATCGGTCCGATTATGTATGGATCTTCTAATCACGAGGTTTTCCTTGGAAAAGATTACAACAATATCCGTAATTATTCTGAACAGGTTGCTGCTGACATTGATAAAGAGGTTAAAAAGATTATCGGTAATTCTTATGACAGATGTCATAAAATTATCGAGGAAAATATCTCTAAGCTTACTGACGTTGCCGAGTACCTTATCAGACATGAAAAGGTTGACGCTGAAACATTCAAAAAGATAATGACAGGTGATTTAGCTACAGCTTCTGAAGAATTCTCTGCTGAAGAAGTAACAGAGAACGAATCTTTCGTAGAAAACGCTGAAAATACAAAAGAATAAAAAATATAGCCTCACAATCGTGAGGCTATATTTTTTATTTGATTTTTATAGATTACTTTAATTCGGGAAGACTTGCGGCAGCAACTGACTGACCGACTCTTCTTGAATTTTCATCAGGAATATGAAGCTTGATTTTCTTAGAAAGCTCAGGGAATTCTTTGTCAAGAACTTCCTGTGTTCTTTCAAGAAGAATAACTCCACCGTTACCTGAAGTTACACGTCCCATAATAATAACATGCTTGATGTCATAGAATTCAGCATAATATGCTATTGCATATCCGAAATATGCACCGATTGTGTCATAAATAGCAGCAGCGCGTTCATCACCTTCAGCCATAAGATTCTGAACAACCTTAAGCTTTTCAGCGGGTGAAAGACTTTCGTCAAGCTCAATACCGGCAGCCGGTGCAAGCTTGATTACGCTGTCCTGTGAGAAATATTTTACGCCGCAGCCATAGTCTCCGGACCATTCGTCAACCATTGATTCCTTGCAGTAATCAACGGGAACAAAAGCAAGCTCGTTAAGCCATCCGGTTATATTTCCGTCGGGATCGATATATCCGCCGGCTTCACTTGTACCCATAGCAACACCGAGCACAGAGTCATCGTTAAGATCCATTGCACCTGCAAGAGCTGTTACGTCACCGTCATTAGCAACTTCAATAGGAATATTTTCACCGATTTCCTTTGCAACATCAAGGTACATATTTTTTACTCTCTTTTCACAGTCTTCTGGACTGACTTTTATAAAGAGAGATGCAGCCATTATGCGGTTGTTAACATAAATACCTGCTGAAGAAACACCGATAGCATCGACTCTGGGAAGATGAGAGGCAGCTGTTTTCATAGCTTCAAGGATTCCCTGATAGTGATATTCAGGATCTGAATTAAGTTTTGGGAACCATACAACTTCTTCAGAATATACGCATTCTCCGTCGATAACAGCACTTACCTTTCTGTCACTTCCACCGGCATCAAAACCGATACGGCAACCGTCGAGGTGTCTGCCGAGAGGAGCAGCAGATGACTTATCTTTCGGAGCATCTTCGATTGCACAGATTTCTACCTCAAAGGGTCTTTCATATGTTTTTTCCATATGTCCTACATCAAAGGCACGAAGACCTGTGTATGTATAAGCTTCTTTAATTTTCTGACCGACAGTGTCAGCTCCGGCAATTACAAGCTTGTAAGCACCTGCAACCCAGACAAGTGATTTTGCGATACGTTCAACAAAACGGAAATTTTCTTCATCATGGCCTGTGCCTTCAGGGAAGATTCTTGTTTTGTATGTAGTTGTATACCCGTCATTTCTTATGGCAGCGATAATAATATCCTGACCGTTTTCTTTGGTTGCTTCACGCATTTCGCGCACTACAAGTGAAAGGGGTTCAAACTGAGGGTCGAGTTTTGCATTAACTTTAAGCTTCATATTTTATCTTTCCTCCAATAATAGTTTTTTTGACGCCGAACTGAGCGTCGGTTATGATTATATCTGCATCCTTGCCTACTTCGATAGAGCCTTTTGTCTTTTCTATACCGAGAGTAG
>JAZRQQ010000044.1:0-56244 GCA_045649935.1 Acutalibacteraceae bacterium | reverse complement strand
TCCCGTCTCTCGCACCAAATTGAGTATTCATAAGAGATTTGACCTGTGAATACTCATTTTTTTGTTTAAATAGAGTTTTGTATATAGTTTGATATAGTTTTTATGTATCGTCGCATTCCTTTTTGAGTGAGACTTTTTGTTTTGGTTATATTCATACGGGCTTTAGGGCTGTCCCTAACAAGTGGAATTTGTATGCACAAATTCAATGCTCGATAAGACTTATGCCACGCTTTTTTACTGCTTTTCAGTTGGTTTACTAAAGCATTTTTCACTTCCTTTACTTGAATTTTTACATTTAAAAATCTTCGTACTGAAACACAAGTATGAAGATATGTATTCAGGTTGATTTGTTTAGCGGGGATGTGGTATAATTTTTATAATCAATATTATTAAAGTGAGTTTGTTATGGAATTTAATGAGAAATTACAACAGCTTCGAAAACAAAAAGAAATCACGCAAGAAGAACTTGCAGAAGCTATTTACGTTTCACGAACTGCAATTTCAAAATGGGAATCAGGCAGAGGTTATCCAAGCATTGATTCATTGAAGGCGTTATCTAAATTTTTCGAAGTAACGATTGATGAACTTTTGTCAGGCGAGGAATTACTTATAATAGCTGAAGAAGATACAAATCAAAAGCGAAATTATTTTCGTGATTTAGTATTCGGATTGCTTGACATTTGTATAGCAATGTTCTTTTTTGCCCCGTTCTTCGGCCAGGCTACAAATGAAAATATACAAGCAGTATCACTGTTATCATTTGTTAAAATATCTTCCTATTTGCGAATTATTTATTTTGCTATTGTAATTTCAATTATTACGATGGGAATCTTAACTCTTACTTTGAAAAAATTTCAGAATACATTCTGGATAAAAAATAAAAGTAAATTTTCTTTAATATTAAATGCGATAGGAATACTGATTTTTATTATCAGCACACAACCTTATGCAGCAGCTTTTATGTTCGTATTGCTCATTATAAAGGCCTTGTTGCTTATAAAATGGCAATGATACGGAAAGTGTCGCTTGTGTGACATCCCGTTTCTTGTGTTTGCTCCAGCCTCCCTTTAAACTTTATTTAGGCGAAAGCCAAAACATTAAAAAGGTAGGTTGATAAAAATGAGAAAAGACAATCAGAAGACTCTTTATACCGCAATCTGTACGCTTGCTGTATTTGTGTTGTGGACGATAGCAATTCAATTTATTGATGTTAAAGCAATCGGCCCACAAAACTCCTCTGTCGGATTTGCAACGCTTAATCAGTTTATCCACAATCTTACAGGTGTTAATATGTCGCTTTACACGATTACTGACTGGTTAGGTCTTGTTCCGCTCGGTTTCGCTATGGGATTTGCCTGGGTTGGGTTTATACAACTGATTAAGAGAAAACATATCCTGAAGGTTGATTTCAACATTCTTGCTCTGGGTGGCTTCTATATCGTCGTGTTTGCAATGTACATTTTCTTTGAACTGTATGTTGTAAATTACAGACCAATACTAATAAACTGTATTTTGGAAGCATCTTATCCGTCATCAACAACTATGCTTGTCATGTGTATTATGCCAACAGCAATTATGCAGTTTAATAATCGTATAAAAAATAAAGCATTGAAAAAACTTGTTTCCGTATTAATCATTGTTTTTATTCTTTTTATGGTTATCGGCAGAATTCTTTCAGGTGTACATTGGATTACTGATATAATTGGCGGCTCTTTACTCAGTTGCGGACTTGTAATGCTGTATTCTTTTGTCAGCAAACTTAAATTTTGAGTAAATCCCTTATGAACACTCGCACCAGGCCAACCGAAAGGTTGGCTTTTTTGTTTATATTATGCATAAAAAAAGCAGGCGTACATCACATACACCTGCTTTTTTATATATCGGCTTATGCCTTTTCTATTGTCTCAATTGTTTTTTCAGCAACCTCTGCAGGTGAATACTCCATCATCATATGTCCGCCCTTTTCGAAATTGTATACCTTCGTGCCTTTGGGTGCGTTATCAATAATCATCTGAAGATTTTCAGCAGATGCCACCTTATCATTGCTTGCAGTTATAATCACACATGGAATTGCAAGCTTTTTAACCTTTGCAAAATCTGTACCTCTTGTATGAGTAGTCATAATTGAAATACCGGCAGCCGTTCCTGCCACTGAAAGAGGAGCTGTAACCCTAGTAAGATCATAGGCTCTTACATAAGCTGAATCGTCAAAGCTTGTTGATACAAATATTCTGACCAACGCAGGAACCTTAAGACAGACTCTGAGAATAAGCTTATAAACCATCTGCATCATACGTGATGTTATACTGTCTGCAGATATACCTGTAGCCTCATTTGATGTCTGAGGGGCAAAAAGAACAAGTCCCGTCACTTTCTCCGGATAATCCACAGCAAGATTCAGGGCAATACCTCCGCCCATCGAGTGACCGCCGACAATCCATTTTCCGCCAAGCTTTTTCATAAGAGAACCGATAACCTCTTCCCTTGAAAGAAGGTTGGTTTCAGTCGTTTCCCTTGAAGAATAACCGAAATTCGGAACATCAACAAGAACTATCCTATAGCCTTTTCCGACGTATTCCTCTGCAACACCTTCAAGAGAAGCTGTAGAAAGACAGAAGCCGTGTATAAGAAGAATCTGCTTCGATGGCTTCTTTTGAGGCTCAAAGCTTCTGTAATGAAGTGTATAATCACCTACAGAGAAAAACTCACTGTTGTCAAAGGGCTTCTCTGTATTTACTGCAAAAGCCGGTATACCGAGAGAAAATATCAGAACAACAGCCAGGATAAATGCTAAAGCTTTTTTCATATGCTTCATCCTTTCGGAATTTTTATATTTATATAATAACACCCTTTTTCAATCTTTACAAGCAAAAAAATAAAAGACTGCCCGAAAGCAGTCTTAAGTTGGTGAATATAATCGCCAACTTAACCGTCAGTTTCTTCCGCCGCGACGTG
This sequence comes from Acutalibacteraceae bacterium, assembly GCA_045649935.1. GTDB lineage: Bacteria > Bacillota > Clostridia > Oscillospirales > Acutalibacteraceae > UBA6857. The sequence continues at coordinate 53,289 of JAZRQQ010000044.1, read as the reverse complement.
AATAACCGCCGCCGTGCTTGGATTCGGAATTTCTTTTTAAATCGGTCATCTTTTCGTCACTGACCTGTTTGAATCGTGCCATCATATCTTCAAAAGACATTTCTTCCTTATTCTGCTTAGGCTGGCCCTGCCATACGTTGGCGTTTCTCGGTCTGTCGTTTCTGGGCTTACGGGGAGCTTCTTTCTGAGGAGCTTCCTGAGCCTTACGGATAGAAAGACTGATTTTTCCCTCTTCGGAAATACCGACAACCTTAACTTTTACCTCCTGACCTTCCTTAAGAACAGCCTTGATATCCTTTACGAAAGAATCAGATACTTCAGAAATATGTACCATTCCGCTTTTACCGTCAGGCAGACTGACAAAAGCACCGAATGCAGTAAGTCCTGTTATTTTACCTTCAACAATTGAGCCAACTTCAAGCATAAAAAGATTATGTCCTCCCGATATTATTCACCGAATGATGAATTATAATATACTTTTTCCCCCGGCTTACAGTAGCCGTATTCTTCTCTTGCGATTTTTTCAAAATAAGCTTCATGATTTTCTGCTTTAAGAGTTTCAGAAATATCTGCACTCTCTTCACTGATAGCCGTAGCCGCAGCTTCAATTGCGCTTGCTTCACGGTTATATTCAGCTGCACGTGCATAATTAGAAACACATTTGGATATAACAAAAGTAGACATCAGCGCAAAAATAACAATAACTATAATATGATATTTATTGATACTCTTTTTAGCCGCTTTAACTTCGTTAATATTTCTTACCGCCAAGCCTGTCAACTCCTTAAAATTTTCAGCGCTCCAAATCAAAAAGCACCTATTTTTAATTATACAGATTTGTTTTTATTTTTCAAGAGTATTTTGCGAATATTGATAAATTTTTTCCTGCTTTTTTGGTTATTTTTCTTTTCTGAATCTCTTTTTCTTGCTTTTACATACTGCAGTTTTATTCCTGAGACTGCTTTTTGAGTGCATTTCTTTAAAGGAGAGAAAATCATAGCTACACCCCTCCTGATTTTTGCGATGTATTTTCCGCTGGCAGACAAGAAATATCTGCCCATACTGAAGTGAAAAGCAAGACCCCCGGAAAGTTCACCGAGCATAAGATTAAATCTCACCTGTCCGGTATTATAAAGAACCATAAAGAAAAAAGAAATAACCGATGCTGTAATTGAAAAAATAATATCAAAGGTTACATATACACTTTTTCTTTCACCGATAATAATTCTGAAAAAGCATAACGCATCATAAATAAAGCCCAGAATTATTCCTGCGCCTACAGAACGAAAAAAAACTATAACCTGGCTGATTAAAGGATCACTGTAATTCATCGGAATACCTTACCGAAAAAAGATGTGCTTTTTGGCTGATTTTCAAGATAGATAAGAGAAGAAACCCTTCCGTCAATTGAAAGATCTCCCGTGTCAATATTAAGCATACTTATATGAAGATTTTCACCTTTCACCGTAAGCTCACCGTAGTCGGTATAAGCTACTATTGCGCTTTCGTCAAAGGAATCCACGTCCGTAACACCGCTTAAAGTAAGCTGTGCTCTGTCCTTTAAAATAAGCCCGTGGGGCATTCTGATTTTATCCTCATTCATAGAAAAAACCTCCTCTTGTAAAACTTATTCGCAGAGGAGGTTTTATATTCTGTTTTATATTATTTTATACATAAGCCCTGCATCGTTTTTGGTAGCATGCTCGGTTACAATAAGAACCTCGGCTTTGAGAAGGTTTTCACCCATCTGTATTTCTATTATGTCCCCTACCTTGACATCGTAGGAGGCTCTTGCAATTTTACCGTTTACGGTGACGTGCTTTGCATCGCAGACCTCATTGGCAATTGTTCTGCGCTTAATAAGGCGTGATACCTTAAGATATTTGTCGAGTCTCATAATTTCTGCTCCTGAAAAAATTCAGGACTGCTCATTATTGGAGCAGTCCGAATACTGAATTCTGATTATTTAACAGCGTTCTTAAGAGCTGCGCCTGCCTTGAAGGAAGGAACCTTAGCAGCTGCGATTTCGATAGCAGCGCCTGTCTTGGGGTTGTGACCTGTTCTTGCTGCTCTTTCCTTAACTTCAAAAGTACCGAAGCCGATAAGCTGAACCTTGTCGCCCTTAACGAGTGCTTCTTCGATTGAACCGATAACTGCTGCAAGAGCCTTTTCAGCGTCCTTCTTTGTGATTTCAGCCTTAGCTGCAACTGCATTGATTAATTCAGTTTTATTCATTTTTGTTTTCCTCCAGAAATAGATTTTTATTTTCCACGGGATTATTCCCGATTGGATACTAAGATTTTCTTTGCCTCAACCCAAAGCTTGTCAAGCTCCTCGATTGAGGTATTTTTCATATCGATGTCTCTTTCCTTTGCAAGCTTTTCAACTACAAGAAAACGGGAAATAAACTTTTCTGTAGAAAGATTGAGAGCCTCTTCAGAATCGACATCAATAAATCTTGCAACATTGACGCATGAGAAAAGCATATCTCCGAACTCTTCGGTAATATCCTTCTTCTCACCTTTTTTCATAGCCTCTTTAAGCTCTTTTATTTCACTTTCAAGAGCCTCAAGAGCACCGTCAACATTGTCCCAGTCAAAGCCTGCCTTTTTGGCTTTGGACTGTATTTTCTGACTTCTCATAAGTGCAGGTAACTCCTTGGGCACCTTAAGCATTGAAGAACCCTGAGTTTTCTGTCCCTTGCTCTTACGCTTGATTTCGTCCCAATTAGTAAGCACATCCTCTGTGCCTGATACCTGAACCTCACCGAAAACATGAGGATGGCGTTCAATAAGCTTTTTACATACTCCGTCACAGACATTACTGAAATCAAAAGAACCCTCTTCCTTTTCAATCTGTGCGTGGAATACAACCTGAAGAAGTACATCTCCGAGTTCTTCTTCAAGAAGCGTTTTGTCTTTTTTATTTATAGCCTCAATGACCTCGTAGGTTTCTTCAATGAAATCCTTTTTTATGCTTTCATGAGTCTGCTCCGCATCCCAGGGACAACCGCCCGGTGAACGAAGAACCGACATAATTTCAAGCAGATCATCAATACCGTATTTATCCTTAAAAGTAAAATTGTCCATACCCTTACCTCATTATTCCTATTTTACCCTAATAATCCAAATTTTGCAAGGACTTTTGCAATTTTTTCTCCCTTAGGAATCATTTCTAAGTCATCTTTTACAATTCCCTTGAGTAAAAGTATAGATATTGCATAAAATACTGCACCGACACCTACTGCAACTACAACAGTCAGACGGCTTTCTATAGCTAAAACATCAGTAAGAAGGTAATCTGCACCGAAGGCACCGGCACCGCATAACACAGCTGCAATAAAGGGCTTGAGGAAAACGGAAGCAAGATTCACCCTTACGCCCGTATATCTTGTAAGCTGAATGAAATTGATAATCACCATAACAATATAGCATACAGTTGAGCTTATACATGCTCCCTTGATATTTATTTCAGGGTTAGCTATAAGAACAAAGTTCATAGCAATCTTTATTACAGCACCTATGGACATAGTCACAATCGGCACCTTTGTCTTTCCTGTTGCCTGAAGCATATTGGTAAGCGGTGAAGCAATAGCAAAAAGAGGAATCGCAAGACCGTAAACAAACATCATAGGAGCGGCCGAAGGTGCAAACGCAGCATTATCACCGCCGTAAAGAAGTCCGAGAATAGGCTCGGAAAGAACTGCAATACCGATACCTGCAGGCATAGCAATAAGCATAGCAACTCTGAGTGCAGATTCAACACAAAGCTTTATGTCCTCTTTATTTTTTGCTGTCCACGCCTTTGAAAGAACAGGGATAGCACTGATACCGAGAGTGAGAGTAATAGTGGGAATAAGATTCTTTATATTGATAACAGAGCCGTGCATACCGTAAAGGTATGTAGCAATATTTTCATCAAGAGTCTGTGAAATTCCGAGTGTTTCACCGTAAATGCCCTTGACAGTATCAAGTCCGTTTTCAAGAGCCACAACAAGACGGCTTCTGATAGTAACATCATCGATAAGATTACTTACATTAAGAACAAGAGATGAAGCAGCAACGGGAATTGATATTCTTAAAATACTCTTAAGAATAGACTTATCGCTTTCCGGCTGAGGAGAATTCACAATTTCTTCTCTTGTAAAGCCGAAGCCTTTTCTCTTATATCTTATAAACAGATATAAAAGTCCGAATGCAGAGCCTAATGTAACGCCTAAAATAGCAACAGCAGCACCGTAAGGATAAATTGCAGCCATAGCCTCAGCCTTATTTCTTACCTCTGCACCGAACAAAGACATAACTCCGTTTACAGCGTTGGTATCATAATAAGAAAGAGCACTCTTCATAAACACATAGGTTGCCGAAAGACCGAACAGAAGCTTTACGGCAGCCTCAATAACCTGAGACACACCGGTAGGAGTCATATTGTTAAGTCCCTCGTAGTAGCCTCTGAAGGATGACATCATACAACAGAAAAGCACACAGGGAGCAACAGCTAAAACACTTATGTAGTTCATAGGTGCCTTTGCTGAATATACGGAATACGGCACGGCAATTGCCATAAGTATAACCGTACCCACAAGACCTACAAGGAAAAATATTCTCTGGGATACTTTAAAAATTGCCTTTGCATCCTTAACTCTGCCAAGCTCCATATTCTGTGAAACAAGCTTCGATACGGCAACAGGCAGACCTGCCATTGAAATAGCATAAAGGGGTGTATATACCGCATAAGCACCCGTAAAGTAACCGTATCCCTCTGTACCTAAAAGATTAGTAAGAGGTATTTTATATACGGCACCGATAAGCTTTACAACGATAGTTGCAATTGCAAGAACACCGGCACCTGCCAGAAGTGACTGTTTTTTTCTTTCAGCCATATTGTTCATCTCTTTTCTTTATTTTGATTTTCCGATAAACTCCCTTAAAAGTGAATTTTCCGGAACAGAAGCTTCACTGATTGATACGAAGCCTGATAATTTTCCCCTGAGCTTATCAGCTTCGACGCAATATACACTCTTTTTATCCATACGGTCAAGAAGCTTTATTGCAATATTCTTAAAAGCACAGACCTCATAAGGATGAATCGAGTCTATTTTTATATCAGCTCTGTCACTGTAGGGAAAAAGATATCTGTCCTCACCCATTCTTACACCGTTCCACAAATAAAATGTGTTCTCAGGTGAGCTGTCTCTGAAATGATAGTCTCTTATGAGTCTTCTTACAAGGCGTATATCCCTCTTGCTCATAAGCACCTCATCACCGTCATATATCCTCGAGGAAACGCTTACATAGATTTTCACCATCTGTTCATTTTCGAGCTGATCGGTAATAAGAGGATTGAGAGCGTGCAAGCCTTCGACAATTATTATATCATCCTCTTCAGCTACGGTTTCCGCATAATATTCCCTCTTCTTTGTAATAAAGCTGAAGCGCGGAAGCTTGCATCTTCCTTCATTCATAAGCTTATAGAGACATTCGGCAATATAGTCAACGTCAAGTGCCTTTACGGTCTCATAGTCAACGGTGCCGTCTTCAAAGGTATAGGTCTTATCCTGACTTCTGTAAAAATCGTCAAGGGATATCATCTTTGCCCTTCCGCCGAGAAGCTCTATTTCTTTTTTCAGAAGCTTTGCTGTGGTGGTTTTCCCCGAGGAAGAGGGTCCTGCAACCATTACAAGAGCTCTTCCTTCTTTTTTATTTATGAGCTCAGCTGTATTTTTTATAATACTGCTGTATCTTTTTTCACAGTCTGAAATAAATTTATCCGGTTCTTCTTTAATAAGAGTGTTGATTCTGTCAACCTTTAACTGACACATAAAATCACCTTAAAAATACTTACTGTAGAATTCTCTGATATATTCTTTTCGCTTTATTATTTCATCAAATCCACTTATATATTCATAAGGGTACTTGTAATTGAATATACGCTCTATTGTATTATCTGTGGGAGATTTCAGCTTGGTTACAGCCCCTGCGCCTACTGAAAGAATTGTATGAATTTCTTCCATCATATAGACGTTATAAAGGCCTTCCCTGCCTTTTTTTGCCCAGCCTACATTTTCAAGGTTGCCAAGACTCTTGCTCTGACGGTACATATAGTAAGGAATGTAGTCCTCACTAAGAAGCTTTTTCTGCACAAGAGAAAGCATCTCTGATGCCGTGTCTCCCGAATTAGTCTCTTTGTTTTCTGTTACTATATTTGAAGACCTCTTGAGTGCAAGAGTATGTACCGTAATATTCTCAGGCTTTAAGGATAGAGCCGTATCAAGTGTCTTTTCAAAGCCTTCAACCGTATCTGTAGGCAGACCTGCAATCAGATCCATATTGATATTATCAAAGCCCTGACGTCTTGCTTCCTTCATAGCATCAAGAGTCATTCTGCTTGTATGGTTTCTGCCGATTACTTTAAGCACATCATCGGAGAAGGTCTGAGGATTGATGCTTATTCTCGTCGTAAGACAGTCCTTCATAACCTTCAGCTTTTCCGCCGTTGTACTGTCAGGTCTTCCTGCCTCAATAGTGTATTCGCGCACATCACAGACAGGAAAATTCTCACCTATGGCATCAGTGACCTTTTTAAGCTGCTCTGCAGTGAGTGCCGTAGGTGTACCTCCGCCCATATATACGCTTTCAAGCTTAAGGCCGAGCTCCTTTGCAATATCACCCGTTATTTTTATCTCCTGACAAAGCTTATCCACATACTCAGGCACAAGCTTTTTTGCACTTGGGCTGTCATTTGAATGAGATATAAATGAACAGTAGCTGCATCTTGAGGGACAGAAAGGAATTGAAATATAAAGTGAAAATGACTTATCACTGTTTATTGCTGTCAGTGGCTCTTCATTTTTTGCCACCATAAGTGCAAGGTCGGTTTTTTCCTCACTTACCTTAAGCTCATTTAAAAAATATTCCTTAGCCTTCTCCTCACCCATCTGCTGAGAAAGCCTTGTCATCAGCTTTGCAGGTCTTACACCCGTGAGAATTCCCCAGGGAGCTCTGTATGACGTATAATCACTTAAAAGCTCAAAAAGAATAATTGCCGCCTTTCTTTCAAAAAAGCTGTCATCACTTTCGTCACCGACCTTTTCGGAAAGAGAGAAGGTTTCTTCTCTATAGAGCTTTTTATCTCCTAAGGAAACCTCTACCTCTACCCGTGTACCGCTGAGGGCAACCAGACAGTAGTCCGAGCTTTTATCAGGCTCTTCTGCAGATGAAAATTTTTCGTGAGGGAAAAATACACGCAGAAGATTTCCTGTTTCATAATGATATGAATTATTTCTGTTTATTATCTGCATTTTATATGCCTCTCATATAAGGGTTATGGGCTTTTTCATAATCCAGATCAGAGCTTTCCTCATGGCCCGGATAAATTCTGAAGTTCCCGTCAAGTGCTTTAAGCTTTTTTAAAGAGAAAAGCATTTCTCTTTCACTTCCGCCGGGAAAATCCATTCTTCCTACACACATATGAAAAAGAGTGTCACCCGTAAACATACAGTCCCCGACCTTATAGCAGACAGAGCCGACTGTATGACCGGGCGTATGAAGCACCTCTATTTTATCATCACCGAAAGAAAGGATATCTTTATCACGCAGTGCAATATCACATTCGAAGGAAGGCATAATAAAATCCCTGAAGAGAACTCTGCTTTTTTCGGGATCACTCAGACAAGGCGCATCATTTTCGTGAATACAGATTTCACCGCCGTAATTCTTTTTCAGCTTTTCGGCACCCATAATATGATCATAGTGTCCGTGAGTAAGAAGAATATATTTAAGTCCGGTTATACCCTCCTGAGTGAGAGTCTCGGTAAGTCTTCCGTCATAGGAGCCGGGATCAACCACAAAAGCATCACCGTTGTCAGATTTGACAATATAACAATTAGCCATAAGGGGAGGCAAAGGACAACATCTGACTTTAAAATTCACGGTTATCACCTCTTTCAGCTTTTCTTCCATTCATCCGTATTCATAATTATTGTTACGGGTCCGTCATTTATAAGCTCAACAGCCATATCAGCACCGAAAATTCCTTTTGCAACCTTCTTTACACCGTTAGAAAGAAGCTCATCGCAGAACTTTTCATATAAATCATTCGCAACAGCCGGAGGTGCAGAGCCTATAAAGGAAGGTCTTCTTCCGTGAGAAACATCGGCGCAGAGAGTAAACTGTGATACTACAAGAACCTCACCGTCAACCTTATCAAGTGAAAGATTCATTTTATCATTTTCATCGGTAAAAATTCTTATCTGTGCCACCTTACGGGCAAGAAGCTTCATCTCCTCTTCCGTGTCACCGTCAACAACTCCGAGAAGAACTAAAAAGCCTTTGCCGATTTCCCCAGTTATTTTTCCTTCAACGGTAACAGAAGCTCTTGTTACTCTTTGTATAACTGCTTTCATATTATCTCCTTAATATTACTGTAAGCCGGAACGCTCCGTTTCAAGAACGCCCTTGATTTTCTTAAGCTTTTCACACACGCTCTTAAGATGCTCGGCACCGTTGACGGTAATGGTCATATAAATAGTAGTTCTGCCGTCACTGCCTTCTTTAGTGAAAATAGAATGAATCATAACGTGCATATTAGCAATAACTGCTGAGGTATCAGCAAGCATACCTACTCGGTCCATACAGGTAACAGCAAGTGTGACTCTGTAGGAATTCTGTACCTTCTTATCCCAATAGGCATTAATCCATCTTTCAGGCTCGGGAGCCTTTGAAAGATCCTTAGGCACATTTACACATTTTCTTGTATGAATGGAAACACCGTGACCTCTTGTAATAAAGCCGACAATTTCGTCACCGGGAAGTGGATCGCAGCAGCGTGAGAACTTGATAAGACAGTTATCAATGCCCTCAACAATAATGCCGTCAGTGCTTTTGCCTGTCTTTTTTACTGCAGGCTTAAGCTGCACCTTAAGCTCAGGCTCCGCTTCCTTTACAAGCTTATTATATTCATCCTTGATTCTGGGAATGATCTTATTGAGTGAAAGACCGCCGTAGCCGATTGCCGCATAGAATTCATCAGCGTCCTTACAATGCTGCTTTTCTGCTATTTTCAGAATAAACTCATTCATCTGCTTTTCGGGAAGTGTAATACTGTTGCGCTTAAACTCTCTTTCGATTTCAGCCTTACCCTCAATAATATTCTCTTCCCGTTTTTCTTTCTTGAACCAGCCTCTGATTTTTGTTCTTGCTGAGGTGGTCTTGGCTATCTTAAGCCAGTCACGGCTCGGACCCTTACCCTGCTGTGAGGTAGTAAGGATTTCAATAATCTCACCGTTATTTACCTGATGGTCAAGGGTTGTGATTCTGCCGTCAACCTTTGCACCTATCATTTTATTTCCGACAGCTGAGTGAATAGCATAGGCAAAGTCGATAATACAGGAGCCCATAGGAAGACTGATAACATCACCCTTAGGAGTAAAGGCAAAGACCTCTTCGGGAACAAAATCCGTTTTGATAGTCTTTACAATCTCTTCAACGTCGTCGCTTTCCTTCTGACTTTCAAGAAGCTGTCTTATCCATGAGAGACGTTCTTCGAACTTCTCCTTACCGCCGGTCATACCGAGCTTATATTTCCAATGGGCAGCAATACCGAATTCGGCAGTATGATGCATTTCCCAGGTTCTTATCTGTACCTCAAAAGGAATACCAGCCTTACCGATAACCGTAGTATGAAGAGACTGATACATATTAGGCTTCGGTGTAGAGATATAGTCCTTGAATCTGCCGAGAATAGGATTGAACATATCGTGAATTACGCCGAGACAGCAGTAGCACTCATAAACAGAGTCAACAATAAGTCTGACTGCGTAAATATCATAGATTTCATCAATAGTTCTGTCCTGCATATATGTTTTACGGTAGATACCGTGAACACTCTTGATTCGTCCCTCAATGTGAGCATTGGGCACTTCGCGGCGGACTCTTTCAAATATTTCATCCTTGATGCTGTCAAGGAAATGCTGACGGGATTCCACCTGCTTTTCAAGTGTTTTTGCAATTTCACTGTAAGCAACGGGGTCAAGGAAGCTGATAGCAAGGTCTTCAAGCTCCTCCTTAAAGGCACGGATACCTAAACGGTGGGCTATAGGTGCGTAAATTTCAAGAGTTTCCCTTGCCTTATATCTGCGCTTTTCCTCAGGCATATACTTAAGTGTTCTCATATTATGAACACGGTCAGCAAGCTTGATAATAATAACACGGATATCACGTGACATTGCAAGGAGCATTTTTCTTATATTTTCACTCTGCTCCTCTTCCTTACTTGCAAGAGGTATCTGACCGAGCTTTGTAACACCGTCAACAAGATGCTCAACATCCTTACCGAAGATTTCACAGATTTCTGCAGCAGTTGTAGGTGTATCCTCAACTACATCGTGAAGAAGAGCTGCACAGACGGAATCAGCATCCATACCCATATCAGCAAGAATTCTTGCAACAGCAATAGGATGAATAATATAAGGCTCGCCTGAACGTCTTCTCTGATCCTTATGAGCTTCATCGGCAATATCGAAAGCTCTGATTATTTTGGCTATATCCTCTTCTGAAAAGCTCTCCTTTACTTTTTCAAGAAGCGCCTCAAAATCTGCTTTATATCCCTGCACTGTACTCTCCCCTTCCTTAAATATATTTTTTTATATGTGCCATAAGCTTAGAATCATCAAGATTTACTTTGATTGTTGTATCCTTAAGGCTTATGCATCCGTTCTCTTTTCTGAAAATACCGAGCTCTGTAAGAACGTCAACAGCCGTCAGCACAGAGCAGGCATTACTGCCGTCACCACCCAGACGGTAACAGAGAACATCCGTATCCTTGTTCCACTGCTTCACACCTCTTATATAACGGAAAACATCGGCAACAGTTTCCCTTGACGGAAGTGCAAAAGCGGCTTCTTTAGGTGTGAGTCTTTCTTTTCTTCGTATTTTTTCATAAAGACGAACACTTTTAAGATATTTTTCGTCATCAGTGCCCGACATTCTTACATCTCTTATATATATGCTTACTCTTATCTGACCCATATATTCATTTCTTTCAAGTCTTACGGCAAGGTCAAGATTATCACCTGCAGCATAAGGAAACTCCTCTTCGGTCACACCAAACCAGAGGGCACTGAAGGATGCGTTGCCCTTTCTGAGATTAAGTCTTATGTGCTTGCCGCCGCCTATTGACTGAACTGAAGCAAGAGTAACGCCGAAAAGCCCGAAAACGGGCTGAGCATTGCCTTCACCAAAGGGCTCGAGGGCAGTAATAACCGAAAGAATATCGGCAGATATAAATTCAGGCTTAAGTCTGCAGTCAAGCTCTGTAGTAAGAAAGGGCATCTGCACACTCTTTGCATAATCGGCAATTGCCTTTTTGAAAAGAGGAAGATTTTCACTCTTCATCCCCATACCTGCAGCAAGAGTATGTCCGCCGAAATGAGTAAGAAGCTCCTTTGCCGATGCAACGGCATCATAGAGTGAAAAGCCGTCTATGCTTCTGCCTGAGCCTTTGGCTTCAACACCGTCATCGGTTATAACTATACAGGGTTTACCATATTTATGTACAAGTCTTGATGCAACAATACCTATTACACCGCCGTGCCAGTTTTTTCCCGAAAAGATAAGCACCCTTTCACAGAGCATATCGGGATTTCTCATAATCTGCTCTTCAGCTTCGGCGAGAATCTTTTTCTCCGTTTCCTGTCTTTCCTGGTTAAGACGGTCAAGGGTCTGAACAATTGATTCTGCCTCGTCTGTGCTTTCAGACACAAGAAGATCGAAGGCACCTGAAGCATGAGCCATTCTGCCCATAGAATTAAGTCTCGGTACAAGAGAAAAAGCAACAGAGGTTGCTGTAATTGTTTTATCGTTTACTCCCGCTTGCTTTTTAAGGCAGTCAATTCCCGTAAGACCACTGCCGTTAATAAGTCTGAGACCGTGCTTGACTATTGTTCTGTTTTCACCCGTGAGAGGAACAATATCACCGATTGTACCAATTGTAACAAGATCAGCAAACATATCAAGCATTTCTTTATCATCAGCACCCGAAAGAGCGCAGACAGTCTTGAAGGCAACACCTACACCTGCCCAGAGCTTATACTGAGAAGGGCAATCATAACGGTGAGGGTCAACAACTGCAACAGCATCGGGAATATGCTCGGAAGCCTTATGATGATCCGTAATCACAAGATCCATACCAAGCTCTTTTATATATTCTGCCTCTTCAAAAGCAGAAATGCCGTTATCGACGGTGATAATAAGCTTTATGCCTGATTCACTGAGTTTTTTTACGGCAGACATATTAAGACCGTAGCCTTCACTGTTTCTGTCGGGGATATACGCCGTAACGTCACAACCGTTCATTACAAGATAACGGTACATAAGAGCAGTAGACGTCACACCGTCTGCATCATAGTCACCGTATACGGCAATTTTTTCTCCCTCATCAATTGCTTTTTGAATTCTTTCAACAGCTTTATCCATATCCTTTATTTCAAAAGGATCACTTAAAGGAGTATCCTCGGAAAAGAACTCGGCTATTTCGTTTTCATCGGTAATTCCTCTTGAAACGAGCAAAAGTGCAGCAAAGGGATCAATGCCGTACTCTTCGGCAATATCCGATGCAAGGTCCTTATCAATGGCATTTACTATCCATTTTTTACGGCTCATTTCCGTCACTCCTTCCTTATTTATCAATAATTAAATATTATATCACTTAATTTACTCTTTTTCAATATTTTCCGCACAGTGTCTTTGTATTTCTTTAAGAAATACCGTGCCGAATTTGTCGATTTTATAATCGGGAATACCGTCTATCTTCCTCATCTCTTCAATAGATGAGGGCTTTTTCAGTGCCATCTGCACAACAGTGTAGTCCGTAAGAACAGAATAATCAGGTACACCGCTTTTTCTTGCAAGAAGCTTACGTAAAGTTCTGAGCTTAAGAAGAAGACGAACATCAACATCGGGAGTTTTGTTTTCAACCTGTGTTTTTTCGCTCTTTTCAGGGAAACGTCTTATTCTCTTGTTCCCCTTTAAAATATCCGTACATTTCTCCTCAAGATAGAGACTGCCTGTTCTTTTAAGAGAAATGAAAGCATATTTCACAAAATAATCTATATGCTTTTTTATCTCACTTTCGGCAACATCGTGCATAATGCCGTAGGTTTTGAGCATAGTATAATTTTTCTCACGGATATAATCGGTTTCCTTGCCCTTGAGTATATCCATTACAACCTCAGCATTTTCACACTCTCTTACCCTTTTTATGCATGAGAAGATTTTTTGTGCAGGCTCAGTAATATCAATACTCATTTCCGTGCCGTTGCATCCTGAACAGCAGCCGCATTTTCCCTTTGTTTCTTCACCAAAATAATTAAGTATATAATTTCTCAGGCAGGAAGCCTTCGTAGAATAAAACACCATCTTGTCAAGCTTTTCAAGACGCAGAGCCCTGAGACTGTTGATTTCTTCCTCTGTCAGTGCATTATTTTCTTCGGGATTGTCAATAAAATACCTCTGCATTCTTATATCTCCCGCAGAATAAAGAAGCACACAGTCGGCACTGTTACCGTCACGTCCTGCTCTTCCCGCCTCCTGATAATAGCTTTCAATATCACCGGGCATATTATAGTGAATTACAAAAGATACATTGGATTTATCTATACCCATACCGAAGGCATTGGTAGCAATAATAATCTCTTTTTCATCTCCTATGAAAAGGTCCTGATTAGTACGTCTTTCCTGCTTTGTAAGACCTGCGTGATACTTGGTAACGCTGTATTTTTCCTTAGTCAGCGTCTCATAAAGATCATCCACAGTCTTTCTTGAAGAGCAATAAACTATACCGCTTCTTCCTGAATAAAGGTCAAGATATCTGCGAAGAGCAACCAGCTTCACCTTTGGTCTTACTACCTCAAAGTAAAGATTCTCTCTGTCAAAGCCCGTAACTACAGAATAAGGATTCTCAAGTCCGATAAGAGCTTCAATATCATCACGCACCCTTTGCGTAGCCGTTGCCGTAAAGGCGGTTACAACCGGTCTTTCCTCCAGAGAATTTATAAAGGTTGCAATATCAAGATAACTCGGTCTGAAATCGTGCCCCCAATGTGATACACAGTGAGCCTCATCAACGCATATCATAGATATACGGATTTTTTCGCACAACTCCATAAACATAGGAGACAGCAATCTTTCCGGAGCAACATATATAATTTTATAATACCCTTTACCTGCTCTTTCAAAAGCAAGATTGAGCTGCTTTTCAGAAAGAGAGGCATTGATATAAGCACTTTTTATACCGCATTGGGTAAGCGCATTCACCTGATCCTTCATAAGAGAAATAAGAGGTGAAATTACTATTGTCACACCGGGAAACATAAGAGCCGGCACCTGAAAGCATACAGATTTACCGGCACCCGTAGGCATAATACCCATAGCATCTCTGCCCGAAAGAATAGCATCAATAAGCTCAGGCTGTCCCTGACGGAACTGGCTGTGACCGAAATATTTATTTAAAACATCGAATTTGTTCAACTGATTATCTCCCCTGAGGCAGTAATATTTTTACATCAGACAAAAAATCTTTCTGACAACCATCTTCTTACGGTCTTACTCGAATAACAGTAAATGAAAAATCCTGCAACAGCAATGCATGAAAGGAAGCATATTATTCCTGTTACTGTACCGAGAGCAAGCACCTCTGCATAGGAAAGAAGAAATCCGCAGACAAGTAAGCTGAAAGCAAGTCCGATAAATACAAAGGCAAGCTTAAGTATGCTGTGTCTTTCTTTTTTCAGCCAGAGCATATAAAGCAAAACAATAAGACTGTTTACTGCAATTGCCGGTAAAAGGCAGTGGCTGAAAAGACGGATTGCGCCGCCGAAGAGCATCACATAAACAAAGGCAGTTACACAAGCCATTACACTGTCTGCTGCCCAGAGAATATAAGGACGGGGCTTTCTTGTACAGAAGGGTAGCACAAAGGCTGACCAGAGAAACAGCGTGGTTGCAGCAATACCTACAGACCAGAAGCTGTCCTTGAACACAAAAGCATTAAGTATAAGACATACAATATTCGGAATAACCATAATTACACTTGTGACAGCTATAGCTATACGCTTTTTTGCGCGAGGAGAAAGCTCATCGGGAATATAAGGGTCCTGAGAGAAGGGAGTAATTTTCTTTTCTTCAAATTCTTTTTCATTGGGGTTAATTACAGCTGTACCGCATAAAGCACATTTTTTTGCACTTTTATCGAGCTCAACACCACAGTTTACACAGTAAGACATATTTACTCTCCTTGTATTTTAATCTCTGTTACTTTCAATTTTAACGTGAATACCCATTTTTACCAGACGGGTGAAAAATTCTCTTTCTATATCGCTTTCCTTATAACAGTTTGAAAAGCTGAACAACATTTTGTCACCAACACTCATAACTGCACATCTTGCACCGTTGAGCTTACCAGCACCCGTAAAGAACAGGTATTTTTCAATATACTGATACATTTCTTCAGGAAGCTTCACGGGACCTACATTAGAAATCAGGGTTGAGGTTGTCTGCTCACCCGTAATTACAAAGCCGATACCTACACCTAAATCCTTTATAACCAGAGGAATATATTTTGCAACAGGATTTCTTTCAATTTTCATATTCTGTGTCATAAGAGAATTGATAAGCTTCGGGTCATTGGCAAGGCGAAGCTGCAGGGAAACACTTTTCAGAATTTCCTCAAAGGTATATTCACCAAGCTCGGGATTGATTTTAACACGCAGACACAGAACAAAATTACGGAGGGTTTCCGACGGGAACGCCTTACGGAGATTGACAGGAATCTGTGCGCTTATCTCACGCTGCTTTTTATTTTCTCTGAGCTGCTTATGATAAAGAATATCGATAACCGTTGCTGCCAGAAATTCCGTCACCGTAACTCCGTAGCTTTTAGCCACTGCGTGAACTGCCTTAAAAGACATTTCACCGATAATAAAGTTGTTGCAGTGTTTTTCTACCTTCGTACCCTTTGCGTGATATACCCATTTATCCTTACGGTTATACTTAACCTTTGAAGAAGCATATCGGCTGTAAGAATCCTCAAGCTCTTCCTCTCTCGGCTCTCCGTTGACATCAAGCACAAACTCGTTACAGGAAATTTCCTTACCCGTAAGACGCAGATATTCGGCAACAAGAGTTGAAGTAAAAATCACCGCACCGTAGCCGTCACAAAGAGCATGGTAGAAATCAACACATATTCTTGTTCCGTGGTAATAGGTACGGAAAAGATATCCGTTATTCTCTTTGAAATTAATGCGGTAGCAGGGATTTTTGACATCAGGACTTACAACAGGCTCTTCGGGATTTTTCTCAAAGTAGTGCCAGAAAAAACCGTTTCTGATTCTGACGTTAAACGACGGCATTCTTCTGAGTGTCCTCTTGACAGCAAGAAGCAGAATTTCCGGATCAACATCCTCCTTTAGCACAGCTCCGAAGCGGAACACATTTGACCATGAGCTTGAATTCTGACCGGGGAAAATCTTTGCTGCATTATCAAGTCTGAACCAATCGAAAGTATTCTTTCTCATAAACAAATCCTTTCCGGGTATAACAAAGTGAAATCAGACACCCTGTTCCTTTATATAAAAACCTCTATTTTGCAATATTTAGTTAATTATACAATAAATCAGGCTATTTGACAATAGGCAGATTTAATTTTTACAAATGTAAAAAGCATCTGCCTTTATATATAAACATCAACTCTATACATACTTACAAAAAAACAAGCAAACAAAAAGGACGGCTGTGCCGTCCTTCATATTCATAATTTTCACATCCGAGAAATCAGATTTTATATAATAACATCTGCAACAATCGGATAATGGTCAGAGGGATACATACCCTTGGCTGTATCTCTGATAATTCTGTAGTTCTCTACCTTTGTGTCCTTTGTTACAAATATAAAATCTATCGGTCCCTGACCCTCGTCTTTTTTCTTTCCGTATGAGTGGAAAGTAATTCCGCTGTCTGCATTCTCAGCTGTAACACCTGCGTCATCAGTTCCCTTAAGCATTGCTGCATAAACATCACCGTCATTATAAGTGTTGAAGTCACCGCTTATAACTACTGTGCCTTGTGTCTGAAGCTTTTCCATTTCATTCAGAAGCACCTTGCACTGTGACTCTCTTGTAGATTCAAGAACATGGTCAAGGTGAGTGTTGATATGGGTATACTTTTCACCCGTCTCTTTATCCTCAAGCACTGCCCATGTTGCAATTCTTCTGCAGGCGCTGTCATAGCTTACGGAATATTTCTTGTAGGGTGTTTCTGAAAGCCAGAATGTACCGCTGTCAACAAGGTTATATTTGTCCTTGAGATAATATACACAGCTGTACTCAGAAAAGGGTCCGAAGAAATCTCTTGCCTGACCCACACGGTCATATCTGTCACCTAATTTTCTGTCTATAATGCGCAGCCATTTCGGTGTTGCTTCCTGAACACCGAAGGAATCGGGTGCATACTGATCAATGACAGCAACGGCAATCTCTGAACGGTTGTTGATACTGCCCTCAGGGTCACTTTTGCATCTTAAGTTGAAGGACATTATACGCCTTGCCTCGTCACTCTTTTCAGGAATATTCTCCATAACAATCTCACCGAAGTCAACAGAGTCCTTTGCAGTGATGATTCCACAGACAACACCGGCAATGATACCCACAGCGGCAAGTATGCAGATAATGATTTTTACTTTCTTCATAATTTTTCCTCCTTGATTGGTATGTTCATATTGTACACTGAGAATATGAATTTTTCAAGAGATACAGAGAAAGCAAGGATACAGTAACAACTATTACTTTTTTTACTTTACTGTCACCTTAATCGACTTACTGTATGCACCGTAGAATGTTTTTTTGCTTACAGTTGTATATGCCTTGACTCTGACGTAATACTTGCTGCCCTTCTTAAGTTTCTTAATTGTAGTCTTCTTTGAAGAGCCTTTTTTCACCTTGACTGTCTTTGTTGTTTTCTTTGTGAACTTCTTAGAGGTTGAATACTCTACTATATAACCGTCAGCACCGCTCACAGTCTTCCATGAAGCAGTAAACTGCTTTCCCCCGGCTGTTACCTTTGAAAGCTTCACCTTTGCAGGTATGATTTCAAAGGTGAGCTTCTTTGTACCGCTGTATTTTCCTTTGAAGGTAACTGTTACAATATACTTACCGATGTCAGTTCTCTTCTTCGGATATTTGACTGTATAGTCAGTATCTTTCTTAAGAGTATTACCCTTACTGTCTTTCACAACAACAAAAGGTGTCTTTTTCTTCTTGTTGTATGTAAACTCTGTATCAGAAAGCTTTACCGACTTAATCTTATATACGGTACCGGTACTTTTAACCTTACCGCAGATACTGCATTTCTTTTCTGTCTTGCCGTCCTTTTTAAGAGTTGCTGCTTTTGATACTATAGTCTTATATGAATGCTTGACTGAACGTTCTGCTTTACACTCATTACATGTGGTATCGCACTTATTTGTGTAAATATGTGCTGAAGCCTCGCGCTCCTGTTCGCAGATATCACAGGTTTTATCACACTTATTTGAATAAGTGTGTTCATGATAATTAAAATGAAATTCAGCCTTGGATAAAATTTCCTTATCTGCATCATTTACAGTTATTTTCTTCCACTGATTCTCATCACACGCATAATAAACATCAGTCAACGATTCACAGCTATCAAATACATTATCACCCATACTTTTAACGCTTTTGGGTATTGTTACACTCTTCAGCTTCAAGCATCCTTCAAATGTTGCATCAGCTATATGTTTAATTCCATCGGGGATTTCAATTGTTTTAAGCTCTGTACACCATGAAAATGCACCGTATCCTATACTCGTAACACTATCTGAGATTGTTATACTTGTAATCCAGGAACAGTCCATAAAAGCTTCATTTCCTATACTTGTAACACTGTCGGGGATTGTTATAGTTTCAAGTCCGATGCAATCTTCAAACGCCCCGTCTCCGATACTTGTAACACTGTCAGGGATTACTATATCTTCAAGATCAAGACAATATAAAAATGTATCCTCTCCTATGCTTGTAACACCGTAAGGTATTATTATGCTCTGAAGATTTTCACATCCCTCAAAGGCACCGTAGCCAATATTTGTAACACTATCCGGGATTGTAATTTTTTCCAGTTCCAAGTAAGATAAAAAAGCCTCATCTCCTATACTTGTCACACTTTTACCGTCAATAACAGCCGGAATTTCTATTTTTGTATTCTCTCCTATATAACCAACAATCTCTAAAGTACCGTCATCAAGTTCACGGTATTCAAGATTACCATACTCAGCTGCACCTGCAGTAAAGCACATTATACCGATAATCATTACAATAAAAGCCATAACAAATGTTATTTTTTTCACATTTATTTCCTCCTTATAAAATATTCTAACACGCATATTATAAAACATTTTCAGAAAAAAGTCACTATTTACTCATAGATTCCGTTGCAAAAAATTCTCTCTTAAATCCGTGCAATCCGCACAAATTCTTCTGAAAACCACAAAAAAATTCAAATATACTACCGTGTGTCTGCTGACTATATTCTTGGCTTAGAATAAAAAAGCACCGCATCTGCTGACAGATGCGGTGTGGTACTATAATTTAAATAATTCCGAGGGGAATAAGCACTGCAAGTAAAATTGCATCGATACCCCAGAGAATTGCAAGGAATTTTATCTGAGTCTTTCTCGGCTTGTCATAAATAAGATTTGCCGCAAGGAAGAATGGTATGTAAGTTGTAATAAATACGGGAAGTGCGCCCCACCATTTATATACCCATATAAACGCAGGTGTGGATGCAAGGAAAATCTCAAATACCGAGAAGAAGAACGCATTACCTATAGCAAAAGCAATTCTGTTATTCACGCCTAAAATTTTCTTATTCTTATCTGCAGGCATCAGGTCAGCCATAAAGCCTGCTACGGAGAACATAAGAGAAAGCTCCCAGCTTACGCCGATAAGAAGAATAAAGGTTGTACTTTCAGGGCTTACCGTCCAGAGAGCATAGCCCGTAAAGTGAGCAATTACTGCGTTCATAATCTCATAGAACCAATGAACACCGTAAAGAGCAAGTGCTGCTGCTATTCCGTTGTAGTTTTTCTTCTTTATCTGCGGAATATAAACACCGCAGACTACAAGGGCAAGCAGAGTAATGAATGTCCAGTTGAAATTGTCTGTACTTCTGACTGCAAGAGCCGCCGCGTCGGCAGCTGCCATTGCAGCAGATGAGCCGTCACCGAATAACATAATATTTTCTCCTTTTTCTTTTTATTCAGGGTTTATCCCTCGATAAAATTATAGCATATATAAAAAAAATATGTCAATGATTATAATAATTTAAATTCATAAAAAACACGGAGGACAGCATTTACTGTCCCCCGCAAAACTCATATCAGAAAAACATTGATACTACAAAATCTTTTATAAGCTTTAAAATATTGATTACCACACAGAACATATCGTCACGGAAATCTTCATGTGCTATATCGCCGCAAAGACTACAGTATTCAACAGCATTCTCACCGCATCTGTCACAGATTGTATCACCGTCTTCATCAATATGACCGAGCTTTTTTACAGACTTCTGTTTAACAAAAATCTTTCCGCAGTCTGCACACTTTTCACCCTCGGTAAGACCTGTATTGCTGCAGTCAGGATCAACAGCAGGCATTACCACAATATTACCGTGATTTGAAATACAAGGCTCAAAGGTTACCTTAAGAGTATTCTTATAATATTTGTATTCATCATCACTAAAGCATGCTGCCTTGAAGCTTTCCTCTGTTCCGTAATACTTAAAGCTCTTAAGACCGGTCAGATCGGAGAAAGCATAAATACCGATTTCTGTTACACTGCCGGGAACCTCAAGAGTTTCAAGCTCATAGCAATCGTCAAAGGCCTGATTTCCTATTTTGGTAATTCCGGGATGAAGCTTTACTTCCTTGATTTTTGTTCCCATAAACATACCGTCAGGAATTTCAGTAATGCCTGCAGGGATATTACATTCTTCAAGCTCCGTTGAAGCAAAGAAGCACCATCCACCGATCGATTCCACACCGTCAGGGAAAACAACCTTCTTAAGATTGGGACAGTCATAAAAAGCCTGCTCACCGACTTTTTTTACATTTTCGGGAACAACAAATTCGGTTACAGCAATACCTTCAAAAGCAAAATCACCGATTTCAGTGATAGTATCGGGAAGATTGATTTCTTCAAGATTGGGACAGGCACAGAATGCACGGTCATTAATTACCGTAACACCTGCGGGAACAGTTACAGATCTGATTGCTGATTTATGGAATGCACCTACACCGATATATGTTACGGTTGAAGGAATTTCAAACTCCTCAAGAGAATAACATTCAACAACAGCCCAGTCATCTATAATCTCAAGATTTGAAGGCACTTTTACAGTTTTAAGGTTGGGACAGGATGAAATAACCCCCTGGCAAAGCTCTTTTAAGCTGTCTGAGAATCTGATTTCCTCAAGAGAATCACAGCCGTAAAAAGCAGCATCACCGATACTTATAACACTGTCGCCCATTGTAACCTTTTCAAGAGCATCACAATCTTCAAATACGCTTGATTCAAGCACCTTGACTGTATCAGGAATTACTACACTTGTTATTTCGTCACAGTCCTTGAAGCAGGGCCATCCGAGAGCAACAACATCTATACCGTCAATCTGAGACGGAATAACAATATCTCCGGAAGCGCTATCATCAACGTCTGTAATTTTTATACCGCCGTAATAATACTCATCGTTAACATAGGTATAAATACCTTCTGTCTCTGCACTTACGGCAAAGGCCATAACCGTCATAAGCATTACAGCTGCAACAAGTGCGAATAAAATCTTTCTTGTTTTTTTCATAACCTATATCCTCCATTCAATATTAGGTACCAATGTACATATTTATTTTACTCTTATTAAACACATATGTCAAGATTTATTGAACTTATATAGTGTTATTAATGCGTGTGAGAATGAAATCACCGTAAATAACAGGTTGTAAGAGTATGCGGTTTGAGTAGAATTACGATTTATAAGTATGTGGGGATTTTGGAAGGGTAAAATAAAAATCAAGTCAGATATTTAACATTTTCACATTGTTAAATATCTAACTTTTTTGTTATATATCTGATTTCTGAAGATTATGTTCACGGCAGAGCATCTGACCATTATCAAGTGTCGTATGACCGCCTTTGCTCCAAGGTATTTTATGGTCTGCGTGCATTTCTTCAAACTTCCAAGTTGCATCTTTGCCCTCAGCTTTGCACATGGTGCAAACACCTTGTTGTCTTTCGTACATAGTCATTTTTTCATTATCAGTAAATGTTCTTATAGACAATACTTTTTCTTTTGTCTTGCCACTCAGAAGATATTCATAAATGCCTTTCTGTTTTGTAATATCATCATCCTGTAAAAGACGACTGATTTCTTTTTCAAGCTCATTAGGGTCATAAATATTACTGCCATATTCGTTGTAAAGAATACCCCAATTCAAACCCTTCATAAGTTTTGCTCTGTACTTCGGGAATGTAAATTCAATCCAATCAATAACAGTTTTATAATACTGCTTCAGCGGTGTTGCGTGTGTATCTTGCTGATGTTCAGCCATGTACTGTTCAATAGTCTTGTTTTCTCTTGCAGAAGCCCAACTTAAAACATTCTCCAAATAATCCTGTCTTATTGTTGAACCACTCATATATCGTTCACCGATTTTGTATGCGATACATTGATTCTTACTAAAATACTTTTTAGAATCACTCAACCATTGACCTGTGTAAATGGCGTTACGAAGTTCTTGGTCTGTCAGTTTTTCGCCTGCGATATTGATTATCTTGAACCAATCTAATTTTTCTGTATCTGTACCTTTACAAATGTAAATCATCAATTTGTAATCAAGAACTTTATCCGTAATTTCTTTTGAGGTGTGTGCATAATACGGTGTCAGAGGTGAATTCGGATTTGCAAAAATCGAATATCCGTTATCCAACCAATCACAAATTGAAATTGTTCTCTGTTGACCGTCTAACATTTCGTAAGTACCGTCTTCATTCTCTGACCAATACATCACATTTAGAGGAAAGTCATGAAGTATAGAGTTCATAACGGCAACCTTCTTTTTGTCGTCATAAACGAATTCTCTCTGATATGCAGGGCGGACATTCAATTTTCCACCATACGCAACAACCTGACCACTTTCTTCATCGTTTTCATAACCGTCAAAAACATCACGAACTGAAATTTCATGCAATTTAATTTCCATTTTGTTTTCTCCTTATCAATATTCTTGGATAAGTATTTCTCGGCTTTCCATTTTCAATAATGACAGGCGTTGCATTAAGGTCACTATAATTTGGATAATCTTCTTTGGTGTAAACTTTTGATTTTAATGCGGGATCTCCTGCACCGCGTTTTGCCATTCCTATTATTTCAAATTGGTCGGGATTATACTTGTCAAGAAATGTAATCGGAACTCCCATTACATCAAAATAATTTTCAGGAATATCAGCCGTGATACTAACTTCTATGGCTTCATAATTATCATAACGAGGATACTCTTCAGGTCTATATTTTTTCCACAAGTCAAGATCAGTATGTCTTTCTTTGTAGTCCATATTTGTAAACCAACGAACACCCTTAACACGAATATATTTATAACCTTTTTCGTCTATACGATAACCTGCCGCCTCAAGAGGATAATCATCAGGTACACGGAACTCACGGTCACCACTATGAATAGAATATCCCATCCACATTTTATTTCCCATAATCAGAGGGAACACTTCTTTATATGTTACTGCGTTAACATTACCGATAATAAGAAACTGTTTGTTATATTCTATCAATTGAGCCAAAAACTCTCTAAACAACGAAAAGGGTGGGTTCGTAACAACAATATCAGATTCTTTTAAAATTTCTATGCATTCTTCAGAACGGAAATCACCATTTCCGTTGAGGAGAGATAAAGAATTTTTGTTGTTGCGGAGTAAAAATTCAACATCAGTTAAATCAACGGCACCGTCTCCGTTTATATCAGTAACTTCTGTTATCTCAATTTTATAAGGGAATTTCTTCGGTATATTTTCCTCACTCGGCAAAATATCAAATAGGGATAACTGTTCAAACTGTTCTCCAATAATAGGAGAGCCATTGTAACAAGTGGCAATTAACTTTTTAAGTCCCAAGAAATTAAAATTCATGGCAAAGTATTTAAAAAAATTACTTTCATAAGGATCGTCACAATTACAAAAAATCACTTTATCTCTAAAATGTTTTCTATAATGTTTTAACTCTACTTCTATATCCGCAAGTTGGGTATAAAATTCATCCTTTTTTGCTTTATTTGCTTTATTCAAAGATATATTTCCTGCCATAGTGATTCTCCTGAATAGTTTGATTATTTTTATAATATCACATATTAACACAATTTGCAACGGAGTTGATTTTTTTGCCCTCATACTTTTATCTTTTGGCGTCCTGTGTTATAATATCACCAACAGACACAGGAAGGTGATAATATGGCAGTAGGTCAAGGTAGGTCTTCAGGTCAGGGTGTAAAGCTTCTTTACATAAGAGACTATTTTTTCTGATTGTCCACGAAATAGGGTTTTGAACGCATAATGAGAGTGCATTCTTGGTAAGGATGAGGTCTATTTCATCAACGAAGCGGCTTCATTATTCATTCGAAAATCCGTTCTGCAAAAATGAATAATGAATGATGAATAATGAAAAATGAATAATACAAACGAAAAATCCGCCCACAGATGTGAACGGATTTTCGTTTGGAGCTGATAACCGGATTTGAACCGGTGACCTCATCCTTACCAAGGATGCACTCTACCGACTGAGCTATATCAGCATGCTTCTTATTCAAAGCTTTTTGATTATATCCTATTTTCTTTCCCTTGTCAACCTTAAATTGAAAAAATTTTCATCTTTTCAACAAGAGTCTCCTTTTATATCTGTCCCTCACAGAAAAAGAAAGTCCGATGCACGTCTGCACCCGATAAGGCAGTGTGTACCGGACTTTTTATTTTATAAAATTTATACTTCGCCCTGATGCTTCTTAGCTTCCTTCTTTTCGGGAGTAAGAGCTGTTTCTCCGTTGAGATACATCGCAACCAAACCGAGAAGAACCATTATTACTGCAAGATAGATAATTGCGGGAATAACCTGCTTATAAAGGAAAGCACAGATTGCTGCGGCTACATCTCCGCCGATAATAAGTGCGGCTACATAACCGAAAAAGGTAAGCCCGCCGGCAAACAGAGAAATCATTACACCGTAACCGAAAACGGTTTTAAGTATATTGGAAAGCTTTTTACAGAATTCTTTCATAATATCTCCTCCTTTACATTCCGAATACAGGTAACCAACCCATAAGGATTACAACCTGAAGGATGAACTGAGCGCCAACCCACCACATATTATTCTTGAAAGTCTTGCTGAAATCTGATTCTGCAATAGTCATACCGGCATACATACCGAGACCGAGAGGCGGAGTGATACCGCACATAACACCGCAGATACAGGGAAGCATTGCAGCTGCAAGTAAGGGACTTACACCTACGTTAGCAAGAAGTGTGATGAATACGGGTCCGAAGATAACAACCTGAGATGAGCCGGGAACAACAGCACCCATAACACAGGTGATAGCACAGATAGCAAGTACCATACCTATTTTGTTGAAGTTCCAGGATGTCATAAGTGTTCCGAGAGCATCTGCAACACCGAGATCTTCGAACATAGCGCCGATCATATAACCGAATACGCATACTGCAATTGCGGGAGAAATAGTCTTTACACCGCCTGCAAACATCTTTGCAATTTTTGCAGGAGTGACAGTTGATTTATCCTTAACAATAAGGCAGGAATAGATAGAAGAAATACCTGCAACAAAGAGAAGAACAGACTTTGAAAGATACTTTGCACCCTCTGCGCCGAGACGGTCTACAAAGAATGTATCAGCAAACATTGCATCAAGAACAAAGGGAAGAATAATTATAACGGGCAGGAACATTGCCTTCCAGCCTACTCTTAAGGTTTCCTTAATGCTGGGAAGCTCTTCTTTTGTCATAGGCTTTACCTTATAATATTTGCAGAAGCCCCACACCATAATAAGACGCTGTGCGATAAACCAGAAGGAAACACCCCAGAGTACAATCCAGAACTTACCCTGTGAAACATCTTCAATACCTGCAGTTGCAGCATATGTTGTGAATGCAGCCATTGCAGCAACAATATTTGATGAAGGAGGAATCATATTACCGAGGTAGCTTGCGTTTGATTCAATGTTTGCGGCAAGCTCTGCAGGGAAGCCGGTACGCTTCATAGCAGGAATTGTAAGAGAACCTGTTGCCATAACGTTGCCCGGGCCGGAGCCGGAAAGGGCACCCATAAATGCACTGGCAATAACAGCAGTATATCCTGCACCGCCGCTGACTCTGCCGATGAGAGAGAGGATAACAGCTATACAGCTATCAACAATTTTTGTCTTTGTAAGAATAATTGACATGGCAACAAAGGCAACCATCGAATAAAGAAGAGATGTGGATAAGCCCTCGTTGATGTAAAGAAGAACATTGCTCCATGTTCCGGTGACAATCAGAAGTACGATAAAGGCAAGAAGAACACCCTCATATACAGGACGCTTAAAGCCGAGGAACCATACACAGATGACTGCCAGCATAATGCCTAAGTACAGCAAAGATTCCATTGTGAAAACTCCTTTTCAATAATCTTTTTGTTATAAGTCGTATTACCAACGAGTTATATTATACGCAGAATCAGTCGAATGTCAATACTTATTCAAAGTTTTTTTATTTTTTTTGCACTTTTATTGATTTTCTGATTTCAAATGTATATAATCTAAACGTTATAACTACTATAATTTTTTTGAAAGCGGTGACATCTTTGAATCTCCGACAGTTACAGTATGCCGTTTTACTTTCAGAAACGGGAAGCTTTTCACATCTTGCCGAAAAGCTTAATATTACTCAGCCTGCTCTGAGTAAGCATATTCTTACCCTTGAAAAGGAATTGGATATTCAGCTTTTTGACAGAACAGTAACTCCTCTTAAAATGACGGCGGCAGGTGAATATTTTATTAAAGAGGCAAAAGAGCTTCTTTACAAAGAAGACCAGCTTATACGCTCAATGGATCAGTTCCGTACCGGTGAAAAGGGTCAGCTTACAATCGGTATTACCCCCTTCAGAAGCGCATATCTTATTCCCGGAATTGTAAAAAAAGTAAGAGATAAATTTCCCGGTATCCGTGTAAAGCTTATTGAAGAAGGCAGTGAACAGCTCAGAAAGGATGCAGCAGACGGCAGATTCGACTTCGCAGTTGTAAATATGCCCGTTGACGAATCACTGCTCAGAGCAACGCCTATTGAGCCTGACAAGCTTGTACTTGTATACTCAGAAACCTTTGCCGAAAGTGTACCTGAGCTTAATGACAAGGATGAAATTGATTTTAAGGACTGCGGTAATCTTCCTTTTGTAGTTCTCAGCGCAAATCAGGAAATGCGTGTTCTTTTTGAAAACCTTTGCACTTCTACGGGAGTCTGTCCGCAGATTGCTGCTGAAGCGGTCAATCTTACAACGGCCTGGGAAATGGCCTGCTCTTCCGTTGCGGCAACACTTCTTCCACTGCAGTTTGTTGACAGCGCTCTTACTAACCGTAAGCTTATAGTAAAAAAATTAAAAAACAGTGTTCAGCTCCGTCAGCCCGCAATTGTCACAAAACGCGGACAGTATATTTCACCTTATGCAAAATATGCTATAGAGCTTCTGATAAACGGATAATTCAAACAGAAATAAAATCAAGCTGCAGACAATTCATAAATTACTAACGGCACCCGTTGAGGGTGCCGTTTCAGACTGTCGATAAAGTCACAAGAACAACAATGCCAAAGAATATATAAAAATTAAAGATTTAAGATATATTATGTCAATCTATAAAAACGGACAAAGCATTGAATTTCGTCCGTTTTTTTGTATTGTTTTTGAATAAAAGGATATCTTGAACTTTCTCGGTAGTCTGCAGCTTATTATAGTCTGTATTACCGAACTTTCCTGTACTCCCCTGTTTTTCCGTCCTTTACCACAACTGCCCGATTGGAATAAAGAAGCTTTACAAGATTATACACATCAAGCCATATCTGATTTGTGCCCTCCTTCTGACTTTCGTCAAAAATAAGTTGCATACCAAAATGAAGATGAGGTGAAGTCATTCCGTTTACATCAGCCTTATCACTGTAGCCTGTCATTCCGAGATAGCCTATAACCTGCCCTGCCTCAACCTTTGTGCCAAGCTCTATGCCCTCAGCATAAGGTCTCCCCTTTCTTAAATGTACATAATAATATGACCTTTTACCGTCGACTGAACGTATACCCAGTCTCCATCCTCCGTATTTGTTCCAGCCGATATTTTCAACTCGTCCTTTCTCAACCGATACTACCGGTATTCCCACATATCCCATCAGATCATTTCCGAGATGCTGTCTGCGGTAGCCGTAGGAACGGGAGACACCGAAATCGTCATAATGACTGTAATAAAAGCCGTCAGCAATAGGATTATAGGCAATCATTCCGTAGCTGAGCCTTGTTTTTTCATTACCCTTTTCATCTTTATAGCTTTCCTCGTACTCTCCGAGTATTCCTCCGAGCATTGCAGAAAAGACCTCTTTATAATAGCTGTAATACTTATTACCCGACATCAGATCATCAACCGTATAAAGCTCACCAAGCTTTTCTTTCATCTTATCAAGATCACTCTTTTTATAGCTTTTCCAGCTGTTACCGTTCTGACAGGCAAGATATGAAAGAGAATCAATCCAGCTTATATGATAAAGCATATCATAAGTTTCAATATCCAGCTCCATTGTATCTCTGAGGGCAGGAAGTGAGAAATTCATCTCAGCCCATTTAATATATTCCGTTTTTGTCTTATCCTCAGCAAAGGCTGTATTTATAATAAACACACAAAGGAACAGACTTATTATAAAAGAAATGAATGCAATTACAAGCTTCCATCTGCACAGTCGGATAATCATAAAAAAATCATCTCCCTTACATTTTATGAAAAATGTAAGGGAGATATGATTAAATACTGTTTAAATAACAGGAACAGCAGATCTTACGAAAAGAATACTCAGTGCAATAAGAATCTGTGCAGTAAAGTAAGTGCCGATATTTACAATTCTTAATGCTCTTGAAGTGGTTCCTGCAGGAATAGTATAACCGAGAATAGCATCGGAAATACTGAAAAGCAAGCCGCCTATTGCAACAGTTACAAATACTGCAACTGTATTTTCATTAGTGCCGGCAATAATTTCACCGATAGCATATCTGAATGACTTTGTCATCATTGTTGCAAGAATAAAGCCGTATACAGTAAATACTACAAGAAGAGGAATCTTGCCCTTGAAAACACCCTTCAGTGTGAATGCGGTAAGAAGTCCGCCGAGAAATACTACTGTAATGAGAAGCTCATACCACTCGAAGAAATTTGATTCAGGCCAGCTGTTTGCAATAGCCTTCCAGTAGGCTGCAATATAGAAGAAGTGTCCTGCAAAGAATGAAAGGAAGCCTATTACAAAATGCAGCTTGTTGTTTGAAAGTGAATGAAGAAAAACGTCTCCGAAAAAGCCGAGAACAAGACCTATAAGTATAAGCTTTGCATAAGGAGTATTGTTTCCGCTAATGACCATACTCAGATATCCGCAGAGAACGAAAAGTCCTGCTGACACTGTCTTAAGAATAAAGGATTGCTTACATCTGTCGGGCCAGTAATACTTAAGGAATAAAGGCACCGTAACAAATTCCGCCAGAACAACCAAGGCGAGTAAAACTTTTAAAAACATATTTTTTCCTCCTGAAATTATCTTCTGCGTCCCGCAGTTTCTACTTTGATTTTTCCCCTCTGAACAGAGTCTATAAGAGGCACTATTTTCGGTAATGCCTTACTGACAGCAGTCTGGAAAACAGGCTGCTTGATAATGTCTTTGACTGTTTCCTTGAGTGTCTCAGCCATCACACCCACATCAGGCTTTGAAGAAGGACGCATAATAACATTATCACCGTTAATTTTGAATTTTATAATTCTTTCTGAAGGCACCTCAATACATCGGATGTGTACCTCAAGCTCACTTTCACTGTTCCAACAGCCTGTACTGCAGGTTGTATAAGGAATCTGACCGATAACAATATTATCCCATCGGTATTCACCGTCAAGACCGATATTTACCGTATTGATTTCGTCACCCTCTACCCAGGTCATATACATATCGTTCTCACCGAATTTAAAGGTGACCTCGGTAATATTGCCCGCCTTGTCACTTTCCATAAACAAAGCAGGAAGAGGAACAACGGAAACGGGATAGCCTGCAATATTAATCATAACCGGCTTACGGAAATTTATTTTCTTATCTTCAATTCTGCTTTCAAGAGCAAGTGAACGCGGTTTTACGGGCGCTCTTTCAAAAGCAGGAGCAGAAATCGGTGTAGTTTCAGCCTTGGCATCAGGTTCAATGAATGCCTTGGGGAAGTGATCCCATATTACATCACGCATACTCTGCTCAGAAACCTCTCCGCCAAGAGAAATAAAGCAGGCATCAAGATCCTCAAACACAATACCGAACTGACAGAACATACCGTCGGCACGGTAAGAGTTTTCATAACCGGCATTTCTCCAGAAGCAATAGCCGTATCCTGCCATAGAGTCTCTGTCTTTAGCAGAAAGGCTTGTGTCGGCGTGATAAGCCGTTGCAGTTCTTACCCACTCCTCGGGGATAATTTGCTTACCGTTGAATTTGCCCATCTGTGAATAACAGTATGTAAATTTAGCAAGGTCTTCAAGGGAAACCATAAGTCCCCATCCACCCGCTTCGACACCGCTGGGACAAGTCTCCCAGAAAGCATTTTCAATGCCGAGTGGCTCAAAAAGACGGGGCTTCAGATAATCCATAACAGACATACCTGTCATCTTGTGGATGATACAGCAGAGAAGGTACATATTCTCACTTATGTAAAGGAACTCTGTGCCCGGCTCGGAAATCCACGGTGAGCTCATAATATCCTTGAACCATCTGTCTTTTGTACGGTCAAGGAAAACACTTACAGACTTACCGCTTCTCATTGTAAGAAGATCCTCAACGGTCATCTCCTCAAGATATTCGTCGAGCTTTTCTTCTCTTGCCTCAGGGAAAATATCTACGAAACGTGTGTCAACGTTAAAATAGCCTTCATGTACGGCAAAGCCGATAGCTGTTGACGTAAAGGACTTACTTACAGAGTACATCATATGCTTGTACTCTCTTGAAAAAGGCTCTCTGTAAACCTCACACGCAATTTTTCCGTTGCGGATAATCATAAAAGAGTGAAGCTCTTTATTCTTTTTGATACAGTCATCAATAAATGCCTGTACTTCTTTTGAAGATACGCCGACTTCTTCGGGCGTTGCAGCTTTAGGGAGCCAATGCTTCTCTTTTACTTTCATCATAACTTTCCTCCTTGATAAATTTTATAATCAGATGCAATAACCTTATTTTCTCCTTTTCTCCTCTTGCATTCTGTGTACATAAAGCTGTGCTGCAAAAATAACTGCACCAACAAGAACTGCAGCAATTATCTTACCTGCGGTTATATTGAGCTGACCCTTCTGAGTGTCCTCGGCCTCGCTGATGTTAAGCTCATTCATCGAAAGCAGAAGTGCAGAATAGCAGGCCTCAATTTCATCAAGACTGCTGACCCTTGAAAGAACTGCCTTACTGCTTTCAACTGCATCGGCAAGATTAGCCCTCTGCACCTGAGAGGAGCCTGAAGAATCAATAGCCTCAGCCTTGGCGATAAGTGAAGAAAGTGCAGACTTCATTTTTTCTGTTCTGTCAATATATGAAACAAAGGATACTATATTGTTTGTTTCAATTACGGAATAACCCGCTTCAATAAGCTCATTCCAGCCTTCGTTACTGTCGCTTCTCTGTCCCGAAAGATCAAGATCACGGGCAGAAGCAAGAGCTCTCGGAGCATCTGCGCCAAAAAGTCTTTTACAGAAGAAGCCGCCGTACATAACATTGAAATAATTTTTACTGCTGTACTGAATAAGAGGCATCCCCTTTGCGGAAAGGGTATCGAAATGAGATATTGCATTGAAGATAATGTTACCGTTATATACACCGATAACATTTACCTTTTCAGCCTTCTGAGAAAGCCACTTTTCAATATTGCGTGCCGATTCTTCAGTTCTGAGAATCACTCTGTCAAAAGCTCCGTAATGAGAAATAAGCTCATATATACCGTCTCTTTCGGACCAATCAGCATCAAGAATAAGAATCAGCTCTTCACCGACCACGTCAATGGTCTGACTGAGAGAAACCATTCTGTAAGAGGTAAGCTCACCTGTATTATTATAAAGAAAATACTTCTGAAGCTCTTCGTAGGTTATTTCAGAAACTTCATCAAAAGGAGCATCTGAAACCTTCGAAAGAGGCTTGTTTTCCGTAAGAACATATATCCCGTCAATAGTTTTATCCACACCTACACTGACCATATCTGCGCCCTTTTCCTTAGCAGAAAGGATACCCTCAAGAGAGTTTTCGGGATAGAGTGAGGTATCTCCTCTGTAGGATACACTCATAAGACCGCTGTTTCTGTCATAAAGCTTCTCAGAGACTGAGCCTGAAGCAAACGCTGAAGCAGACATAGTAAAAATGAGAAGTAAAGCTGTGAATAAAATAAGTAGTTTTTTTCTTTTAAAAATCATATTTGTGCCTTCCGAACATAATAATTCATACTATTAAGTGTATGATAACACAAATGGTTTTATTTAGCAATATTTTTTTATTTCTTTTGTCTTACAAATTATGAAGATAAAAGGTCATCTCAGCCATTTGCAGCAAAACACAGCTGCACACAAAAAAACACCGTTGTGACAGCTATAAAAATCCAGCTGCACAACGGTATTTGTCACAGGACAACCTTTACCTTATCCTTTATTATCATTTCATCCTCTGTCACAAGACAGTCATAACAGAGAATCTTCACTCCCTCTTTTTCAGCCATTCTCAGAGTCTCGGCAAAAACAGGGTCATGCTCTTCATTCGGGGTAAAATAAAGAACATTTTTCATCTGCACTACAAAGAAAACGTAAGCTTCATATCCCTCTTTCAGACATTCACAAAGCTCCCTTAAATGCTTACTGCCTCTTTCTGTAGGTGCGTCAGGGAAAGAGACTATTCCGTCATTTTCAAGAGTCACTCCCTTAACCTCAATAAAAGCCCTTCTGTCGGCATATTCCACATAAAAATCAAAACGTGAATTACCGTATTTACATTCGGGCTTAATAAGCTTTACATCTTCAAAAAGACCGCCCTTTTTAAGAAACTCACCTACTGCTTTATTGGGAGCCTGCGAATCCATATTCACAAGCCGTTCACCCTTTCTTACAGTTATAAGAGAATAACGGTATTTTCTTTCGGGATTATCACTTTTTTCAAGAAAAATCTCTGTGCCCTCTTTTAAAAGCTCACGGCATCTGCCTGTATTTTTCACATGGCAGGCTGTTTCCTTTCCGTCAATTATCACATTTGCTACAAAACGGTTAGGACGGCTTATGAAATTACCTTTTACTATACTTCTGTATTTCATTGTCTTTCACCGAAAAGCTTTTCAGCATATCTTACCGTCTCCATAGCATCCTTCGCATAATGCGTTGCACCTATCATCTGTGCATACTCCAGTGTAAGCACGGCACCGCCTACAACAGTTTTTGTTTCGGGACAGCTTTCTTTCAGAAGAGCTACAGTCTCCTCCATAGCTGCCGTAGTGGTAGTCATAAGGGCACTGAGACCTACAAGACGTATATTTCTTTCCTTTACGGTTTCAAGAATTTTTACGGGTTCAACATCCTTACCAAGGTCAATAACACTATAGCCGTAGTTTTCAAGAAGAACCTTTACTATATTCTTTCCGATATCATGAATATCTCCCTTGACCGTAGCAAGAACTATTTCGCCCTTACTTTCATCAGAGGATGCTACAAGCTCCTTGACCTTTTCAAAGGCGCCCGATGCAGCCTCGGCACTCATAAGAAGCTGAGGCAGATACATTTTCTTTTCTTCAAAAAGCTTACCCACCTTATCAAGAGCAGGCACTATATATTCATTGATTATCTTCAGAGGCTCAGTAGTTTCAAGCAGTATTCCCGCATTTTCTGCAGCTTCCTTTTTCATACCCTTTACTATAGCTCTTACAAGGGCAGATAAATCTTCACTCTTATTTTCCGATTTTATATCTTTTATTTCAGTTTCTTTTACAAAGGAGGAAGCAAAAGCAATATATTCACTGCAGTTTTCATCAAGACCGCGAAGAGCCCTGAAGGAATGATAGCTTTCCATCATAGAAACAGAATAAGGATTCATAATAGCACAGTCAAGACCTTCCGTCAGTGCCATTGTAAGAAAATGGGAATTCACCGTATCCCTTGAGGGCAGACCAAAGGAAATATTCGATACACCGAGACTTGTTTTCACACCGAGTTTTTCTTTTATCATCCTTACACTTTCAAGGGTAATTCTGCCACTCTGATTATCGGAAGAAACAGTCATTGCAAGAGGATCGACAATAATATCCTTTTTATCTATTCCGTACTTTGCACATTCATTTATAATTTTTTCGGCAATTCTGCATCTTCCCTCGGCAGTTTCGGGTATACCGTCCTCATCAATAGTAAGAGCAATAACCGTACCACCGTACTTTTTTATAAGAGGGAGAACACTGCCCATACTCTCTTTTTTACCGTTGACGGAATTTATAAGAGGCTTTCCGTTATAGATTCTCATAGCCTTTTCCATTGCCGAAGCTTTAACGGAATCTATCTGAAGAGGCAGTGTTGTAACTGCCTGTAATTCTCTGACAGAGGTAACAAGAAGATCATCCTCGTCAATTTCGGGAAGACCTACATTTACGTCAAGGATATGAACGCCCTTTTCCTCCTGCATAACGCCTTCGTTTATGATGTGGCTTATATTTCTCTCTCTGAGAGCCTGTTTGAATTTAGGCTTACCTGTAGGATTGATTCTCTCACCGATAAGTATAGGTGATTTACCTATTTCAACGGCATGGGTATAAGAAGAAACAAAGGTAAAGGCTTTCTTCTCTACAGAAGCAAAGGGTAAAGGTCTTGTCTTCTCAGCGGTCTTTTTGATATATTCCGGTGTTGTACCGCAGCATCCGCCGAGAATACCGACACCGAGAGAAGCAATCTCCTTCATACAGTCAGAAAATTCTTCACTGTCAACATCAAAGACCGTTCTTCCCTTTTCTGTTCTGGGGAGTCCTGCGTTGGGACAGACAATTACGGGAACGGAAGCATATTCAGTATACTCCCTTGCGATACTAAGCATCTGCTTCGGACCGAGAGAACAGTTCATGCCTATGGCATCTGCACCGAGGCCCTCCAGAAGAGCAATCATAGCCTTCGGTGATGCGCCCGTCATAAGCTTACGGTTTTCATCGTAAACATTGCTTACAAATACCGGCTTATCAGAATTTTCTTTAACAGCAAGAACAGCCGCCTTGGTTTCATAGCTGTCATTCATAGTTTCAATCATATAAAGGTCGGGAGAATACTTTTCAGCTATTTTTACGCTTTCCGAAAAAATCTCTACAGCCTTTTCAAAGGGAAGGTCACCGATAGGCTCAAGAAGCTTACCTAAAGGTCCCATATCAAAAGCCACAAAAGCCTTCTCTTTGCCTGACAGCTCCACAGCTTTTCTGGCATTTTTAATTGCTGAGGAAATGATTTCTTCAAGATTTGTGAATTTATGTGAATAAGCTCCGAAGGTATTGGTGTTTATGATATCTGCACCTGCAGTAAGATAATCAAGATGTATGCTGATTAAATCTTCACTGTGTGTGATATTCCACTCCTCAGGCTTTTCTCCTGCTCTGAGTCCCTTTGCCTGCAGAAGAGTACCGAGACCTCCGTCAAAATATAAACGCTCTTTATTTAAACAATCTCTTATATTCATAATCTTACTCCTTTACACCGATAAAGGCCGTAACTGATTTTTTCGGTGTCATCATCATTGAATCGTTAAGGGTGATGCCGAGAGTTTTCTCTGCATCTAAAAATGAAAGAAGATCCTTCTGATAGATAAGCTCTGTATCACCGTAGCCTAAGCTGAAACGGGGCTTTGTATTCTTGCCTTCAGCAATTGCAGAATTTACCTTATCACAAAAGCATTCAATACCCGAAGAGGATATACAGTCTGCCGTCATAAGCTCTGTGGGTGAAAGTCTGCTGTATTTTAAAAGAAGTCTGTCAATGCCTATTCCCGTTGTAGCAGCAAAAACATAGACATATCTGCAGCCACTGAGATTTTTCTTCAGATCTGCACTTTCAAAGGAGCAGAAATCAAAATGAAGCATATTTCCCTCACCGAAAGTGAGGCTGCTCTTTCTGTAGGCAGCTTTAAAGGAAACATTCTTCTCAAATTCACAAAGACACGAAGAATAAATCTCTTCAAACTCCTCGTTTCTGTAATCCCTTTTAAGTCCCATATAACGATAGGCTTCACAGCGGTCAACAGCAATTTCATCTTTACCGCAGCATATTATATTAAGCTTATTTTCTTCCATAAATCAGATTATGCCGTACCTGTTTTATAGATACGGCAACCTTTCCAAGTTGTAATTTCTTATTATTTAATTATAGCCGAAACGTTTTCCATTATTTTTGAGGCAACGAAGGACTTATTCATTGAATAAACATGAACGGCACCTACTCCGTTAGCGTAAAGGTCAATTATCTGCTCTGTGGCATAGGCAATACCTGCCTGCAGCACCTGCTCGGGTGATGACCCGAATTTATCGATAATTCTGATAAATCTCTGTGGCAGAGCAGTACCTGAAATACTGCAGATACGTTTGATTGACTTAGGATTGGTAACGGGCATAATACCCGCAATTACCGGCACCTCTATCCCCGCTTCTCTTATACGGTACATAAAATTATAGAAAATATCGTTATCGAAAAACATCTGTGTAGTAAGAAACTCACATCCCGCATCCACCTTTTCTTTAAGATGCTTTATGTCGTCAAAGGATGTCTTACTTTCGGGATGGCTTTCAGGGTAACAGGCTCCGCCGATACAGAAGCCGCCGTATTCCTTTATTTCTCTTGTAAGCTCACTTGCATAGTGGTAGTCAAGATGATCCATCGTCATACCCTGAGGAATATCACCGCGAAGAGAAAGAATATTTTCTATGCCTTTTTCTTTTAAAAGATCAAGCTGCTTTTTTACGTCCTCTTTCCGGGACGAAATACAACTTAAGTGTGCAAGTGCAGGCACACCGTACTTTTTCTGAATGTTTTCGGCAATTGCCGTCGTAAATTCAGAGGTTCCGCCTCCCGCACCGTAAGTGACACTCATAAAGTCAGGTCTGAGTGCAGCAATTTCTCCCGTAGCCTCTTTAACGCTTTCAAGGGTATCCGTAGTTTTAGGCGGAAAAACCTCCATAGAAAGAGTCAGCTTTTCACTGCTGATTATATCAATAATTTTCAATTTTATTCACCTTAGTTCTTCAAAGAATGCATAGGAGCAGGTATTCTGCCGCCTCGCATTATAAAATCAACGCTTGAAAATTCGTGTACGGGCATTACGGGCGCAGAGCCTAAAAGCCCTCCGAATTCTATTATCTCCCCTACCTTTTTACCTACGGCAGGGATAATTCTTACAGCTGTTGTTTTTGTATTGACAACACCTATTGCAGCTTCATCGGCTATGATTGCAGAAAGAGTCTCAGCAGAGGTATCACCGGGTACAGCTATCATATCAAGACCTACAGAGCATACGCAGGTCATTGCTTCAAGCTTATCAAGAGTAAGGGCATTTTTAAGTGCAGCCTCAATCATACCCTCGTCTTCACTGACGGGGATGAATGCACCTGAAAGTCCGCCTACGTGGTTACTAGCCATAACGCCGCCCTTCTTTACCGCGTCATTGAGAAGAGCAAGCGCTGCCGTTGTACCGTGAGTACCACAGACCTCAAGTCCCATTTCTTCAAGAATTCTTGCAACACTGTCACCCTTTTCGGGAGTAGGTGCAAGAGAAAGGTCAACAATACCTGAGGGCACACCGAGTCTTTTTGAAGCTTCGGAAGCAACAAGCTGTCCCATTCTTGTAATCTTGAAGGCTGTTTTCTTGATTGTCTCAGCAACAACGTCAAAGGGTTCACCCTTACACTTTTTAAGTGCGTGATGAACAACACCGGGACCGCTAACACCTACATTGATTACACATTCAGCCTCACCTACACCGTGAAAAGCACCTGCCATAAAGGGGTTATCCTCAACAGCATTGGCAAAAACAACAAGCTTTGCACAGCCGAATCCGCCTTTGTCAGCAGTTCTGTCTGCAGTCTCCTTTATTATCTGTCCCATAAGCTTCACAGCATCCATATTGATACCTGCCTTCGTGCTTGCAACAGAAACAGAGGAACATACTCTCTCAGTTTCAGCAAGAGCCTTGGGAATAGAATTGATAAGATTTATATCACCCTTTGTCATACCCTTATGTACCAGAGCAGAAAATCCACCGATAAAGTTGACACCGCAGGTCTTTGCAGCTCTGTCAAGAGCCTTGGCAATAGGTGAATAGTCCGTCTCCTTGCAGGAGGCAGCAACAAGAGATATAGGAGTTACGGAAATTCTTTTATTAACGATAGGAATACCGAATTCCTTTTCAATATCCTCACCCGTCTTTACAAGATCTTTTGCAAGAGTGGTGATTTTAGTATATATTTTCTCTGCCGTCACTTCAACACTGTCACTGCAGCAGTCAAGAAGTGATATACCCATTGTGATTGTTCTGACATCAAGATGCTGATTGTCAATCATATCAATGGTAGCTAAAATTTCTTTCTGATTATGCATCGGACATCCCCCTTATATTCTGTGCATTTTATCGAAGATGTCTTCTCTCTGAATACGGATAATAAGTCCCATTTCTTTTCCCTTGATATCAAGACTGTCACTGACATCAGCAAAAGCCTTACTGCACTGAGAAAGATCAATAAGCATTGTCATTGTGAAAAAGTCCTGCATAACGGTCTGACTGATATCGAGAATGTTGATATCGCTGTCTGCAAGAAGAACACAGACTGCAGCGATAATTCCCGGTCTGTCTTTACCTGTAACTGTAATAATTGCTCTCATTTTTAATACCTCTTTTATATAAAACAATATATGTATATTTTAAACAATATGTAGGAAAAGTCAAGAAAATTTTACCTTTAAGCATTGACCTTATAATAACAAATTGATAAAATGAAGAAAAATATTCCCCAAGGAGAAAAACAATGCTTAAGAAAGATACATTTGCACTGCGTCCGCCTATGGGCTGGAACAGCTGGGACTGCTACGGTGCCGCAGTAAACGAAGAGCAGCTTTTAGGAAATGCACAGTATGTTGCCGACAACCTCAAAGAATACGGTTGGGAATACATTACCTGTGATATTCAGTGGTATGAGCCAAAGGCAACAAGTAATTTCTACAACAATTTCACCGAGCTCTGTATGGATGAGTATTCACGGCTTATTCCTGCAGAAAACCGTTTTCCCTCAAGTGCAGACGGTGTAGGCTTCAGAGCTATTGCCGACAAAATTCACGCAATGGGTCTTAAGTTCGGCATTCATATTATGAGGGGCATTCCCCGTCAGGCAGTACATCAGAACACTAAAATCAAGGGTACAGACAAAACAGCCCGTGAAATTGCCTCAGGCTTTTCCGTATGTGCATGGAATACGGATATGTACGGTATCAGAAGCTGTGACGGTGCCCAGGAATACTACAACAGTATCTTTGAGCTATATGCTTCATGGGGAGTTGACTTTGTAAAGGTTGACGATATTGCAAACACCGAATATAAGCCTCACGACCCCTACAGTGCAAGAGAAGAAATAGAAATGATAAGAAAAGCTATCGACAGCTGCGGCAGAGCTATGGTGCTTTCCCTCTCTCCCGGTCCTGCAGTTGTAAACGAAGCCTTCCACCTTTCACAGAATGCAAATATGTGGAGAATGACCGGTGACTTCTGGGATCATTGGGATAAGCTTCGTGCTATGTTTGAAAGATGCGAAAAATGGGCTCCTCACGTAAAAGCAGGCTGCTGGCCCGACTGTGATATGCTCCCTTTAGGTAAAATCAGTAAAAACTGCTCCTGCCTCGGTGACAGAGACAGATATACAAATTTTACTCCCGATGAGCAAAGAACAATGCTTACGCTCTGGTCAGTTTTCCGTTCACCTCTTATTCTCGGCGGTGAGCTCCGTGAAAACAGACCTGAAGACCTTGAGGTTATCACCAACAGAGATATCCTTGAAATCAATCAGCTCTCTTCGGGAAACAGACAGCTCGTAAGAAACAGAAATGAAGCTATATGGCATTGTCTTGACAAGGACGGCAACGATGTAGTTGCACTCTTTAACCTTTCCGATGAAGAAAGAGAAATCTCCCTCGACATTGCAAAATACGGTATGACCGATACATATAAGGCAACGGAGCTCTGGACAAAGGAAGAAATTGAAGATGTAAAAAATGTTCTTGCAGCTTCTGTAAGACCTCACGCGGTTATTATTTACAGACTCTGTAAATAATAAGAGCCGAGGACCTGGGGTTAAGGCCGCTGAACAGAGCAGTAAAGGAAAGGTTTCCACCGCAGAATCAGGCGTAGTAAAATATTAAGAGGCATCCGTCGGGATGCCTCTTTTTTCTCTGTGTATAAATTTTTTGTTCTGTACATTTACACTACCGTAACCTTACAGGTAGCAACAAGGCTTCCGTTAGCGGTAGACGCCTTGATATAACAGGTTCCGGCACCAACAGCAGTAACCGTACCGTCAGAATTAACGGTACATACCGAGGTCTTTGAAGATGACCAGGTAACCCTTTTATTTGTTACATCTGCAGGAAGAACAGTAGCCTTAAGAGTAAACTTTCCGCCCTTATCAGCATAAATATCCGATTGATCAAGTGTTATACCCGTTGCCTTCACCGTTTTTACGGTTACTATACAGTAAGCGTTGAACGCTCCTTCTTTGGTAACACAGCTGATTTTACATATACCGTCACCTACGGGGGTTACAACTCCGTTCTTGGAAACAGTAGCTACAGCAGTATCTGAAGACACCCAGGCTACGCTCTTATTTGTAGCATCTGACGGTGTAAAGATCGGAGTCAGAGTTACTGAGCCGCCTACACTTGTAGTAGCCTTGGTTTTATTAAGCTTAACACCCTCAACGGGTACCTTGAGAATCTTCACCTTACACTTTGCAACATATTTACCATCCTTGGTGGTTGCAGTAATTGTTACAGTCTTACCGGCTTTAAGTCCCTTTACCTTACCCTTTGAAGAAACGGTTGCATAATCCGTATTGCTTGATTTCCAGGTAACCTTCTGATTGGTTGCATTTGAGGGAGATATAACAGGCTTGAGGGTAATACTTTCGTTACAGCTGACCTTATATACTTCCTCTTTGAATTTAATTGATTTTACGGATACCTTCTTTACTTTTACCTTACAGGTAATTTTCTGTCCCGTTTCCTTACTCTTTGCAGTAATTGTACAAGTGCCGGGATTTATGCCCTTGACAACACCCTTTGAAGAAACTGTTGCAATCTTCTTATCACTTGACGACCAGACAAGACTCTTGTCTGAGGCCTTTGAAGGAGTAAACTTTACCTCAAGCTGATATGTCTTTCCATCTTTAACAGATACAGATGAATCCTTAAAGCTGATTTTTTTGAGAGCGACATATTTTGAAACCTTGATGCTGCAGCTTGCAACATATCCGCCGCTTTCCGTTACAGCAGTAATTGTACATTTGCCGGCGTTCTTAGCAGTAACAACACCGTCAGAGGAAACCGTTGCAACCTTTTTATTGCTCGACTTCCATTTTACCTTCTTATCTGTTGCATCAGAAGGAAGCACTGTTGCCTTCAGCTTCTTTTTCTCAGAGGCATACATTGAAAGATTTGTTTTTGAAATTTCTACTCCCGTTGCCTTTATTTCTACAGTGATAACACATATTGCCTTGCACATAGGATTATCAACGGAGGTACAGGTAATAACAGCCTTTCCCGCTTTAAGTGCCTTGACATTACCCTTTGAATCCACACGGGCAACCTTGGAATCCGAAGAGGTCCACTTAAGCTCGGGGAAGGAAGCACCCGTCGGATAAACCTCAGCTTTAAGCTTAAGAGTTTTTCCCTTGCTTATCTTCTTTGAAGATGCATTAAGATTCACCGACTGAACAGAAACCTTCTTCTTAACCTTAACGGTAAAGCTCTCTTTTACATCAGGGAATTCAACCGAAGAAACCGTAATAACAGCAGTACCCTTGCCGACAGCCTTTACGGTACCCTTGCTGCTGACTGTGGCAACCTTTTCATCGGAAGATGTCCAGATGACCTTTTTATTAGTTGTATCAGCCGGCAGAACTGTTGCCTCAAATTTAACAGACTGTGTTGTATAAAGCTGTTTTGTGCCCTTGATATCTATTGATTCAGGTCGGATTTTTACATTGATTTTACACTTGGCTGTATAACCTACACTGCTGTAGCCTCTGTCAGCCGTTTCAGCCGTAATTGTACAGGTTCCCGCACCCTTGGCAGTAACCTTACCGCTGGAATTTACAGTAGCAATCTTCGGATTCGATGATTTCCAGATAACAGATTTATCAGCTGCATTTGAAGGAGTTACGGTAGCCTTGAGTCTGACTGTTTTTCCTTTGTAAAGAGTAGCCGATGACTTTGAAAGAGATATGCCGTCAGTTCTTCTGGTTACACCGAGAAGCTTGAGCGGGAATTTTTCTGCCCATATTTTCTGAAGCTTTTCTGTAGGATGAATACCGTCTGATGTATACTCGCTGAGGAAAGCATCAGGGTCAGCGGGATTTTTAGAAATATCCACATAGTCAATATATCCGTCACAGTATCCTTCACTTACCGCAGTAGTGGAAAGCCATTTGTTTACCGTCTGAGCGATTTTCCAGTCAGCCTTAAACTCTTTTTCCGTTCTGTCATACTGCACACCCGTACCGAAATAATCTCTTTCTGTATTCTTCCACTGCGTAATACTTGCAGCAATTACCTTTATGCCGTTCTGATGGCAGAAATCAAAAAATTCTTTATAGCCGTCTATAAGATCCTGAGCCGTAGGCTGTCTGAAATCAGAATATTCTTTGTTTTCCAGAATTTCTTTACATACGGGATGAATAATATCGTTAGCACCGATTTTAACAATTACATATTTTACGTTAGTAAAATTCAGTCCGTCCTCACCGATAATATCTCTTCTCATTCTTGAAATAAGAGACTTACCGAAAATAAGCGAGCCGTAGCCGACACCGTCATGCAAAAGCTGATTACCGAAAACGCCCTTAGCTGCAATACCGATATCCGTTATACCCTTATCGTGAATTTCCTCGGCAAGATATCTCGGAAACTCGTTGGCAACAGTTGAGTCACCGATAACCACAACAGAATATGCCTTATCATTGGGATTTAGCACCTCTACATCGGAAATAATCGGAACAACCTTTATAAAGCTGTAGGAAAGGTCAACCTCAAGAAAGCCGTCGTCAATTATATATCCGAAAAGGTCGTCAAGAGCATTTTTGAGTCCGGCTTCCATATCACCGTTACTGAGAATATGAAGATCCTCTTCTTTTGTTTTATTGCCCCTGGCTGTGGAAATATAGGTAGTAGCACCGGAAAGACCGGCACTCTTTATATCAGAAAAATCCTTGATATAAATGCTGACGGCAATGTCTTCACCTGCAGCTACACTGAATTTTACACTGTCACAGTATATCTCCTTACCCGCCGGAATAGTTACACTAGTTTTTCCTGAGAAAGTAAGAGTAGCAAATGAGCTCTTGTCAACAGAAGATACACCTGTGCTTCTTGCAAGAGTTGCAGCCTTTATGGTAAGATCCTTTTTTCCGTAAAGATTGGAAAATTTGATTCTTACGCTTTTGCCCGAAGCAGTAGGAGTAATTACCGTTCTTGCAGTAATATCACCTACAGTGACCTTTATATTCTCGTAACGGTCAAGAGCAAGCTCAGTAATTCGCGTACTCCACGCAGTAATCCACTGTCCGTCGTCAGCAGCCGATGTGCTGACAGCGAATATGCATACGGCAGCGAGTATATATATCAAGACAATTACATTTTTCAGCAATTTCTTCATTACATCAATCCTTCCTTTTTATGAGCAGATATACCCATAAGATAAAGCCCTCAGCTTTTTTATTTCTTTTTAATCTCAGAAAGCTTTCTGTTCTGTTCCTGCTTTCTCTTTATTCTTGCCTGAATTGCTTTTTTCTGTCTTTCTCTTTT
The DNA here is from genome assembly GCA_045649935.1 of Acutalibacteraceae bacterium. Taxonomy (GTDB): domain Bacteria; phylum Bacillota; class Clostridia; order Oscillospirales; family Acutalibacteraceae; genus UBA6857. Next base: position 8,820 of record JAZRQQ010000044.1, on the reverse strand, counting down.
CTTGTATGCATTATAGCTTATTACAAGATAGCCTGTACAGCCTATGGCAAGAACTGCAACAAGAACAATAAATACTGTTGAGGTCATTATTGCTCTGATTCCCGTCATTATAAATCCGATAAAGCTTAAGGAAATATCCTCGGCAGCTACAAGATTTACTTTAGCAAGAATCTGTCCCGCATAGAGAATATTAGCCTGACCGATTACATCACCCTTCTTTACGGGTGCCTTTACGGTTTCAGGTACAGTTCCTTCAATAATCTCAAAAAGAACAGAAGCAGTTGTAGCATTTGAAGGAACAAGAGCAGAGGTTTCCTTTTCCGGAACAAGTCTCAAAGTATCTGTTCCTTTACCGGAAGAAACATTCACAACAGCAACCTTCTGATTCGGGGAAGCAATAACTCTGTATCTGATATTCTCATATACCCAGTTGAGCATTCTTTTTGCATCAGTCATACAGGTATTTTCGTCAACGCCGTCTTTGTCGATATCCTTGAGCTTACCGCCTAAAACAATTGCAAGATATGAATATCCGTCCTTGGATGAAACAACGGCAATACATTCACCTGCAAGGTCAGTTGATGTCTGCTTACCACCTGTTACTGAGCTGTGATAGTAATCAGAAATAGTAGAATTTATCATTTTGTTGCTTGCGTTATATGTTCTCTCTTTATTGAGCTCCGTAGCCTTGAGTGTAACTGAGGAAGCAGAAAATGCCTCAACAAATACAGGATAATTCATAGCATATTTTATTATTTTGGCTATGTCCTTGGCTGTAGTATACTGTCCGTCCTCATCAAAGCCGTGAATATTTTTTATAACCGTTGAGGTACATCCGATTTTGTCGGCAGTTGCCTGCATCTCTTTGATAAAGCCTTCAAGGGAGCCGGAAATCTCATAGCCGATAATACTTGCCGCATCGTTTGCACTGTAAATCACAAGACAGTCAACAAGCTCTCTTTTAGTCACCTTTTCACCGGCCTTATAAAGAGCAGTCCTTATACCGTATCCGTATTCAATCAGAGACAGACTTTTGCCTGTAATCTCAACACTTTCGTCAAGGTCGGGCCATTTTTCAATAGCAGTGATTGCCGCAATAATTTTCACAAAGGCAGCGGCAGGAACCTTTTTAGAGGAGTTTCTGTCAAAAAAGGCAGTGTCCTCATCAAGACTTTCCATATAGTAAACATCAGATTCAAGCTTAGCCGTAACCGTGCCCGAATCAAAAACCGCACCGGCAGTAACACTAAGACCCAAAATCATAATTAACGTCATAATCAAAGCTGAAGCTCTTTTCATTTTAACACCTCATAAGTAATTTTTTGAAATTTTCCTTTTATGTTTGCAATATATCAAAAGATATGATAGAATACTTATACATCTTACATTATATCAAAGCTGAGAAGAAAAGTACATACTTTTCCGTTAAATATACAAATCTTTAAAATATATTCAACATTTAAAAGAAAGGACTGTCCGGCAAGGGCGCAAGGTATAAATATATGATTTATGTCACAGGTGATACTCACGGTATAGCCTCCCGTTTTGATGATCCCAGACTTAAAAAACTCAACCGAGGCGATACCCTTATTGTGTGCGGTGATTTCGGCTTTTTATGGAACGGCTCAAAGGAAGAAATGAGTGTTCTCAAAAAGCTCAGCAAGAAGAAATATAATATCTGCTTCGTCGACGGCACCCACGAAAACTTCGATATGCTTTCAAAGCTTAAAATCAAAAAATGGAACGGCGGTAAGGTACATCATATTGCAGCTAATATCTTCCACCTGATGCGAGGTCAGGTCTTCAATATTGAAGGAACTAAGATATTTACAATGGGCGGCGGAGAAAGTCCCGATATTGATATACGCTTCGAAATGAACACCTGGTCAGATATGGAAATTCCCACAAGAGACGAGCTTATGGAGGGTGTTGACAACCTTCAGAAATATGACGGCAAGGTTGACCTTGTCATCACCCATGAGCCGCCTGCAAAAATCAAGGACTTTCTTCTTCTGCAGACAGGCTCAGACGCAAGCATTACAGCTATTAACACCTATCTTGAAGACGTAAGCCGTATCTGTGAATTCAGACACTGGTATTTCGGCTCGCTCCATCTCGATAAGTTTATTTCTACAACTCATATTTCTGTTTTTAATAATATCATCAATGCTAAAACGGGAGAACCGCTTAAGAGATAATGAGCTCCCGTTAATTAAAAATGTGCAACACGGTTTAACGATTGTTGCACATTATTTTTTCAGGCTATTATAAAATAAAAGGCGGTCTGAGTAAGACCGCCCTACATATTTACGCATTTATATATTTTTATAGAGTACTATTCCCTCTTCGGTGAATTCGGCAACAACACCGTTGTATCTGCCCGTTTCATAGATTGCCGCATTTACACTGCAGAGATTTTTAAGCGGTGTACGGCTCATACGTCCCTTATTATTAGTGACAACTGCAATATCGGGAGACAGTGCCTTTATGAAGTTCTCCGTTGTGGAATTGTCATAGCCGTGATGACCTACCTTAAGTAAGTCTGTCTTACCAATTTCCGTTGCAAGTCTGTCCTCGTCACCGTCAAGGTTGTTTATATCTGCGGCAAGGAAGGCTTTTACACCGTTCTTTTCAATAAGCAAGCCGACTGCGTTTTCGTTTTCGCCTACAGGTTCAGCCGACTCTGTTGCGGCAGTGTTGCAGAATTTCATTGTAAAATTACCGAAGGTGAAGGGTTCCTCTGAGATATCGCTTATAACAGGCACTCCCCTTTTTTCACATGCAGAAAGCATCTGCTCATAAACTTCTTTGTTATCCCATTTTTCGATTTCATATTCACGTATTCCGGCCTCGTCATATTCCTTAAGATAAGCCTTTTTTACCGTAATATCTTCATCAAGAATAAGTGTATCAAAGCCGCCGATATGGTCAGAGTGGCTATGAGTACCGAGAACAAATTCAAGCTCTGCTTTTCCCTCTTCGTTACCTGCGATTTTCTTTACGCAATCGACAACATAATCCTCAGTGCCTTCGAATTCAAGATCTTTAAAGCCTCTGGGGTTGTCACTGTCCTCCGCTGCGTCCACAAGAGCAAACTTACCGTCACTTTCAATAAGAATGGCATCGGCTCCGCCCGTATTAAGAAAATATATTCTGTCAGCACGTGCAGACAAATCTACATCCGTAAGAGTGTATCTTCTTGAATTGATATTCATTTTTATTCCGGGCATAAAATAAATAACAACTACTGTAATTGCCACTGCCAGACAGACTGCAATTACAGGTACAAGCTTTCTTTTATCCATTTCAAAAACCTCTTTCAGAGTTACTTTACTAAATTATACCAACGGCTCTCCTTGCTGTCAACAGATAATGTATATTTGTCATATTCTGTGAAAAAATACAGAAAAGCAACATAAAAGGAAAGCGTGATATTTTATGGTAAAAAATGATAAGGCCTACAGAGCCTATCGGATTGCAATTATTCTTCTTTTAGTTCTTACCCTTACAATTTTTGCCGGCTATATAGAAAAAGAAAGTAACAGCTCCGTTTACACTCTTTCAAAGCTCGGCTCCCGTGGAGACGAAGTACGTCAGGTGCAGAAAAAACTAAAAGAGCTCGGATATTACAAGGGCTCGGTAGACGGAATTTACGGAACGGGCACACAAAAAGCCGTCAAAGCTTTTCAGAAAAACTGCGGAATTACAGCTGACGGTATCGCAGGTCCGAAGACACTTAAATTTCTCGGTCTTTCCTCATCTTCAGGCGGAGCTTCGGGAGGATACAGCAGCAGTGATATAAACCTTCTTGCAAAGCTTATTGCTGCCGAGGCCCGTGGAGAAAGCTACACAGGTCAGGTTGCCGTAGGAGCAGTTGTTCTTAACAGAGTAAGCCATTCATCATTTCCCGATACAATTGCCGGTGTTATATATCAGAAGGGTGCTTTCTCCTGTGTCAACGACAGCAACTGGAGTGTTGCTCCTAATTCAACATCTCTGAAAGCAGCAAGGGACTGTATCAACGGATGGGATCCGAGCGGAGGAGCAATCTATTATTATAACCCCGCAAAAACTAACAACAGCTTTATGCACTCGCGCCCCGTCATTACAACTATAGGAAGACATGTATTCTGCCGCTGAAACATTAAAACAAAAAAGAGGCGCACTAAGCGCCTCTTTTGTACATATATGAAGTAACCTTTTCTGCAGGCTTTTTATTTACCCATCAGCTTATCCATAAGAACAGGCATCCATAATCCTGCCTGAACAGTACGGTGGTCAAAGCCACTCTGCTTAGCCTCCTTGGTTTCAATCCAGTCACTGAAGCAGTTTCTGTCCTTGGTGTCGGCAAGATATTTTACGATTCCGTCAGAGAAAAGTCTGATGTTTTCATCGGTATCATCAAGGCATGCAGCCCAGAGCATCCAGTCAGTCTTGGTAAAGGTCTTTCTGTGATCAAGAGGTACACCGTAGGTGTTGAACTCCTGACGGTACTTTTCACTTTCACCCTTATAGAGCTTTTCATCAAAGAGTGAGAAGCCTAAAATCTTATCCCATACAAGATTGTATTTAAGACTCCATGTCTCATTCTTACCGATGCTGAAGGGCAGATAGTCCTTGTCTGTATTACATTCAGCCACAAGCTTATCTGCATATTCCTTTGAAAGAGCAGTATAGGGATTGTCCTTACCGAGAATATCACAAATTTTACCGAAGCATGCAAGTCCCATAATACCCTTGATTGCAAGATTTACATTTTTTGTACTGTGACCGGCAAAGTCATCAGTGCAAAGCTCTCTTGAAAGAACAACGCCCACCTTCTTAAGATAGCCTGCCCATTTTTCAAGATTTTCAAAATTCTCACTGAGAAGAGACTTATCACCCGAAGCAAGATAATAGTTGTAACTCAGAATAATCATATTTCCGCACTCTTCAACAGGCATCTGGAAATCAGGCATATAGAGCCATTTGGGCGGAAGCTTGTAAATTTTATTGTAGCTTATCTTGTGAGGAATAATATGATGGTTGATTGCAAGAGCGTAAACCTGACCGCAGGCAAGAGGATATCTGCCGATATCGTGAGGTGCAAACTCATGAGTCCATACAGGCATTGATGCAAAGCGGAATATACCTACAAGCATTGCCTTTATAAGCTCGGGACAGTAGAGAAGATACATAGGCATTGCAGGATAAGAAACGTCAACGGTATTGATACAGCCGTTGGAATGACATTCCTTTGAAAGATAGAGAAGCTCACCCTCATTACTTCTTACAAGCTTATGTGCAGCCATAACCTGCCTTACGGAAGCAGAGAGAATCTTCTGATAGCTTTCACCGTACTTTTCACTGTCAGCAAGAATCATCTTTTCCTGTGCTCTTATTCTGTCAAAAAGACTTTCTCTTTCATCAAGTGCAAATTTAATTGCAGCACCTATATCTTCAAATTTTTCAGTCCATAAGCCCTTGAGCATCTGCCCGAAATAGTTGATAGAATACACATCATCATAAGCAATGACAAAAGAAAATACGGTCTTTTTACCTTTCTTTTCTTCACTTACGTTTATACCGTCCTTCACTGCGGCTACCTTACCACCTGCAAGATATACGTAGCCCCAGTCAGCTGCATAAGTATCACCTGAATCATTAAGGGGCTTCTGCTTAGTAAGACCCATTTTAACCATTTTTAAGCCTTCATAAGAATCGGTGTATTTTGTAATCTGCGCCTTTCTCTTACCGCGGCAGAGCTCATCATTTGCAGTAAGTGAAATTTCTGTCTTATGTTCTTTTCCGTCCTTTGCGGAAATCTCAAAGTCGAAATAAGCCACAGGCACAGAAAGAATGTGTAAATCATCAAAAAGGAAAGGAGTCCATGTGCGTAAAATGAGAGTAAACTCACTGTTTTCAAAAGTGTACTCACTTACACAAGGAGTAACAGATACATTGGTCTGCTTTATTTTTTCACCTTTACCATTGCCTAAGAAAACATAGCTTTTTCCGTCAAAGGAAACGGTACCTTCAATTCTCTTTTTTATACCGCACCAGAGGTATGTGTCAGCCTCATTGATTGCATCAGCTCTTGACCAGATGCTGAAATGGGGGTCAATTGTACAGATAGGATATGAGGGTAATTTCATAATTTTTCTCCTTTTATTTTATTATGTATCCGGCCACTCTTTTTGCATTATCGGTATCGGAAAAGCCGAAATTTGTTTCTTTGAATTTTCTGCTTCTTTCTCCGTCAGAAGACATTTTTATTTTATCAGCAAGCTCCTCAAAGGATTCACAGATTTCACCGGGAACAGACTTCTTATAATCAAAATAAAAGCCTCTTCTTTCACTGTACCATTCAAGGTCGGGACAGTAGAAAACTATCTTTTTTCCGAGGGCACAGAAATCCATACATATTGAGGAATAATCCGTAATAAGAATATCCGAAGCCAGAACAAGCTCTCTGACATCATCGTAATCCGTCACGTTTTCACAGCAGTCAAAATCTGCTGCTGCAGAATGAACCTGAGGGTGAAGCTTTAAGAAAAGAACATACTCCTCCCCTAAAGCAGAGAGTAATTTTTCAGGCTCAAAGCCGTCAAGAAGAGTCTTGTCTCTGTCTGCGTCATCACGGAATGTAGGTGCATAGAGAATTATTTTTCTGCCCTTTGTCTGAGGATAGAGCTTTTCGATTTTTTCTCTTGCGTTCCTTGCGTTTTCTTCCTTCAGAAGATAATCAAGCCTTGGTGAGCCGAGTGGTAAAACCTTTTCTTTTTCAACACCGAAGGCAGAAGCATAAACATCTCTTACCCCCTCCGATGAGCAGACAACATAGGTAAGCTTACGGTTTCCCGCAATCTCCCTTTTTCTTAAATCCTCGTTCTGAGGAATATCAAGACCGAACTTTTTAAAAGCTCCCTCACCGTGCCACAGCTGAGTTACAACAGTCTCTTTTCTGAAATTCAGCTTGCCCATAGGCATAAAATTATCATTGAGAAAAACATATCTGCTCGTTGCAAGAAGCCTTGATTTATTAAGGAAAAATCCGATAACACTAAGTGGCTTTTTAACAGAAAGGTCTTCTCTTGTAATGAGTACAAAGCTGTATTTACCTTCTTTTTTCAGATATTCGTAAACGCAGCCGAGAGAGTCCTTGAAATTCTCGTTATGCATTGAAATAAAAGCAATACGGTCCTCTTTCACCTTAAAAAGAAGGGCGCTTATATTAAAGAGCAAAGCATATATATTGTAAAGTAGCTTTTTCATTTTAAAACTTAATGCCCCACTTAAAGAAATATTTGAGTATTGACTGAATGTGTATAATAAGAAGCTTTTTATTTTTCTTGCTTTCTCTTTCCCAAAGGTGGTAAACCGTAGCCATAGGATAGTAAAGAGCCTTATATTTTTTTGCCGTTCTTCTTGTAATATCACAATCTTCAAGATACATAAAGAATCTTTCATCAAATCCGCCAAGCTCCCTGAACACCTCTGTTCTGAAGAACATAAAGCATCCCGTTGCATTGGTTATTGCATATGGCTCATCATCAGGCATATCGAGCATACAGTATTCCGTCATAAGCTTTGTAGGTGCCTTAGCTTTATTGTAAAGACGATGTGCACCCAGATATCTCACCGTGGGATTTCTCTTGGCAAGAAGCTGCTTTGTTCCGTCCTCAAAACGGATATCCGGTGAAAGAAGACCGATTTCTTCGTCCTTATCCGCATAACGGCAAAGCTCCGTGATTACATCCTCTTTAAGAAGGATATCGGGATTGATTACAACGTGATACTTAGAGGTAAGAACGGGGATAATCTTGTTATGGCCTGCACCGAAGCCGTCATTGCTTTTCGGCTCAATAACAACCACCTCAGGAAATTTCTCTTTTATGAACTCTGCAGTACCGTCAGTGGACGCATTATCAACAACATAGAGAGTAAAATCGACTCCCTTAGTCATTTCAAGAACTGAGGAAATTGTTTCAGAAATTTTATTTTTGCTGTTATAGGTTACTATGCAGCCGCTTACTGTGTAATTTTCCATTGTACCGTCTCCTTACTTTCTGAGTATCACTCTTTTATAAAGCTTCAGAATGAGGTATCTTCTCCATGCCACCTTCTGTGCAAGGGTGGTTTCTCCTCCCGTTACATTACCACCGTGAACACGGTAGTAGATAAGAGGTAAATCTATAAATTTTACCTTGCCGTATATTTCTCCTAAAATGCCTATCCACTGATCGTGCATAGGTATACTCTTCGGCATAGGCATAATCTTTTTAAGAAGCTTACGGTCAAAAGCCATACAGCATCCCATATAGGAATTTTTAAAAATATTACGGATAACACCTTTCTTACTGCCTCTTTTTTCAAAAAACGAGTAATCGGTAATATTGAGATCTCCGTCAGTGACGTAAGCATTATGAAGAACTAAATCATATCCCTCGTCAAAGGCCTCCATAACTCTTTTTACCTTGTCCGGGAGCCAGATATCATCCTGGTCACAGAGAAAAATCTTATCGCCCTTGCAATATCTTATAGCATTGACAAAATTAGCAACAACGCCCTTGCTTTTCCCCTCAACCCAGCGTACACGGCTGTCCTCCTGAGAAAGTCTTCTGACTATTTTTTCCGTCATTCCGCCCGGTCGGTCATCGGAGACGATGATTTCATCTTCATAGGAAAGCTGAGGTAAAATTGAACGTATCTGTGCTTCGATATATTTTTCACCTTTATAAGCAGCAAGTGCAACTGAAATCATTTCTTTCCCTCCGATTTGTCATATAGAATAATTATATCATTAAATATAAATTTTTACAATAGTAAATATATATGCAA